>JAKSVE010000031.1 GCA_024408295.1 Bacilli bacterium
GACCTCCAGAAGTCATTAACAGATGCAGGTTATGAAATTAACCCAGAGTTAACGAGCTTCTACAACTCAAACTCAAGATCAGGAGAAGGCCGTAAGAACGGTAACTCTGGATGGAAGGGCATCTCAGAGGCAACGGTTGGAGAAACTCCAATCTCAAGCTACGATGATGCAGTCATGAACAGCATCTCAAATTACAACGATGCCGCAATCATGGTCCTCGCTCGTGGTGGTACAGAAGGTGCTGACTGTAAGACATACGACGCACGTGACTTCAACTCCGATCCATTAAGCGAAAGACATTACCTTGAGTTATCAAGAAATGAAGAAGATCTTCTCAACATGATTGAAGAGAACTTCGACACAGTCATCGTCCTCATCAACTCAGGTAACGCATTCGAATGTGCAAGACTTGAATCAGACCCACAGGTCAACGCAGTTATTTGGATGGGCACACCTGGCGCTAACGGTACAGCCGCAATCGGCAAGATTCTCAAAGGAGAAGTCTGCCCATCAGGTAGAACAGTTGATACTTGGGAAAGAGATTTCACAAAGAACCCAACATTCCAGAACTTCGCAGACAACCTCCAGACAAACATCGATCCAAACACAAAGGTTGCATATCCACAGGATACAATGTTCAATCCAGATGGATCTCCAGTCCACGCATATGGTTCATATAAGACCGCTCCAGTGTGGGATAACGAAGAACATAAAGTTGTCAAATACGGACTTAATGGTGTTAGACCATCAGCATATGTCTCATATGAAGAAGGTATCTACTTAGATTATCGTTACTATGAAACAGCCTATAGCGATATCGCTGCAAATGAAGGCCAATCAGAAGCAGATGCTTGGTATGAAGGAGAAGAAGGTGTTTGCTACCCATTCGGCTATGGCTTAAGCTACACAACCTTCAGCCAGAAGATCGTTAAGACAAATGTTAAGAACGGTACAATCAAGACTGGAAAAGAAAAGATCACAGTCGATGTTGAAGTCGAAAATACCGGAGATGTAGCAGGAAAAGAAGTAGTTCAGCTTTACTTCAAGGCTCCATATTACGAAGGCGGAATCGAAAAGGCATACGAAGTATTATGCGCATTCGGCAAGACATCACTCCTTGAGCCAGGCGCAAAGGAAACAGTCAAGTTAGACTTCATCATCCAGGATTACGCAAGCTACGACTTCTCAGATGCCAACAACAACGGCTTCAAGGGATACGAGCTTGATGGTGGTAACTATGAAATCTCCATCAACAAGAACGCACACGAAGTAATCGATACAGTCTCATTCAAGGTCAAAGAAGGCGGAATCCAGTATGAAAACGACCGCTACACCGACCACAAGGTTGAGAACAGATTCTCAGGCAATGACTTCTATTCATCAATCCCACTCGAGAACGACATCGAATTCACACAGTTCAAGCGTTCCGACAAGGAAAACACATATCCATCGCACCCAACAATCGAATCTAGAACCCTCAAAGAAGGTTCAAGAGTCCAGGAATTCTACACTCACGAATTCACAATGTCAGACGTCGAATTGAACGATGATGGAGAATATATCCCATTAAAGGCAAAGAAGACCAAAGAAGACATCGAAGCCTTAGGATGGACACAGGCTGCATCAACCTTATCAGCATCTGAATCAATCCAGTTCAAGGAATTAGTAGGCCTTGATATCGACGATCCAAAATGGACTGAGTTCATGAATCAGATGACATATGCAGAAATGCTTCCATTCATCATCGGCGGAAACTCACACAACCCAGCAATCTCAAGAGTTGGCAAGCCATCATCTTCTGACTCAGACGGACCATCTAAGTTCGGCGCTATGTGGTGGTGTGGTGCTCCAATCGTTGCCGCAACATTCAACGTTGACCTCGCAAAACAGCAGGGCGACTGTGTCGGTATCGAAGGTCACCGTGACAACAAGTACGGTTGGGCAGGACCTGGTGTTAACCTCCACCGTTCACCATTCGGAGGCCGTAACTTCGAATACTATTCAGCAGACCCATTCCTTTCTGGAAGAATCTCAGGAAGAGTCGTCGCAGGCGCAACAGACAAGGGTATCTATTGCTTCTTCAAGCACTTCGCAGTAAACGACCAGGAGAAGAACAGAGAAGGTGTCTCAGCATTCTTAACAGAACAGGCACTTCGTGAACTCTATCTCAAGCCATTCCAGATGGTTGTCCAGGAAGGCAAGGTCACAGGCATCATGTCTTCATATAACCGTTTAGGCTTAATGGAAACAGCAGCATCATATCCTCTCTTAACAGAAGTCTTGCGTGAGGAGTGGGGATTCAAGGGATCAATCATCTCTGATATGACCCACAACGGTAACTCAAACGTCAACTTCAAGTGCTACGAATGCATCAACAACCGTGTCTTAGCAGGATGTAACAACCAGCTCGACGGATCTGACTATAGAACCGCAGTCGAGTGTAAGTGGGATGCATCTCTTGGTGCTCCAACATTCAAGGGCACAGACGGAGAAACACACGTCTCATATTCATGGTGGTACGCAATGAGAACAATGTGCCAGCAGTCAATGTGGATGTGCTGTAACTCAGGTGCTATGCAGCGTGACTTTGTTAAGACAGCAGATGCAAACCTCAAGGGTGTTGATAATGGTGTCTTAACCGTCAATGTCGGTGACTCAGTCAATGTCGAGCTTGAACTCAATGACGGATTAAATGTTGGCGACACATATAACGGAAAAGAGATCGAATACGTTGAATTCTCAATCGATCCTGCAAATAAACTTCCAGCAGGATTAGAGTTAAACGAGAACAAAATAAGCGGTATTTGCGAAGAAAAAGCAAATGTCTTTGTCCATATCATCGTCACACTCGGTTTCTCTGATGGAACTACAACAGACGTCGGCTCATCATTCGAACTCTACGTCTTAGATGTCACAACGAATATTGATGGTGCAGGATCAAGTGAGAAGCCAGGCAAGAAGGGATGCTTCGGATCAATCGAGACAACCTTCATCGTTGGCGCAGCTGCTTGCGTTGCATTAGCCGTTGCTCTAAAGAAGAGAAAAGAAAACTAGCAACGTTTCAAAAAGAATAAAGACCTTTCATCGATTAGCTCGACGAGAGGTCTTTTCTTTTATAGACATATCGCTATTCTTCGATATCAAATATTCTTTTTGTTGTCGTTGATCTTAGTCTTAGAAGTGATAAAGCTAAACCCACTATTGGGGCAAGCAATAACATTACAGCAACAAATATCGCCGCCGCCGGAGATACATAAAGGAAGTTTGCCGCAAAGCCCAAGTTTGATAGTATCCCATTCACATAGCCGACAAACCATCCTCCGGATGTAATGACGACTGAAGCTACCAAGCATATAAGCGAAGAAATGATTGCCTTGGAGTTTATGTACACGAGGGACTCAATTCTTTTAACACCGGCTATGTCCAGTATACCTAAGGTGTATTTTCTTTCTTTCGTGGTGTTTACAACGATTGTGACGTTATAGAGAACATAGATGAGTAAGAATGCGTAGAAGACAAAATCAAACATACCTTTCAAATAGAATGTGCCTGAACCGATGTTCAATATGTAGTAATCAAGTTTTTGTGCCTTTTCGCTCCTCAGCATGCTCGCCCCGATTTTTAATTCGTTGTCCAAAATGAAATCTACGACTCTGTCGTTATCGTTAAATAAAGCATACTCATCTAAATTCATACCAGAAACGATGGACGAGATTTGGTCATAGGTTGAATCGTTTACGTATAGGATGTTATCTTTGACCAAACTCATATCGATACCAAGCGTGGATTTATTGATATATTGAATTCCTTTAGGGAAGAACATTCTCATATCCAAACAAGATTCCCAGTACTGAGCGTTGATCCCTTGTCTGTCAACATGGTAATAGAATTGATTGCCTGAGTCCTTAAAACCAAAAACTGCCTGATTATTTTCAAGAGTAATGCCAAGTGTTGAAGCAGGCTGTATTTGGGTGGCTGGTTGATTGCTATCCAAACGGTAGCTGTCATTGAACACCACTAAACTTGTTGAGGTGCTCTCCGCATCGGCTGAATCGATAAAACGAACATGGTTTTTCTTATATGTTGAAATGATGCTTTCGTTTTCGCTGTTTATATAGAAACAAGGACTGTCGATTACCTCTTTAACATTAAATGTAAGATCTGCGAATGAGATGGAGTCGCCAACCTTGTAGCCCTCGTTGTATGGATATTCTCTATAGTATCTTGAAGAAACAATAATATCGTTGGCACTAAGGTTGCTGTCGCTTGAAAAAACAACCGGCAAATTGTTTTGGACAACAAAGCATTTCTTGGCTATTTTTTCATCAAAAGTCGACGCAATTTTATCATTTAGGGTTTTCCCTGATCTAACCAATACCGTTTTGTGATAATCAGCATCCAAGTCAACCTCGTGTTCTTTGCATGCCAAAATGACATCACCAATCTCTCCATTGCTCTTAGCGCCGGTTCTTGTCGAATAGAATGCAGAATAGGATGAGATGGACATAAAGAAAGAAATAATAACCAACGCCAGCGTGTTTGCGATTGATGATGAGATATTTCTTCTGGTTTCACATTTGAAAAGAAGAGGTTTATTAATTGTTCTATCACCGATTATCGCGCTTGATTGATCGCTATTCGAGTCAATCTCTTTGCTGATGGTTAGGCCTTTGTTTTCTATTAACAATCTAGAGTCTGAATATTCATCAAGAAGCTCGGTGTTGTGTGAAACCATTATGACCAGTTTCCTTTTAGATTCCTCCTTAAGGATATCCATGACGATTTTGGCATTCTTCTTATCGAGGTTTCCGGTTGGTTCGTCCAACAACAAAATTGGTCGATTCTCCAAAAGGGTTCTTATGAACGCTACCCTTTGTTTTTCACCGCCGGATAGTTCATTAATGAATGCGTTTTTTGCGTCGTCCAGTCTTACCTTCTTTAAATAGAAATCTATCTGTTCTTCGTTATCGGTTACCAGCCTTAAGTTTTCATAGACAGAATACCCTTTTAATAGAGTTTCCTTTTGAAAAACGAAGGAAATGTACTTAGATCTAATCGTTGTTAGGTTGCCGTCATTAACCTCGATTCCGTCGATTTCGACAATGCCGTTTGTCGGTTCATCTAATAATCCGATGATTGAAAGTATTGTGGTTTTGCCAGCTCCGGATACTCCACTGATTCCGTAGAAACCTGTCTTGTGAAAAGAGAATGAAACATTCTTTAGGGCTTGGTATGGACCTTCTGGAGTTTCATATATTTTTGAAATTGAATCCAACTTAATCATGTTTTCTTGCCTCCAACAGGGCTGTAGCAGCAATAGATAATAGTGACACAATATATAAAACTACCAGTTGAATTGGGAACATATTGTCAAACGATATGAAGTGTATTCCGCTACTTTGTGCTCCGAACAGAACACCACTAAGACCCTTCCCTAAAAATGCAACGAGAAACAAAGGAATAGCGCATGCCACTGAATGGGCGAGCGTTTGGAAAAGAATGGAGGAGAAGTAGATGAACGAAATTGAGAATCCGTTTCTCTTGAGGTTAGACCGCTCGACCTTTCTGATTGAAGCGACTTTCTTGCTTTCGTACACGAGGATCAGCGCATCTAAGAACGTGAATGAGATCAGGAGAATCCATGAAATATATCTCAATTCTTCGCCTTGATAGCCGTTTTGAATGAAGGTATTCAATTGTCGCACTCATTCATTCTTGCCTTGTTAATGTCGTTGTCTGTTGTTTGGGCGTAATTAAAAAGTAGGTGATTTGCAGCAAAAAACCTTGCAACCTTCCTTTTGTTTGCCACTTTTATTTGAAGCCCATCGTATCTGATTGAAGATGAAACAACGCTGTCAAAAGATGCTTTATCAATTAATAAAGAGTCTTCTTTTATTGTTGCGGATGGCCATTCACGTGTTACGCTGTATTCTCTTCCAAGAATCTTACTCAAATCAAGTACAGTGCCTTTGATAAAAGGATCTTTTTGTTCCGGCCCTTCATCAAAGGATAATTTTTCAATATTGCTAAATGAAGCGTAAGTTCCAGGTTCCTTTCCATAAGCCTCAGCGTTGCATATTCTGAGATACTCTACTCCATTTGGTGAATAGTACCTAACCGATATGGTGTCAATTTTTGTAGTTAAGACGGATTCCTCACTTATCCTGATTTCATCAATGTCTCGAATCTCTCTCACCACCCTTTTATCGTATTCATCACATCCACTCGAAAATGTTGCACTTATGCTTTCACCGACTCGATATGCCTTTGCAAATATGCCACCTATTGAGATCTCGTTACTTCTAAGTGACGAATCTACCACGCACTGAGCTGTATATGTAGTTTCATCCGGCAGCCTGAGGGTGAGATATTTAATTTTCCTTACACTATCTTTGCCAAAAGTGTCTTGTATCAGTTCATATGCATAATCATTCCCGGACACCGCGAAATTTTCATATTGTTTTGAGTATCCAACATACGTTTGGGAAATGGTGTCTACGATATCATCTACCCCGTTATAGTTCAAAAAAGATGACAAAATGGAGAATGTTGAAATAAGCACGATCTGAATTGTTGTCAAGGCAGCCATGATTTGTTTGTGTTTTCTTAAATAATTAAAAGACGATTCAAAGAACAACGATTTCTTGCTCTTAGACTTCCTCTTTTCTGATATTTGACCAATAGATCCTTTTGTCGCGTCTTTTAATTGGATGTCAGACACGATAGATCCCTCATCCATAAATATCTTTCTGTCGCAAAATGCATCCAAAAGATTATCATCATGACACACGACTATAACGAGACATTCTTTCGCAATCGACTGAGCAAAATTCATTATTTCTAACGCGTTCTCGTTATCCAAAGATGAAGTTGGTTCGTCTAAAAGTATTATTTTCTTTCCGGCTAACGATTGCTTTAAGATGGCGATACGTTGTCTTTCTCCTCCGGAAATACTGTCAGGATATTTGTTCAAAAGAGATGGATCGATATTATAACGTTCCAACTTTTTGTCCAATTGCTCGGTTTTACCTAAATACTCTAGGTTTTCTCTAACTGTTAGGTATGGGATTAGCTCTTCGTTTTGCTTAAGGTAACCAACGTGCTTTGTTAAATACGATGCATTTATAGCAGTATATTTCTCGTCGAATAGAACGATTTCACCAGAAAAACTTTGCATCGTTCCAGAAAGTATTCTTAAAAGAGTGGTCTTGCCACATCCCGATTCACCCGCAAGGCCGATTAACCCGGTATCAGGTAATTTAAGATTTATGTCTTTAAGGGCGGTCTTACTCCTTCTTTTCGACTTATATATTTTTGATATATCGATGATGTTCACCATGGATTAATGATACAATATTTTTTCATCCGTATATACATATTAATCATCGACGACACACGTCAATACGCGTTTTCAAATAAGGCATTGCAGATGGTTCTGCCCAGTCTAACGCATGTAGTGCCTGCTTTCAGCGCTATCTGATAATCATCGGACATACCCATGGAGGTTTCTTTCAAACCATATTTTTCGGCGAGAGCCTTCGTTGAAATGAAAACCTCATATTTCTCTTCATCGCTCTGCTCTTTGTCACTCATTACCATCAATCCTATGACGTTGACTTTAGGGTATTTCTTGAGCTCATTTAAAAAGCGTTCAAGATCATCGATAGTAACCCCATTTTTGGTTTCTGAAGCTGTTCCATGTACTTCTACAAAGCATTTTAGTGGCTTTTCACGGCGATTTTGGATTATTTTTGCAAGTTCTAGTGAATCCAAGGAGTGTAAGTAATCAATTTTATTAATGACTTTTTTAGCTCTGGTTGTCTGGAGGTGACCAATAAAATGCCATGTTATCTCATGACCTTCTAAGGCGGTGTATTTTTCAAGAAATGCATCGATTCTGTTCTCGCCAAAATCGCGTATTCCCAACTCCTCTAATATGCTGATTTCCTTAGATGTAACGTACTTGCTAGCGACCACAATTTTGGTGCTACCAACCTCGTTTTGAATTGCTTTGATCTTCTCTACATTCATGCTTCTAATTGTATCCGTTTTAGGGTGATTGTGAACGCAAAACTATATGGATGAAGCACAAAATCAGACGTTTAAAACTCATAAAATCAACGCTTTTCACTTAAATGAAGACCCGCAAATTAATCGAAAGATAATCCATAGTATTTTAAATTATTAATAATTTAATATATCCATTTTTCAATGTATTTAAAATGCAAAATGTCATAATTGTCTATTAAATATGTATAGATTGTCATATGAATGAAACCCCTTTTCTTTTAGATTTATTTCATAAAGTTTCATTGGTAGGTCCAAAAACCTATAAATCTATCTGAACTCGTTAAGAGCCGGATGAACAATGCTTTAACAACATGAAAGGAAAGGGAAAAAATGAACAAATTAATACTTTCATTTTTGATCGCTAGCATCGCAGTCCCAGGATTGGCACAGCAGGGCCCTCAGTCACTCTATATCGGTGAATACGGCACTAAGGCAGCCTATGTCGAGCATGCTACAAAGGTCAACGGCCAGATGGCTGACGAAGGATTCGTCCTCCTTAAAAACGACGGAACATTACCATTAGCTAAGGGAAGCAAGATCTCAGTTTGTGGTAAGTCATCAACAAACCTTGCAAGAGGTGGCGCTGGTTCAGGTGCTGGTTCAACAGACAGAGACGTCAAAGCAATCGACTTACAGCAGTCATTGAAAGACGCAGGTTTCGAAATCAACCCAAAGTTAACTGATTTCTATGGCGACAGCTCAAAATCAGGCTCAGGCCGTACAAATGGTAACGATGGTTGGAAGGGCAACTCAGAAGTTACAATCGGTGAAACAGCATGGGAAAAGTACTCAAGCGATTTAATCGATTCATTAGATGAGTATAACGACTTGGCTATTCAGGTCCTTACACGTGAAGGTTCAGAAGGTTGCGACGTCTTGACAATCGACGCAACAGACTCAGTCAAATTCGGCTACTCAGAAAAGCACGCTCTTGAATTATCAGACAACGAGCAGGAATTATATGACAACTTAAAGGAACACTTTGAGCACATCGTCATCGTCATCAACTCATCAAACATCTTCGAATGTGATCAGTTCATGAAAGACGAGCAGGTTGCAGGTATCCTTTGGATTGGTAACCCAGGTGACGTCGGCCCAGGCGCAGTTGGAAGAATTCTCTCAGGCGAAGTCAACCCATCAGGTAAGACAGTTGACACATGGACCCGCGACTTCTCAAAGGATCCAACATGGCAGAACTTCTCAGACAACCGTCACACAGGTGAAGCTATCCCTAACACAAAGAACAGACTAAAACATGCTTCACAGGACACAATGTTTGCTGCAGACGGCTCACCAATGTTGAGCTATGGTACAGATAAGAACTATTCAAACCACAGCAACCCAAGATGGTTAGAAGAAGCTCAGAAGGTCGTCTCAGGCGGTATCAACGGCGTTAAGCCAGCATCATACGTTTCATACGAAGAAGGCATCTATGTCGACTATCGTTACTATGAAACACGCTATGCAGACATGCTTAAGGATGAAGGCAAAGACAAAGCTGATGAGTGGTATAACGGAGAAGAAGGTGTTGTCTTCCCATTCGGATATGGTCTCTCATATACAACCTTCGAGCAGGAGATCACAGGTATCAGACCAAACAAGAACAAAGAAATCACATCTGAAACAGATTTAATCGAAGTTTCAGTCAAGGTTACAAACACAGGTTCAGTCGCAGGTAAGGATGCAGTCCAGCTCTACTGGAAGGCTCCATACACAAAGGGCGGAATCGAAAAGGCAGACAGAGTCTTATGCGCATTCGATAAGACAAAGATGCTCGAACCAGGCGAATCACAGACAGTCTATCTCACATTCCACGTCCAGGATGTCGCAAACTACGACTTCACAGACGCAAACAAGAACGGATTCAAGGGATACGAACTCGACGCAGGCGACTACGCATTATTATTAAATAAGAGCGCACACGAAACATATGACGAGGTTGACTTAAAGGTCACAGCAGACGGCATCAAGTACGAAAATGACCGTTTCACAGGCAACAAGGTCGAGAACAGATTCACAGATCGTGGATTCTACTCATCAATGCCAGGTGAAAACGATATCGAATTCACACAGATGTCACGTGCTGACTTCGTTGGCACATTCCCAACCTTCCCAACAATCGAAGATAGAACAGTCAAGGCTGGTTCAAGATTCGAAGAATTCCTCACACACGAATTCAACATTTGGGAAGTTGACGAAGAAAAGAACTTCGAATACATCCCAGAAGCTGCATACAGATCAGAAGAAGACGCTGTTGAAGGCGGATGGACACAGGCATCAACAACACTCGCTAAGAATGATCGTACACAGTTAATCGAAATGAAGGATTGCGAAGTCAACGATCCAAAGTGGGACGAGTTCATCAACCAGTTCACATGGGCAGAAATGATGACCTATGTTGAAAACAACAGAATGAATTCTCCAGCAAACAACAACATCGGTAAGAACGGTTCATCAGAAGGTGACGGACCTCAGAAGTTCAACATCATCTGGTGGGTCTCATCTCCAATCATCGCTGCTACATTCAACCCAAGACTTGCTCACGAACAGGGTGAATGTGTCGGTATGGAATCACAGATCTCAGGTAAGTCAGGTTGGTGGGGACCAGCAGTCAACACACACCGTTCACCATTCGGCGGACGTAACTTCGAGTACTATTCAGCAGACCCATTCTTAATGGGTAGAATGGCAGCTCAGGTTGTCGGCGCAGCAACAGACAGAGGTGTCTACGCATACTTCAAGCACTTCGCAGTCAACGACCAGGAAAAGAACCGTGAGTCTGGTATCTCATTCGTCAATGAGCAGGCATTACGTGAAATCTACCTCAAGTCCTTCCAGATGGTCTTCGAAGAAGGCAAATCAATCGGTGTCATGGGATCCTACAACCGTTTAGGCTTAATGGAAACCGCAGCATCATATCCATTAATGACTGAAGTTCTCCGTGGTGAATGGGGCTTCAAGGGCTCAGTCCTCTCAGATATGACCCACTCAGGAAACGGCTCAGTCAACAACAAGTGCTACGAAACAGTTACAAACCGCTGTATCGCAGGATGTAACGCTCAGTTAGACTCAGGCGGCTTCAATGGCCAGACAGCTTCAAAGTGGGATTCAACATTCTCATGGGCTGGCGGAACAGGCGCTCCAGTCTACACAAGCGGACTTGACGGACAGAAGCACATCTCATTCACATGGTGGAATGCAGTTAGACAGGCAGTCAAGCAGCACATGTA
>JAKSVE010000032.1 GCA_024408295.1 Bacilli bacterium
TGACATGGGGTATTAAGTGCTTTTTTGAACTGTCTACTTTCGCTTGACTAGTTCACCATGAGCCCATCTCTTTTTCTAGAACGCAACAACAGGTATTTCTTCCGTCATTGTTTGCCCCTCAAGCAATGTCTCGTCAGGGAAATTATCAACTCCGGTAGTTGTGTCTTTTCCGGTTGATTTCGAGGTGGACAAATAAACTTGATATTTGTCTGGATAATAATTGTAGATTCGAAGTGTCGTTGCCACGCTTGAATAACATTGGATGTGATAAACGCCTTCAAAAGTCGATCCTTCAGGATTTGCAATATACAACACTCTGATGAAATACTGGAAATCTACATAGTTTTCGCCAACCAACGGATTGTCGAAATAGAAATTGAGAATTGTATTTTCGATAGTATCGCTTGCGTCTCTATATCCAACTGAACCGAATGTGCCGCCGTAACCAGCTTCCGCTTTATAGTCAAAATCGATTCTAGTAATCCATGTATTTGTTGAATCGTTACCTGTGGAATAAGAACCTAAGACAACAACGTATGTCGCGATTTTAGCAAGTTTTGGGTCGCTTGCACTTGCGAATCCAACACCAGGTGTACCATCGGCGTTGAAGGCGCCAAGGATATTTCCGCTTCTATCAAGCGCACACAACGATGTCTGCATAATCTGCGACTCCTTCAAGTCCTTTAAGGTGTTAACGGCGTTAAGTCCAGATGTTGATTTAACTCCGTAATTCTCAAGCAAAAGGGTTTCTTTGTTGCCTTTTTTAAAGACAGGTTTACCGATGTTTTGTTGAGAAATTAACCACCTTGTAAATGCGTTGTTTCCTAAAATACCGGTCAAAGATTCAACTGAAGCGTATCTAAATGTGATATTGCCCATAACATCGTCTCTGGTATCTCTAGCGTTGGAAGTATTCTTGATGTAAAGAACAACAGAGTTTGCGCAACGTTCGGTCGCATAGAACTTCTTGCCTAGATCAGCAGTAGTTATTTTTTTAACCATAGCTGTAGCGTTGTTAGCTTCTGACGGAATGTTAATGACGTTGATTGCGTTTCCTAAGAGGTTCTGAGAAGTGAAAGAAACTCCACCTCCGACTAAATCTAGGTTCTTTGAACTATAGCCGGAAGCCACCAATTCAGGAGCCTCGCCGATAAAGAAGTCTTCCTCAGTTTTGCTTGTATCTTCCTGGTATATGGAGGCGGATGCATACCATCTACCATTCTGGTATTCAAAAACTGCACCGGGTGCATCAAGCATGTTTCTATGGTTTGTGCTCAATGACACTTCCGAATAAACGCCGCTGGCAGATTTGTTTGTCGCCACGCAATACAACGGCGTATCGAAGTAATCATCCTTGAGATATGCAACTGGCGTGAAGGTATAATGCGTCGGGTTTTGCGTTAATGCGTTTCTGACTGTGCCATCAGAAGTCAAAGAATATGACGTTGAGACTTTGTTAGAAACGATTATGTCTTTTTGTAAAAGAGATGTATCGGTTAGATTGCCGTAATAGTGGTAATAAGTTTCTGCTGTTCCGCTGTGGTGGGTAACTGTTCTTGAAACAAAGGAAATCTTGTGTACGCCATAGTCGACATTTGGAATGCTAATCGGCGTAAAGCTGACAGTATGTCTTCTCGTCGTGCTTAGGAATGCGTTGTTTCCGGTTACGGTTGTTGGGACGTTATACGGAACATCGTCGAAATACAAAGTTGTTTCTGCGATATTCTGATCATTATCAACCGACGTGAGAGAAGTGTACCTATATGATACGTCTGGGATTGAGATTCTCACGGTTGTGGTATCCTGTCCTTCCGTTGTAGGTCTTGCACTAGCATGCAACAATCTCCATCCCACTGGCTTATCTGCCGTCTCGGTTGAATTGAAATAGAAATAATCGCCTTGCAACGGATTATCAGCCGAATATGGATTGCCGTCCATGTCAGTTCCATTAACCAATTCGTCAATGGATTGTGTTGTTACTTGAGTGTCATATGCAGGCACAGCATTTGTGCCGGTGTGTTTCTCGACAATATCGTAATGGTTTTCAACATAGTCCATTGGATATCCGCGATATCCTAAGGTTGAGACTGAGTAGTTTCTAGGCTGGGAAGTTGGGTTATTTGGTGTATTACCAGTCATACCATAGCTCAATTGGTTTCTTGTAATCGCATCGCTGAACTTCGTTGGATTTAAATCCCTCTCATCGTTTGGATAACCCACGGTTTCTTCCGTATTTCTAATAAGAGCGCGCTTGTCGCTAATGGTTGTATAAGCGCCGCTGAAATACCTATAAATCGCTTCTGCATCGAGCGTGAATTCGTAGTTTGCGCCTAAACCGATATCCGAACCCAATGAGTCCTGGACGGCAGTTCCGTAATATCCATAGTTATTGATTTGTCTGACAGATGTTGAACCTGTTAATGTACAGTTATTTGCGTAAACATTCTTGAACAACGAGCAGTCATACATATGGCCCGCAAGATATCCAACGTGCGCGTTATCGAAATCGTGTTCGTGGATTTGTCCTAAGTTATCGATTTCAGGATACGCTGCAGCACTTGTATCGATTGTAAAATCTCTGAAATAAACATTTGAGCAAGTGCCTTCATTAACGTATCCGAAAACTCCGACGTCGGAGAAGATTTCCCTAGAAGCGTTGACAGTGAATCCAGATACGGTAAGACCATTACCCTCAACGTGTCCGTTAAATGGCTTATGGGATGTTCCTAGCGGAGGTAAAGCGGCAATATGTGTACAAGCTAGGTTTGTTGTGGTTTTGCCAGTATATCTACCATCGACATACTCATAGACTTCAGGAACTCCATTGCCTAAATCTGTGCCAATTTCAAAATAACGTTCAACATCAGCAAAACCTTCAAGGTTATAGTGAAGGAGAACCATGTTTTCGTAATGTTTAGGTCTAGTGATGATGAAAGGATCCGTGGATGTGCCTGTTCCGGAGTGGAAATATTTCTGAAGAACAGCGCCTGAAATGCCGTTATTGATATCGATTTCATCGTTTTCGTAGAACCAGGCAGCAGCAAAACCACTGGCAAGCAATAATGCGCCAGAGCAAAACGAAGTAATAATTATTCCTAACTTAGCGCTACTGAATTTCATTAGTCTAAGTCTCCTTGGAATGTAAGATTAGAAATATCACACGCAAAACTAATTGATGTGCTCTCTAAATTATCTGCGGTTGGTTTTGAATCGGTTGAATGTTCGAAATAATAGTCGACTAGATCCTCGTTGTAGAAATATTCAAGATATAAGACTGTCTTATGTTCAGCGTCATTCTCGTCGATATCCATTAAAGGCAATGCAATCTTGTTATCCGAGACTTTTGAACCAACATTATTAACAACAGTGACATAGCTATAGGATGTTGTGATTGAGCTGAATTGCGCATATGCACCATCATAAATTGAGCCAGCACTACTTTCGTTTAAAACGGATTGGTCAGCCAACTCATGTCTTAAGAAATACTTGAATCCAATGATGTTGGACATATTTCTGGTGACTTTGTCTTCGCCGGCTACATTCTGAGTAAAAGAGCCAGTGCATTTAATATCTAAAGAAAACTTTGAAGTTGAATCAACCTCTCCTTTTGAGGTGACTTCAATTCTCATAATCTTGTTGTTGTATGTGTTACGTTCTGGAATGAATGTGTCGTATTGTGGCAAAGCAAATCTAGATACCGAGATTTCATTAGATTCCTCATCCACTGTAGTTGAATCCACCGCGATTCTTCCCGTTAAGTTATCTTCGTCGTATTCGTACAACTCAAAAGCAATGTCGATCGGATCATCGGATACGGCTGTAATGGTATTCATTCCATTATTGACTTTCTGATTTGCGGTGAACCAAGCAAAAGTGAGCATACTCAAACAAACGACATTCATCGTAACGAGACTTCCTAATGCTGCTAATACACTCTTTTTCATCTTAGTTCTACCGGCAGCTGGCAATCTACTTATAGACCCTATAGCTTTGCGTCCCTAGATCACTCTAGGTTTGCTTTTATCGCGTATAGTATACGCATATACGTGAGGAAAACAAGCAAAATTGTTAGATTACATCGTAGGAATAATCATTTTGGGAAGACGAATTCTTGAACAAATTTTAAAAACAATAGAGATTTGCAAAGAAAAAGCCCCCAATCAAGAAGGCTAATCGTAAGTTTAAGCAATTGGTTTTTTCAACGTTTTGACAAATTCGTCTTTTGGAACTGGTCTAGAGTAGATAAATCCCTGTGCATATTGGATTCCACACATCTTAATGGTGTCTGCAACGATCTTCGAGTCAACTTTCTCAAAGACAACTTTCTTGCCTAAATCCCTGCAAATATCAACTAAATGACGAAGTAATTTGCGAGATTTCTCATCCAAGCCCTTATCTCCGACGAAATATGCGCCATCCATTTTGACGGTGTCGAACTGGACACGTCTTAAGATATCCAAGCTTGAAGGACACTTTCCAAAGTCATCTAAAGCTACTTTTGCACCCATCTTGTGAATCTGATCAACAGCCTCCAATACAGCATTCTCAGACTGAATATAAGAAGCCTCAGAGAGTTCGAATTCGATTAAAGAAGCTTCGATGCCGTTGTCAGCTAAGATTCTCTTGTACTCATCAAGCCAATCCGCTTTTAAAAGGTGTCTAGAGGAGACGTTAACAGATAATGGCATAATTCTTGCACCACTTCTCTTTTGCTCCGCTAAGAGCTCAACAGCCCTCTTAAAGACGAGTTTATCAACATCAATGATGATTCCGTTTCTCTCAAGAAGAGGCAATGCCTCCGCTGGAGATTGGATACCCTTGACTGGATCATTCCATCTGAATAGAGCCTCTACTCCAGCCCATGAGTTGTTGACGAGGTCTTTCTTGGCCTGATAGACAACTTCGTAATGACCTTCGTATAAAGCTTTTCTAGATGCGTGTTCAAACTCTGATTCATTGAGTTCTGAAAGCATCATGTCCTCTTTATAACGCGATACTGGTTGAGCAAGGTATTCTCTATCGATACTCTGCTGAGCAATATGTGCACGGGAAATAGCTGCTGTGAAGTCGAGGATCTCCTTCTGAGGATAATAGACTCCGACGATTACATCCGCTCTCATATCGTAGTGAGCAGCAATGTACTGCTCGATTGAGTTTTTGATATTTGTGACTCTTCTTTCAATTTCTTCATAAGATGTGTCATGAACCAAGGCGACGAATCTATCACCGTAGAATCTGACCGCTACTTCTGATGAATCAATCATGCCAGCCATGATGGTCTTGTAGATTCCAACAATCAAATGATCCGAGTTCTCTTTTCCGATAGTCTCTAAGATATATTTATATTTGATGACGTTGAATTCTAGAACCGCATAATCATTATGGCCTTTGACCATCTTAGGTCCATCAATAAGCAATCTATCGTAGTTGATACTGCCTGTCCATGAATCTAAATATTTAGCTTCGAGCAACTTAACTTTTGCGCTTCCGTATAAAGACGAGAACACGATTGTTGATGCTCCAAGGATGATAAGCAAGGCCAAAACAGTGACTGTTGCCTCAAATAAACCGGAATTTGCGGGGGTTATTGGGAAGAAGTCATCTTTATGCTGAACAAAAGAGACGACATATCCGATGACCGCCAATGCGGTTGTTACCAATCCAACAAGCGATCCGATGATGCCCCAGACAGCCTTATAGCCTCTGATTTCATCTTTGAAGAGACGAGGTTTCTTGATTTTCTTCTTCTCCTCTTCAACCGAGACACTTGTGCCGGTCTGAAGTTTTGCGACTAACTTATTATCAAGGTAAGCTTCTTTCTTTGTCTTTCCTTTTGCCATGCGGAGAGACTTGTCCGCTCTTTCTAAAAGGATCGAGAAATCAGCGCCTGAGTAATTCATCATGGAGATGCCACAGCAGCAAGATATCAAGACTGTCTGATGTCCTGTCTTAACGCTTAGCTGGGTAGCTAATGTCTTCTTAGCGACCTGAATCAAATCGTTTTCCGATGTGTCGTCGATGAAGATGATGAACTCATCGCCACCATAACGTCCTAATAAGGAATTTGGGGCGATTTCGCGGAGTTTATTGGCGAATGCTCTAAGACATTCGTCACCGACCCTGTGGCCGTATTTATCGTTGATTTTCTTGAAATTATTGACGTCGATTAAGACGAACCCACACTTGGAGAATGGGTCATGTCTCTTTATGCGTCCATTAACTGTTCTGATGAAATGCGAACGAGCTGTTAAGCCTGTCAATGAGTCGATTGAGTGGACGGATGTTCCAAGTGTCTTCTGATCGAGTTCAGTGACGATGATACGGATGATATCAGGGAACTGCTTCATCCAGATGAACGTGAAGACCAATGCGCCATTCTTATCGGTATATGGATACATGGCAACATGGTTTTCTTTAGCATTTACGAAGGAAGAAATGACGTTATAAGAGAAAGTGTCATCCAATGATGAAAATGGTTCACCGGTCATATAACGGGTGAAGAATGTCTCAAAAGACATCGTGTTGTTTCCTCTGATTGAGGAAGACACGACAGTCTTGGAGCGGACATCTATTTCCACTCTTAAAATTGAATCGCCTTCTTTAGCCATATAGCCTCCCTACGGAATGACCAAAACCCCTAACCCAAACGGGATAGAGGCTATGGTTGATGTTGTTATTTGTTGATGATGACGGACTTGACGCTTGAGTTCTTGAGAAGAGCAAGGAATTCGTCCATGACGAGTGGTTTGAAGAAATACCAACCCTCGTAGTTATTGACACCCTCTTCATCATCGATGACGTTGATCTGCTCACGTCTTTCGATACCGACGAGTGTGACCTTGAATCCGAATGTCTTACAAAGTGAGACAAGGGACTTAACTTCTGAAAGTCTGTTAGGGTTATTGTCGATTTCCATGACAAGTGATCTTGCGAGTTTGACTTCTGAGAAGCCTA
Organism: Bacilli bacterium; assembly: GCA_024408295.1. Taxonomy (GTDB): domain Bacteria; phylum Bacillota_I; class Bacilli_A; order RFN20; family CAG-826; genus UBA4951. Next base: position 6,955 of record JAKSVE010000032.1, read on the forward strand.
ACTTCATAAGCTGTTCTGGAGAGACATCCTTACCAGTGTACTGGTCGCAGACGAGGTTGATGTTGAGTGCTCTGACCTTACGTGCTGCTTCTTTGATGATGTCTAAGTTATTTGCGATATCGCTTTCGTTAAGTTCGAATGAGATGAAGCCCTTTGCAAAGTTGTATTCTTCAAGTGCGGTAGCCATATCGTCAAGGAATGTGTCGTTCTTGAAGTAAATAGAGTCGATGTTGAGTGAAATTCTATCGAGGAATCCTGAACGGAAGACGGTTGCACCATATGTCTTGTATAAGTGACCGATCTGTTCGATCATGATGTTTGTGAAGCGGCCCATTGAACCGTATCTAGATGCAATTGGAATAAATTCGCCTGCATCAAAGAATGAATTTGTGAGTTCATCCTTAAGTCTAAGCAAGACTTCACCACCATTGATGACTCCGCTTGGCTTGGAGATGATTGGCTGGATACGGATATCGAAGTTCTTGTTCTCGAAAGCCTTCTGGAGGAGTGAGTAGATGTGTGATTCTCTATTTGCAGGTCTAACGATGCTACCATCGACGATGTACATGTTGTTATCGCCACGTGTGTTGTTGGAATTGAAGTAAACTTCAACATATCTTAAGAAGTCAAATGATGAAGCGAATGTCTGTGGATATGTGAAGATACGGTATGACTTCTCGATTCTGAAGTCCTTATATGTATCGTCATAGCGTTCCTTCAACGCCTTTTCGATTGTTTCAACGATTCTGAAGACATCGGTTCTTGTTGATTCGCTTAAGATAAGAGCGATTGTTGATCCGTTGAATCCGAAGATTTCGTCATTTGTGACATCGAGTGAAGCGATGATATCACCAACTTCTCTAAGGAACTGGTTTGCCTCTGGTTCACCAAGAACTGAAATCATGTTTCTGAAGTTAGCGATGTTCAAGAGGAGGAGGTTACCCTTGAGGTTGAGGTTCCACTTGTCTGCCAAACGCATTGATAGAGCGTATGGAGTTGCGAGCTTTGTCTCTGAATCGTAACGTTCTCTTAAGAAGTTACGTCTATCGATTGGCTCTAAGAAGAGTGTTGAATCTTCTTTGTTCTCTTTGTTAGCGAGGATTGTGTGGTATGCGTAATTCTTGTTGTCGATTAAGCATCTCTTCTTCTTACCGTGTGTAAGTGGGCAGTCCTCACATGGTGCATCTAAGCCATAGATTGCCTTATAGCACTTCTCTCCATCCTTGCCCTTTGTTCCAGCGCATAAGCCTCTTGAGTGGCTGATGAGAGTGTATGTTGCCTTGTTGACTGTATACATCTGATAAGCTGAATACATGAGCAAGGAATCGAGTTTTGCAGCAGATCCTTCAATTGATGATCTGTTGTATAACTCTTTGAGTGATGATGCGAACAAGTTAGAGAAGACGACGAGTGATTCTCTTGCATATGCATCGATGACAAGCTTCTTCTCGAAGTTAGCGAAGATGAACGCGCCATAGATTTCGCCGTTGTTGTAGACGAGTGACATATGGCCTGAGTAGATGCCGTAGATATCGAGGTATTTGCCTAAGTCTGAGAAGACGTTCTCTCTCTTGAAGAACGTAAGTGAGCCATCCTTATCAACGATCTTTGCGAGTTCGTCGATGATTGCCTTAGCGTCGTTTCTTACGACTAAGTGCTTTCCTTCGACCTGGCAGTGTGAGCTGATCTGGGCGATTGTGTCAGTTGAAGAGTTTCTAACCAAAACAGCACAAGCATCGAATCCTAAGAAATCAGAGATTGATGAAGCACAATCCAAGACTTCTTCTCTATATGCTTCGACGTTGCCCTTCTTTGTGAAGGCAGCGTTCATTCTTTCGATGATTTCATCGACTGTGTTGATTCTCTGTGATTCTGTGACTATTGCGTCCTTATCAAGGCTTCTTTCTGGGAGATAGACATTAATGTCTTCTGATCTTCTCTCAGCATATCTTAAGTCTGTGACTAATGAATCGACTGATGAGTATGGGTAGACAGCCATAGAGACCTTAAGTGGAAGGACGTCTGTTGACTTCTCGCCATATCTAGCAATGATTGATCTCTTGCAGACATAAGCAAGCTTATCCTTGAGGATTGTGATTGAGTCAATGTTGGACATGAATGCGATGAATGAGTATTCAGTATCCTGAGCGATGACTGGACAGTTGTCTGCGAAGACATCATTGATGGTGTCTAACAACATAGACATCTCGTGATTGTTTGGCTTTGCTTCCTTTGTGTCATAGATGAATGACACCATAGCGTTTCTGAATGCTTTGGAGGCATTGATCATGTTAGGGATTGATGAGAAGAATGTTTCCTTATCGACTGTCTTGCCGTCGAATGCAGGATCTTTCTTCAATCCAAGTTCTGACATATCGCTGACTGAAGACATCATGACGATGGTGTTGTACTTGCCGTTGATCTTGCTGATTGTGTCATTGAGGGCCTCGAATCCACCGAGCGGAACTTCAGGAGAATATGGCTCTAAATCATATTTGTTTCTTGAGACCTTATCCAAGTTTTCTGATGTCCTCTCGAATAAAGGCTTGATGACTCCCTTGTTGACCTTCTTGATGTAAAGGTATGCGAACACTGCTGCCACGCCTAAGAAGACAATGGCTAAGGCACTCAATACGATGATTGCCACAACGTTCTTTGTGATTGCTCCAACAATAAGGTCGACGATCATCATGATTGCAGCTGCACCAGCTGAAGCAATCGTTGCGATACTGATGATGTCAAGTTCCTGTTTTGGGCTTGCTTTGCTAAGTTTCCATTCCATGGGCTTTTCCTCCAAATTTGTCGGTAATTAATAAATGCGGCACACATTGTTGCCGCACACTGATAACTCCATTACCAATTAGCGACATTTCGGTAACTGGCTATCTATTTCTAGACCCTCTAGCTTTGCGTCACTAGATCACTCTAGCTTTGCTTTTGGACTTTGATATTCTACTTTCAACTACGCATACGCGCAACAATTTTTACGCATACACGTAGTAAATGTGTACGCTTGTACGTTATTCAACGCATAATGTGATAACAGATTAATGTATATGTGCTATCATACTTAAACATGGAAAACACATTGCCTTTTGAAAGAATTCTACCAAGTGAATCTCCGCTTTCTGCAGACGTAATCATCATAAAATATCCGCAAATTACGTATATTTTCGATGTTGGAGAGTCAGATGAGGCCTATAATGCCATCAACAACATCGAAGGAAATAAGGCAGTTATCATCTCTCATTTTCATCGTGACCACTCCTTCAATTTATCGAGACTAGACATAAAAACAATTTACGGATCTAAAGAGACACTTAGACACACAAAGCGAGGAAATTTAGTCAAAGACGTCGTCAAATTGGAGGATGATTTATTCATAATCCCACTCCCATCAAGCCACTGCAAAGGCTGTCTGGCACTACTTTACAAGGACTATTTATTTGTGGGTGACGCACTATATCCAGGTGGCAAAATGAATGAAGAAACATTCAATCCTCAGATACTAGATAACACTATTAAGACATTAGAGGATCTTGACTTTAAGTTCTTCGGAATCTCCCACAGAAAGATGTTTGTGAATTCAAAAGAAGTCATCATGGCGTGGCTCAAATACACTAGATCGCACGTAAAGTAAAAGACCTGTTGAACTTGAAGTGAACCCATTATGTTGGACTGAAATGTTTCAACAATCATATCACTTCTA
>JAKSVE010000033.1 GCA_024408295.1 Bacilli bacterium
AATTAGCAGGTTTTTTCATCTTTCTTGTACATCAGTGGGACCAGGAATATATACGCTATACCACCAAGTATCATGATGATTGACCAGAACTGAGAAGGGGTCAATCCAGGGACAAGTCCGCCTCTATGATCACCTCTTATGAACTCAATTAGGAATCTGAATATTCCGTATCCGATTAGGTATACTGTGAAGTTGTATTTGAAATCAAGCTTGACTGCCAGGAATACCAACACTCCGCTGAACAACAACAAGAAGATCGCTTCGAATAAGTTTGTTGGATACACCTTATGTTCCATGCCAGGGAATAGGACTCCAAGCCAGCTATCGGTTTCAATGCCATAGCAGCATCCGCTTAAGAAGCATCCGATTCTTCCGAATCCGTGAGCAGCAGTAATAGCAGCAGGGGCGACAACTAATATCTTTGTGAGGAATGGTCCTTCTTTTCTTCTGTAATACAAGAAGTAGACCCCAAGGAATGCGCCAGCGCCTCCGATTAATCCTCCGTAGAATGTCATAGCCCATGTCCACTCATACGCGCTGCCTTTTTCAATGAAGTCGTACAGGTTCTGCGTGAGGATGGCGAAGATGAATCCAACGGCAACTGCGATGCAGGCAAGTATCTCAACCGTATACATCACTCGTTTCTTTAAACCACGAATCCTGAAGTATGCTTCAACTATAGCAAAGACTGCGATGAGGCCTAATGTGACCATCGCTGCGTAGCTATCGATTATTCCAAATAGTGTTGGGTACATGCCTTTATTATAACGATAACAGGCTTGTTGTCGCTATTAATTAAAATTAATTTCTAATTTCTACCAATTGACAAAATTTATCAATATAATGTTGCCATAGTCGTTAAGGAGTTTATATATGACACAGTTCTTAGAAGCCAGCTGCTTGCCGGTCATCTGGGTTATCGCGGTCTTAGAGTTAGTCATCTTGGCCTTCTCTATTTTTAGATACGTCAAGACTAAATCCGTGATCACCTTATTAACCGCTTGCATCACATTTGGCTTATTTTACGATGCATTGATCATCGCCCTTGGTGGATTTGTTGATCCATCGGCAGCACCATTTATCTCACGTTTAAGATTCGTGAGCCATGGCTTGTTGATCCCATTGCTCTTCCCGGTTTGTGTTCACGCAATGGATTTGAAGAAGCCTTGGAATCTCATCATCTATGGAGTCACAGGAGTCTTAATGGTTGCTGGTTTAGCAGAAGCTATCGCAACAAAGCTTGATGTTGTTACAATCGCAGGCATCGCAAGAATGGCATCAGTCAAGGGTGTTACACCTAAATGGGCAGAGACCATCTCAAGCATCTTGAGCTTTGGCACAGTAATCCCAATGATGGCAGCGGGAATCTACGTTTGGATTAAGCAGAAGAACCCATTCCTCTTCCTCTCAGGATTCCTCATGTTCGCATTCTCGGCATTAGGCCCTGCAACAGGAAACGCTCAATTCATCTTCTATATTTCAATGTATGGTGAACTCTTGATGGTCGCCTTCATGCTTCTCTACGCAATCAAAAAAGAAAAGAAGTGGTTCTAAAAATAGAGCAAGGAATGCTTAGTTCCCTGCTCTTTTCTTTTTGTTTAGATGGATAAACACCATGATAATCGTGATTGTTAAGGCGGAAATTATAAATCCTCCGTAATCAATCCCAACATCACTTAACAGTCCTGCTCTTCCAGGCACCAACAACTGAATACCCTCGGTTAATGCTGCAACTGCAAGACCCTGTGCAAAATTCACCGGAATCGACCATTTCCATTTCTCATCTTTGAACCATAACATGTATGTGAAGGTTGAGAACACACCCAATAATAAGAAGGTGGAGAAGTGGCCTAAGACTTTTCTCATGACCCCAGAGAATGCCTCAACATCGGTGATTGGAGGCGCCTCAAATATCTCGATGCTATTGATGACGTCAGCGATGACCACGCTGATGGAAGTGGACTGATTTCCAGATGTTGGTCCGTCCATCGAAGCCTCGACAATCAAAAGCCCAACCATGAATACGTATAACACCGTGCAGGTGATTTTAAATATTAGCAATGCGGTGTTCTTCTTCATGCCGACTAATATAATTAAGACTCTTTTTAATGTAAATGATTATTAATCACTATATTTCCCCACATATATCGCATTTATCTATATATAGGCGATTTGCTGAGATTTCGAATATTTACTTAATCACAGTCTTTGAACGCCAACTTCTTGAATCGCCAATTTACGACATAAACTCGACACTTTGTGCAATTTCCATCTATGCGATTGCGCGAGGTTTGGTATAATTAGAACATCATAATTTGCGTATCATATGGAGGATCGCTTATGTCAGAAAAGAAAGAGAAGAGAAGTTTCTTTGAGACGCCTTTGATGTCTTCAAAGATCAAATCTTCACAGGTCTCTTTGTTCCCTGAAGCAGCCTTAGGATACTTGCTCGGACCAATCCTTGCACTTATCTGTAACGGTGTTGTTAACATCTGGCTCATTCAGTATTGGGACAAAGTCTTGGGTTTAGGAGAGTGGAACCCTTTATTTGAAACACTCTTACCAATCATCTCTGCAATCTTAATCGTTGCAGGTAACATCTTCGTCGGAAGATTGATGGAAAGAAAGCCAACTATGGCAGGTAAGGCAAGACCTCTTATCTTGCTCGGTATGCCAGCTGTTGCAGTTGCTTTACTTCTTTTATTCCTCGTTCCATTCCCAGCAATCGGTGCTGAGGGTGCTTACGCAGGACAGACATTCGCTGAAGTCATGTTTGACAACGGTGGACTTGTCGCTTCAATCTTCGTTGCAGTAGGTTACAACTTGTTCTATGCAATCGCATGGCCAATCTACTACACATCACACTCAGCATTAGTCAACCTTTCAACCCGTGATGGCGGAAAGCGTGGACTTCTCTCAACAGCTATCATGGCTGCTCAGCTTGGTGCTGCTGGCTTATCAGGTATGGCTGGTGGTCTCTTAGTCGACTTAATTGGTTTAATGCCAAAGTATGAGTACACAGACGTCTACATGGCAGCAAACTCAAGCATCACAGAGAAGACAGTCTCTGACTTCGCATTAGTCAAGGACCTCATCCCTGGTGTTCAGTACAACACCCTCATCACAAGACAGGAAGCAAACGGCAAGTGGACAATCCTCATGATTGTCATGATCGTTTGCCTCATCGTTGGTTGCTTACTTGAATACTTCTTCACACGTGAAAGAATTACCGAAGAAGCAGTTAAAAATGCTCAGGCAGCTGCTGCAAATGGTGAAGAAAAGAAAGAAATCAAGGCTACACCAATGTCAAAGCAGATTGCTATCTGTGTTAAGGACAAGTATTGGTGGATCATCGTTATCTTCTTCTTCCTCTATCAGTTCGGCGGACAGATGAAGAACAACGCTATGTCATTCTACTCAGACGCAATGACAGGCGGATTCTCAGTCTCCTCATTAATCAACACAGTTGGTGCTGTCCCAACAGCATTAGGCATGGCTATTGTCTGGCCAATCGCTAATAAGCTTACAAAATCAAAGACAATTCTCCTTGGCGGTATCATGGCATTCGTTTGCGGATGTCTCGCTTACCTCCCAGTCTTCGTCCCAGCATTATCAAATGTTGGCTCAGTCACAACAATCGCTGTTATCTCATTCTGCTTAAAGGCACTCGGTACAGCTCCAGCAATGTATATCTCACTTGCATTAATGGCTAACATGCTCGATCACCAGGAAGCTGTCTATGGTGTCCGTACAGACGGATTCACAATGGCAGTCTACGGATCAATCATGGTCGCTATGGCAGGTGTCTGTAACGGTATCATCGTTGGTCTTAAGTCAGCATTCCCTGCTGAAGCTCAGAAGGCTCTCCAGACAACTCTCGCATTCGGTGTTGAAGCTGTCTGCTACCTCATCATGGCAATTCTCATGATCTTCATGAACGTTGAGAAGTTCACAAAGGCTGACAACCTCGCAATCATCGCTGACCAGAAGGCTAAGGTCTTAGCTGAAGGTGGCGAATGGATTGAACCAGAAGAAAGAGCAAAACTCGAAGAAGCTGAAAACGCTCGCTTAGTCGAAGAAGCTCGTGTCGCACAGTTAAAGATCGACTGCGAGAAGAAGGGCTTAGACTTCGAAGCTGAAAATGCTAAGGCATTAGAAGCGAAGGCTGCTGCTGATAAGGCTGCTGCTGATAAGAAAGCCGCTGCTGAAGCAAAGAAGCAGGCTGCATATGATGCTCTCACAGATGAGCAGAAGGCTGCAAAGGCTGAAAAAGAAGCTGCTGCAAAGGCTAAGGCAGACGCTGATCTCGAAGCTGCTATCAAGGAACTCGATGAGATCCGTGAAGCAAACAAGGCATTCAGAGAATCACTCGCTGCTTAATTAAATCCAAACACTAAGAGCATCCGCAAGGGTGCTCTTTTTGCTTACCTATGATATTATTTGCACATGAACAATATACTTAGAGCAATCGAACAAATAACTCCGACTAGAACATTCAATCTTTTATATGTGATATTAGATAGTGTGTTCGTCATCGCGTTTATGACTCTCTTATTTATAAAGAAGAGACATATAACCGCAATCTTCTCGCTCCTTATGGGAATCCTATATGTAATCGTTGATTTTGGCGGTTTCTACCTGGTTTCTCATACAAGAGAAATCTATTTTATGGTAGAAGGCGCTAAAGTCCTCCAAGGGCCTCTAAACACCTTCCTTGTCCTATTGTGGATGTCTTTAAGCTATGGAATTACAAACGGAGCTTTTATCTGGTTAGCGCTAAATAAAGACAAGTACACAGTTCATTTAGCCTTATCCATATTCATCTGGTGGATATGCTGTCCAATGCTTGCTAAAGCAATGCCAGATAGCCTAACGATAATAACAACCAGAACCACGAACGCATATCACTGGATTATGGCGGTGTTCCTAGTCGTAGGATACGGATTCATAATCGTTAAAGACGTCTTGTTCTCAAAGGACATGAAGAGCAGTGTAAAGACTCTACTATATCTCAACCTTATCGGATTCTTGGTCCAGTTTGGCTGGGAATTTGCCTTATTCGTATCAGGAATTAGACCTGCAAACGAGATGAGCTTGCAGACCATCATAGTCAATTCGCTTGTCGAGACGAACATGGGTATGCCTTACTTCTTTTACATCAATAAATACGTAATGAAGAAAAGGAACGAAGACCTAACTCGTGTACAACTGACAATTGAATAGTTCTAGAGCGTTGTAAATAACGCTCTTTTCATTTATGGTATACGTACATAGTACGAATACTTATAGTAAGGGAGTAATTATGAGTACAAACAAGGAAGCAAAGAAAGCTTGGAAGAAGGAGCTTAATAAGGCTAGAAAGCCGTATAAGGCTCTTGCTATCACCTCAGGTGTTTTGTGCGCTTTATCAATCGGAGCTAGCGAACTCTTTGGATTGGTTCCTAACGCGTTCAACATCTTGGCAGGTTCTTCGACAAGCAAAATCAAAAACTACGACAAAAACGCCATGTATTTCACCCCAGATGATGATTTGGCGGATAAGGAAAAACGCATTGAACACGAGAATAAGCTCGTTGAGCAAATCGAAGCGGAAGGCGCTACATTATTGATGAATAATGGCAATGCTCTTCCTCTCAAGGGGGAACACAAAATTTCATGCTTTTCAACATCATCAGTCAATCTCGTATATGGCGGAACTGGATCTGGCGCTGTAGATTCAAGTAAGGCTCCAACACTTAAAGAAGCACTTGAAAGTGTAGGATTCAAAGTTAATCAGACACTTTGGGATTTCTATAAGACCGGTGCGGCAAAGAAATACAAGAGAAGCAATGGCTCAATGGTTACCGGAGAATCATCCAGCACAAGCGAAGCCCCATGGAGTATATATTCAAGCGATGTCATCGATAGCGTTAGCGAATATCCAGATGCAGTAGTGGTCATTTCACGTGTCGGTGGAGAAGGCGCTGACTTAACAAGCGCTCCAACGAACTATCTTGCATTAGACGAAAATGAAAAGAGCATGTTCGAGGGTATCAAGAAGCTCAAAGATGAGGGCAAGGTTAACACCATCACCGTTCTTCTTAACTCATCAAATGCCATTCAACTTGATTTCTTGAAAGCAGATTATGGAATTGATGCTTGTATGTGGATTGGTGGAGTTGGCGCAACCGGCATCAACTCAGTCGCAAAGATCATCTCCGGCGATATCAACCCATCAGGTAGACTCGTTGATACATTCCTCTACGATAACTATTCGTCTCCTGCTATGGAGAATTTCAGAACCCAGGTCTATGGAGAAGCTGAGAAATATAAGCTCAACAACTGGCAGAAGAATTACGTTGTTTATCAGGAAGGCATCTATGTCGGTTATAGATACTACGAAACTAGATACTATGACTGCGTTAATGGCAAAGGCAACACGGCGGGCTACAAATATAACGACGAGGTTGCATACCCATTTGGATATGGCCAGTCATACACCGATTTCAGCTATGAGAACTTCCAGATATTGCCAGATGGTGATGACTATAAGGTAAAGCTCACAGTTAACAACGTAGGCGATGTTGCAGGTAAAGAAACAGTCCAAATCTATGCATCAAAGCCATATACCGATTATGACAAAGCGAACTATATTGAAAAAGCTGCAGTAGAACTTGTTGGATTCACAAAAACGTCGGAAATTGCAGCACATTCTTCTGAAACTGTGGAGATTTCTGTTAAAAAAGACTCCTTTAAGTCATATGACGCATATAACGCAAAAGGCTATATCCTAGATGCAGGAGACTATTATTTAACAGCCGCTAGAGACTCCCATCAGGCTACTAATAACATCCTTGCAATCAAGGAAGGCAAGAGTGTTGCAGATGGCATGGATTCTAATGGTTCATCATCTTTAGCAGGAAAGGCATTAACAGTCTCTGCCCTTGATACTGAGACATTCAAGAAATCCGAAAACGGCACAACAATCACCAACCAGTTCGATAACGGTGACCTCAATCTTTACATGGGAGAAAACACAATCAAGTATCTCTCACGTTCTGACTGGAAGGAAACATATCCAGCAAGAGTAGAACTTTCAATCAATGAGAAGCTTTTAAAAGATCTCGCGATGCAAAGACATGAGAACATCAAGTCAGATAAGTCAGAACTCCCTACAATGGGTGCAAAGAACGGCCTCAAGGCATACGATTTCATTGGTAAAGATTTAGATGATGCAGAGTATGAGAAACTCTTAGATCAGTTAACTCTCTCTGAGATGATTAATTTCACTGCAGACGCATTCCATTTAACAAGAGGAATCTCTTCAATCCAGCTCCCACAGACACGTCAGGAAAACGGTCCTCAGGGATACACAGGATTCTTCGGAATCGGTGGCGGAGACCCAATGGCTATCACTTCATGCGACATTCTTGCCGCTACATACAATGTTGATATCGCTAAAGAAGTGGGACGTTGCATTGGTAATGACTGCTTATTAGATGGCATCTCGGCTTTATACGGTCCAGGCAACAACACACATAGAACACCATATTCAGGTCGTAACTTCGAATATTATTCAGAAGACCCATACATCTCATCAATCATCGCCTTATATGAAGATAAGGCAATCATGGATAAAGGTGTGTCTGTTGAAATGAAGCACTTCGTTGTTAATGACTGCGAAGAGAACCGTTCTGGTTTAGGAACATGGCTCAACGAGCAGAGCATGAGAGAAATCTATCTCAAGCCATTCGAGACAATTGTTGAGGCTGATGATAGAGCAGGAGTCATGAACTCATACTCAAGAATCGGTGCTATCTGGTGTGGTGCTCATGAAGGATTATTAACTAATGTTCTTCGCGGAGAATGGGGATCAACAGGATTCATCATCACAGACAACGCAACATTCGGTTACATGAACGGCGTTGATGGAATCCTTGCTGGTTCATCTCTCTTCGACTCTATGACCGTTATTGTTAAACCACATATGCAGCACGCTGAAAAAGACGCTGAGTTCGTTAATGCTCTTAGAGATGCATGCCACTATAACATCTATAACATCGTTAACAGCGCAGGCATGAACGGTATCGGTCCAAAGACAACCGTTAAAGCCGCAGCCCCTGCAATCCAAGTTATTCCAAAAGTGTTATATGTAATCTTTGGGGTCGCATTCATTGGAACACTCACAATGTCCGTCTTAAAATCAAGAAAATACAGAAGCGAAAACCCAAAGAATTTCTAATTTACCCAAGATTTGCAAAAGAAAAAGTCCTGTTCATCTGATATGAACCCCAAAAGTTGGACAACCAACTGGAGGGGTTTTTATTATGAGATG
>JAKSVE010000034.1 GCA_024408295.1 Bacilli bacterium
AGAAAAAAGTGGATGGGGCTTTTTACCCTTGTCCACTTTTATCCTAGCACTTCAATCAAAGACGATTCTTTTGCTTAAGCAAGAAGGCAAGCTATGATTACCATCTTCTCGGTTCTATTTGGGAAACCGTCCATCTTATAGAGAATCTTGCCGTAGAAATCCTTGATGTAATCGGATTCGATTTTATAGAGAATCTTGCCGTAGAAATCCTTTACCGTATCGCCATCTAACTTATATAGATTCCTGCCGTAGAAATCCTGTAAGTAATCAAAGTTGATCTTATATTTGATTTGACCACTGAATTCATAGATGTAATTTGTGTCGTATTTTTTAAGAATCTTGCCGTAGAAATCCTTAACGTAACCGTTGTCTAACTGAAGAATGCGTCTTCCATAAAAATCGCTGATGTACATAGATAAATTCCGCCTTTGCTAGATTTTAGCACGGGGAGAACGAAAACACTTAGTGTTTGTGGCATTTTTCTTTTATGATTTACCTATGGACAAAAGACTATACAATCAATTCATCAACATCCTCAAAGAGGAATTGGTGCCCGCAATGGGGTGCACCGAACCAATTTCTGTTGCCTATGCAACTGCAAAGGCTAAGGAATATCTAGACGGAGAGGCCACTTCTGCGGTCTTATCGGTCAGCCCTAATATCCTGAAGAACGTCAAAAGCGTTACAGTCCCTCATACCGGTGGCCTCATCGGATTGAAAGCCGCTGTTTTAGTCGGATTTGTCTCTGGAGATGCATCTCTAGAATTATCCGTCTTGTCTAACGCGAAGAAAGAAGACGAAAAAATAATCCATGAAATGATGAGCTCATTCCCTCTAAAGATTGAGGTAAGCGAAGATGAGTATGTCTTTGACATCGCCGTAAAATTAGAAAACGAACATTCAAGTAGCTATGTCAGAATCGTTGATGACCACACCAAGATCATATCAATCAAAAAGAATGAAGTAGAAATCTATTCCCAGGAAGTCGAAAGGAAAATCACAGTCGATAAAACATTATTGACCATCGAGAACATCATAAAATTCGCAAACACACTAAATGTTGAGGATGTTGCCTCAACCTTAAATAGGCAGGTTGAATACAATCTCGCCATCGCAACAGAGGGCATCAACAATAAGTATGGCGCCAATATCGGCAAAATATATCTATCCGCCGGAGACCCAACTCCTGAAAGAAAGGCGAAGGCATATGCCGCAGCTGGAAGTGATGCAAGAATGAACGGCTGTGAAATGCCAGTCATCATCAATTCAGGCTCAGGAAACCAAGGATTAACCTGTTCTGTTCCAGTCATTGTTTACGCCAAGGAAAACAATAGAAGCAACGAAGATATGCTAAGAGCTCTTGCAGTCTCCAATCTTGTCACGATCCATTTGAAGACAGGCATCGGCACATTATCAGCATACTGCGGAGTTGTCTCGGCTGGCGCTGGTGCGGTTGCGGGTATCTCGTATCTCGAAGGCAAGTCTTACGAGGAGATCGCACACGTCATAATCAATTGTCTAGCTATCGACTCCGGCATTATATGCGATGGTGCTAAGGCATCATGCGCAGCAAAGATCATGGCGTCCTTAGAGACCGGATTCTTGGGAATCAGAATGCAGGAGAGCAACAACAACTTCTACACCGGCTGCGGAATCGTTAAAGAGAATGTCGAAGAGACGATTCGTTCCGTTAATAGACTAGCATCAAAAGGCATGAGAGATACCGATAAGGAAATTATCAAAATCATGCTTGAAAACGAATAAAAATCCCGCAAAAGCGAGATTTTTTATTTAAATTCATTCCAAGGGACAGATGTATAATCAGGCGGACATTCACATTCCACAACTTTATTTATAAACGGATGCTTTATCGAAGCCTTATATGACCATAATGCAAATCCCTTCATCTTGCACCTTCCGCCATATTTTCCATCACCGTACACCGGCATTTTTCTTGATGCGAACTGGACTCTTATTTGATGGCTTCTTCCCGTGTGAAGTCTAACTTCCACTAAAGCGTGGCCGGCCTCATTTGTGGCTAACACCTTGTATGATAGTTTTGCTTCCTTAGAACCCTTTCTATCCGATTTAACAACAAAAGATTTATTCTGCCTTTTGTCGTGATAAAGATAATCCACCAATTCGCCTTCTTTTTCTTCTGGGGTATGTTCTAGTACGACTAGATAAGTTTTCTTGAACACCTCATGGTCTTGAACTTCGTTAGAAAGCACGCCTGCGGCCTTCTTTCCTCTTGCATAGACCATAACGCCGCCGGTCGAAGTATCGAGCCTGTGGACAAGGAAAACGTCCTTATATTTATTATTTAATAAGGTGAGCATATCGATGTTGCCAGTCAAATCCTTTTGGGAAGCAATCCCACAAGGCTTAACGACCATCACCATAGATTGGTCTTCGTATAATACTTTTATTTCATCCATAACCGCATGTATTTTAGCACAAACTAGTTGTTGGTTTCTTTCTTCTCTTTTGGCTTCCTGAAGATAATGGAATTCTGAACAACATACCCAACGAAGAAGAGGATGATATCAACTGGTATTTTAATCACCGTTGGATTGATGCTCGTACTTGCAACGATCATCTCGACGAAGAAGTAACTTAAATATAATTTAACAGCGAATAATATCGCGTATTCGATGCTTTGGATAAGAGTTCTATCGTAAGCCTGGAAACACCAGTATTTATTGAGGAAAAAACATAATACTGTGCCTATGGTTCTAGCAACCAAAGTGCTTATAAGAATTATCTGACTGGCATCCTTAAAGAATATTGAGGTCATTAAAAAGAATATAAGCATCTCAAGTCCTGCAGATACGGCTGAGGATATGACGTACTTGATGTTCTTTGCGTTAATTATCTTCTTCCAAAACGGGACTTTTTCTTCCATGGCTGTAGTTTATAGAACATTATAAACAAAAAGAAGGTTTTTATACCTTCTTGATGAATTACATATAAGAAACAATAAGTCCGTTCTTCTCCGCGTAGTATGAGCAGAGTCCACGGCATTCACTTAAGAACACCTTTACTTTAGGGAACGCCTCTAAGATTTTATCTTTCACCTTTGTAGCTGTAACGATGTTCTTTGCGTGATGGATAACCACTTTGGAAACGTCGCTTAATCTATTGGTGATATCTTCTACAATTGACTTCAATACTCCCTTGGTACCGAATGCCAATCCCTTGATTTTGATTGTGCCCTCATCACTTGCAATGCCAACACCCCATAGGTGGAGCTTACCTGCAACGAATCCAGCGATCTTATTCATTCTTCCGTTTTTTACGAGATTATCGAATGAGCAAAGAGTGAAGATTGTCTTAATTGAGAGGATTTTTGCGTTGATTTCATCTGCAGCTTCTTCTGCATTCATGCCTTTTTCCATGCATTCGTTAATCATATCAAGGATTAACTCCATTGCTGGGCCTGTTGAGCGCGAATCTATAATGCCAATCTTTTTGTTTGGTTCTTCTGCTAATACCATCTGCTTAGCGGCTAATGCACTGTTGATGGAGCCTGAGAGGTTTGAAGAGATGGTGATTGCGATGACATCTCCCTCTTTTTTGAATTCGTCATACCACAACAAGGTGTTTGGGCAAGCAGTTCTACTCGCTGCCTTGTTGGTGACCATGTCCTCCATTAAAACCTCTACATCGATATTCTCATCATCGACGTAATCTTTTGTTCCGACCGAAATAATAAATGGTACGGTTGAAAATGATACGTCTTTCATTTCTTCCCTTAGGGAGAATAAATTGATGCTTGAGTCTGCTACGATATTAAGTTTCATTAATGGCTCCTTTTTGTCTATGCTTCTTTACTATACGGATTTACAAATATTTGTAAACATATGTGCAACAACGTGAACATTTTGTGTCTCTACCACTAGTACAGTTTAAGTATCTTGTCCTGTAGTTCAGGCCAGATATCCGCATTTCTAACGTTCTTCCAACCAACATCCCCATGTTCATTGATGTTTAAAACAGAATATCCTTTTAGAAGCTCTTTCTCCAAGCCTTTAGTAACAACGTTATAGCTGCTATATCCGCTGGACTGGCAATAGCCGAGCCTCACCCCTTGATAGGAAAGAACAAAATTGTTTATATGGTCGTGTCCTGAGACAACGCATTTTGTGGAATCTAATTCCTTAATCTTGCTGAACATTCCAGAATTGTGGCCAGGGTGGCATATGACCTCACGCTTATCACCAAATAATATTGAATCGCCCTCTTCAGCCTTGCCCTCACCAATAAGATTATATGCTTCCTCAAACTCAGGAAGAGGAATGTGGGTGAACATCATGGATTTGACCGGTGAACCCGCTAAAGATTCAACATCCTTAACCGTCTCTGAATACCAATCGATTTGAGACTGCTTTATGTAGTCATAGCCGTTATGATGTGCATCAGGAATTTCATCCATATATTTCTTGAGGTCTTCATCGCTCATATAAGCGCCGCCATCGATCAAATATAAAGATTGCGTGATGGTGTTTTTTGAATCAACAATATTGATAACGTGATTGCCATATCCATCCACAATGGAGCCATTTTTAGTTGTTTTTTGCGAGGTTTCCACAAGACAATATGGTGATTTTGCATAGATTTCTATCATTTCTTGCCTTGAAACACTGCGGTTGTTATCTCCCTCGTGATTACCTAGTACAGCGGTCCAGTAAACACCTAGCTTGGTCATGACATCAGCGAATTGGTTCGCTCTTCTTCTATTGAATGATGAGGTAATGATGTCACCATCGAATACAACGAGATCAGGCTTCTCATTAACGACATTTCTAATAACCATTTCTAGCGAGACAGTTGATTTTCGCCTATATGTGTCTAGGTGAGTATCTGTAAATCCTAGAATCTTAAAATCGTCTCTCCCATTTGAAAGAGTTGTGTATTTCTCCTCTTTCAACACCTTTACCGCATATGACTCGTTCTTCTTAATTAAACCTTCATCATAGCGATATGAAACAGGCAAGAATGTGACTAAAGAAGCAACAGCTATCAATACTGCTGCGGCAGAGGAAATGATGATAATTAATGGCTTCTTTTTCATCTTGAAAGCATTATATCAAACCGCATTAAAACCATTAATAATTATTGGATATCAAAAATCTAGGTTCGATTTTAGAAGTTCTTTGGATCAGATCTGTAGTATGTTCCAAGAACATCGTTAACTAAGTGGTCATCCACTACTGTATAGGTGTAATCTAAGACGCCGGTGGATTGATACGATCCATCTTTAAGGCGCTCGTTGAACAAGCACCTAATCGTGTTCTTGCTCGTCCATTCCCAAGTGCCACGGTAGAATGCCTGTCTTTCTCCGTCTCTGAACCATCTATAATAAGCGTCGCCCTTGAATCCTAGCATGACAAAGTAACCTGTCTTGCCCGCGGCTTGGCTGCGGCTGCCTGTATCATCATAAGAACCGCAGATTGGGTCAACGACTGGAGATGTTTTATCTAAACGATAGTACTTAATTCCGTTGTCATCACCGGTAATGTAATTCTTGCCGATGGTGAATGTCTGTGTGTCTCCATAGGTAACGGAAGAGACACCGCTATTGAAATAGAAATCATAATGGGCGGTTAATTTGGCGTCTTCTCTTTTCCAAGTTCCATAATATAAGAAATAGGTTTGACCATCTCTTACTTCCCAGTATTTGGCAACATTGTTCTCCTCGAATGAATAGAACAAATTGGATTCTTCGCTATACGCCCAGGTTCCGATAGGGTCACTCTTCATGACGCCGCCGGCATCTCCACCGCCATTTGGACGGCTGACATTTCCTGGAGTGTCTCCGCCTTTTAGGAGAGGAGGAATAACTATCGCACCTATAGCTCCAAGTGCAATAACCCCAACAATTCCCGCAGCAATTCCAATAATTAAGCCCTTTTTCTTAGGTTTTTCAACAATTGGAGCAGGGACTGGCTTTGGATCATCCACTACTGGTTCTGGTTCTTCGACGTGAGCAGGTTCCTCGATAACAGGTGCTGGCTCTGGGGTGACCTCCACCACTGGTGCGGGTTCCTCCACTATTGGAACAACAACAGGTGTGGGCTCTTCTATTACTGGAGCAGATTCTTCAACCTTTGTTTGCTCTTTCTTGATGCGATATGGATCGATTACCGTTCCATCTGGTCTTACGAAAGAGTGCTGCTTTCTTCCACAGCTTGGACAAGTAACAACGCTGTCGTCCTCAATTAAGTTTCCACAAATATGACAATACTTCATTGTTAACTCCTCCTTATAAGAAACAGCACATCAGGAATAACCCGAGTGCTATTCCTGCGAATATGAGTGGCATCCACTTCATGATTTTTTGCTTTTGAGGTTTCTTGTATGTGCAGAAGAACACAATTGTGTTCCAAATAACGCCAAATAGTGCAAACATTGCCGCAAAGGCAACAAGCACCCCAATTGGTGGTATGGACATACATGCTATTGAAATATTAAGGGATGATACAACTATTGCGCCGGTACCGATTAAAGTTGCAATAGGAAGGCCGTTCTTTAGCTTCTTATCAAAGAATCCAACTCTGCCATTATCAACAGGCTGTTGTGGTTCTACTGGTTTTGGTTCAACAACCGGAGCGGGTGCTGGGGTTGGTTTCTCTTTAACCTGTTCTGGAACTTTTGTTCCACAGTTAGGGCAATAAATATCTTCGTCAAAGAGATCTATTCCGCATTGCGTGCATTTCTTCATATGAATACCTCGTATGCACGCATTATAACACCATCATATTTTCATTCTTCTTGGCAAGGAAAATACGTGACAAATAATTGAAAAAACAAAAAAAGAAACCCACCAGACAATCTGGTGGTTCTCCATATTCGGGCACTTAAGCCCTCTGGTACCAGCTGCCGCTAAATGCGGCCGCGGCGCGGACCAACGCCTGCATCTATCGCAGGCTACCCGTTGAACGGGTCACCCTCGAAGTCGATCGTCAGCTGGACGGCCTCCTGGTCTTCCCTCAGCTGGTTTCGGATGTACTCCGCTATCTTCTTCGTGTTCTTGCCCACGGTGTCGACGTAGTACCCCCTGCACCAAAACTCTCTGTTTCGGTACTTGAACTTCGCGTTCCCCCATTTCTGGTATATCATCAGCGACGACTTGCCCTTCAGATACCCGACGAATCCCGAAACAGAGACCTTTGGCGGTACCGAAACCAGCATATGCACGTGGTCTGGGCAGACCTCTGCCTCGTGGATGGTTATCCCCTTCCACTCGCAGAGCTTCCTGAGGATGGCGCCTATCTCGAGCCTCTTCAGCCCGTAGAACTCCTTCCTCCTGTATTTCGGCGCGAAGACGATGTGGTACTTACAGTTCCAGCACGTGTGTGCTAAACTCATGTTGTCGTTTGACATGATGCTCCTTTAGATTGTGTTGCGTTGGCCCGCACCCCAATTCTAAAGGAGTTTTCATCTGGGCAAAACTGAAAGTTCAACCGAACTCCCTGACAATCAGGGAGTTTTCACTCGCTCTTCCTTTGGAAGGCTCA
>JAKSVE010000035.1 GCA_024408295.1 Bacilli bacterium
TAGAAGTGATATGATTGTTGAAACATTTCAGTCCAACATAATGGGTTCACTTCACTAACCTCGGGATTTTTTTATGGTTCTTATTCAGCTTCGCCCTTGTAGATGAGAGAGAAGAAGTTGATGAGAAGTGCGATACCAGCGAAGACTGCAACGCAGATTGCTGCGGCGCCGATGTATGTTGTACCGGTTGTTGAGAGGACAACGTTGTTTGCTGCTTCATAGAACTGGCATTCGAACATTGTAAGTGCGATTGCTCCGCCGTTGCAGAGGATTGCTGCAGCCTGGAGAGCCTTCTTGCCTTTGTTTGACATTGCAGTTGCAACGCCTAATCCAATAGCGATGACGAGAAGTGCGAATCCGCCGATTAATGGCCAAACTGGATTGTAGTTGCCTGGGTTTGACTGCCATGAGTTTCCGAACATGACTTTGAAGAGTGATCCACGAGCGTTTCCTTCGTCTTCGTTGAATGCGCTAGCGAACATTGTGAGGATAGCGACAAGTGAGAATAATGCACTTGCGAATCCGCCGATTTTGCCTGCTGCGCTGAATGATTGTTTCTTAGCTGTTGTTTTCATAATTAATAAATCCGTTTCTTTACGCGAGTATAACTATAAACTGAAGAAGAGAGAAGAGCAACAAAACTATTTAGGTAATATCTTAAGATATAGCATTTTTTGCTCATCTTGGGCATTTTTGTCTTTCTTGAGGTATCAAGAATAGCATTAATTACTTGTTGTTGAGGTACTCCATCAACTTTACTAACGCTTTCTTTCTGTGTGAGACAGCGTTCTTTTCGTCTTCTGTTGCTATGCCGAAATCCTGGTCGCTTTCGGTGCAGTGGAAGAGTGGGTCGTATCCGAATCCACCGATTCCATTTGGCTCCATGAGCAAGTATCCAGGGCAAACGCCTTCGAAGATCTTTGGTTCATCCTCTAAGTTCTCAAGGAGGCAGATAGCGCAATGATATTCCGCTCTTCTATCTGGGTTATTTCCAAGTTTCTTGTTGATGTCAACGAACGCTTCTTCGTATGAGCCATTGCACTCTGAATCGACGTATCTAGAAGAATGGATGCCAGGGAATCTGTTCAATCCGAGGATTTCAATTCCCGAGTCATCAGAGATTACTGGATGATCGACTAATGCTCTGGCGGCTTTGCATTTGATGTATGCATTCTCACCGTATGTGGTGCCATTTTCCTCTGGGTCGATGGTGATGCCGAAGTCCTTAAGAGTCTTGACCTCATATCCGATTGGTTCAAGCATCTCTTTGAATTCTCTGAGTTTGTGTTTGTTGTTGGTTGCAAGTACTAATGTTTTCATGTGAATGATTCTATCATATCTGAACAATTCAAGGCATATAAAAAGCGGTCACATTTAGTAACCGCGATTTGCTTTATTTGTTCAAGTAGTTGACGGCGTAGCATGCATACATCTTCGCCCCGATTGCTAGACACCTCTCATCGACATCGAATTTTGTGTCGTGATGAGCTACGCAAGTCTCAGGAATCTCCGCATTTCCAGAACCAATATATGCGTAATGTCCAGGAACCTTGATGATGTATTCTGCAAAATCATCTCCTGATAAGTCGGCTTTTCTATGTTTAATTAGCCTGTCTTCCCCAAATATTGAAGCTGCAGTTTCCTGTGCTTCTAAGGTTGCCTGTTCATCGTTTATTAAAGGAGAAGTGAAGTCTTTCCACTCGATTTCTACGCTGCCGCCTTTTTCCTCGGCCACGCGCTTAGCGATTTCTTCGATCTTGTTCTTCATCACTTTTCTCATCTCGTGAGTCATTGAACGAAGGCTGCCTTCGATATCGGCGGTACCTGCGATGACGTTATACTGTGTGCCTGCGCTCATCTTGCCGATTCCGATGAGGACTTCATCGATTGGGTACTGAGCAAACAAGGCTCTTTCTTCAACGACAATCTGGCTTGCGATATGAAGGGCATCGATTCCCTTTTCTGGGCTAGCGATATGGGCGCATCTTCCGTTGATGTGGATGTGGAAGTAGTCAACTGAGGCATTGTTAGGTCCTGCCATGCAAACGACATTACCAACCTTTTCTCTAGAGGACATGTGAATTCCAAATGAACGGTCTGCTTCATCGATATGACCCTCGTCGACAAAGAATCTTGCGCCATATCCGATTTCTTCTCCTGGCTGGAAATTGATGATGATCTTCCCTTTGATTAAATCCTTGTGTTTGACCAAGGCTCTAACCGCTCCAAGAAGGCATGATGTATTGCAGTCATGTCCACAAGCATGGCTCTTGCCCTCATAAATGCTCTTATATGGAGTTTCGTGTTCTTCCTTGACCGGAAGTGCGTCGATATCTGCTCTAAGAACAATTACGTGCTTGCCAGGCTTTTCTCCGACAATCTCGGCATAAACACCGGTTTTTGTTACTCTTTTATGGGAAATTCCAAGCAAATCAAGCTCTTTTTCAATCTTTTCTGCAGTTAAGTATTCTTCTTTTGAGAGTTCTGGGTGCGAATGAAAATAACGTCTAAGCGAAACGATATAGTCGTTATCGTTATCGATTTCGTTACATAAAATTGATTCTAATTCTGTCATTGTTGCACCTCCTTGAATTGATTATACCAAAGCATTGGTGAAAGAAAATCCTTACGTGTTCGCGTAAGGATCTCTTCAGGTTTAATTATCCGTGATATGGAGTAATTGTTGAACCGAATGTTGAAGTGATGAATGCGTCTGTTTCCTTGCTTGTGAGGACTTCAACAAGAGCTGTTAACCAGTCTTCCTTGAGGTCTTCTGTCTTGCAAGCGAGGATGTTTGCGTTCTTGTGTGTTGGATCCTGTTCCTGGCAAACGAGGTTTGATGATGAACCTAAGCCTGCGTTGATTGCGAATGTTGCGTTGACGATGCCGATGTAGACGTCCTTCTCATCAAGTGATGCAGCGATAAGGTTTGTTGCGATTGGTGAGATGACGAGGTTCTTTGAGTTCTCAACGATGTATGAGTTGACTGTGTCTGGGTTTAAGTCAGCTGTTGCTGTGGTGCCGTAATCAACCTTGATTAAGCCTTCAGCATCGAGGATGTCTAAGCATCTCTTCATGTTAGAACCGTCGTTAGCGATTGTGATCTTAGCGCCTTCTGGTAAGTCTGAGAGATTTGAGATCTTCTTTGAGTAACCGCCGTAAGCGCAGTCATACATGATTGCAGCAGAAGCGAGGTCTGTCTTGTTGTTCTCGTTGTATGTATCGAGGAATGGCTTGTGCTGGAAGAGGTTAGCCTGGATTTCGCCCTGAGCTAATGCGTTGTTTGGAGTTGCGAAGTCTGTGAAGAGCTGGATCTCTAAGTTGTAGCCTGTCTTGTCCTCGTATTCCTTTTCGATGTGCTTGAGGATTGGCTCACCTGGCTGAGACATTGTGCCGACATAGATTGTCTTCTTGCTGCCTGAGCATGAAGCGAGACCTGAGATGCTGAGAAGTGAGATTGCTGATAATGCGAATGTGACGTACTTTTTCATAATTTATAATTCCTTTCTTATTTAACTAATTTATAGATGAAGTTTCCAATTGTTTGGACTAATACGACTAAGATGACTATTGTGCCGACTGCGTATAACATTGCGGCTGTATCATAGGATATCATTCCGAAGTTATAGGCGAATGATCCCAGGGAATCCGCTCCGACGGCACCCGACATTGCGGAATATCCGATGAGGGTGATTAATGAGAGGGTAATTCCCGATACGATTGATGGGAGTGCTTCTCTTAGGACAACTCTCGTGATGATTTGCCATGGTGAGAGTCCTAATGATGTTGCTGCCTCAACGACCCCTTCGTTAACTTCAATGAGCGAACCTTCGATTATTTTTCCTATGAATGGTATTGCTGCGATTGTGAGCGGAACGATGAAGCCTTCATTTGACATGGCTCTTAGACCGAGAAGTCTAGTGAATGGCAACAGGACGAAGATGAGGATGTAGAATGGGAAGGATCTGATTAATCCGACGATGAAGTCCAATACTTTATAGAGAACCTGAACCCATTTCTTCTTACTCTTTCTTGTGATGTAGAGGAGTGAGCCTAGGATAGTGCCGATTACAGCTCCTATCAATAAGGTGATGCCAACCATTTCTAATGTTGTTAAGAGATACTTTCCGAGATATTCGGTAATGTATGTTTTAAGCGACATTATCTATCACCCCCTTCGATTATCTCGACCCTTACGTCGGTTTTGCCGAGATATTCGATC
This sequence comes from Bacilli bacterium, assembly GCA_024408295.1. GTDB lineage: Bacteria > Bacillota_I > Bacilli_A > RFN20 > CAG-826 > UBA4951. The sequence goes on from JAKSVE010000035.1 coordinate 4,223, forward strand.
ACGCGATCGAAGTTTTCTTCGGAGACGTTGATGATGAGAGTGCCAAGTACTAACTCCTGGAATTTCTCAAGTTTGCCCCATACGATTGAGAAGTCGCAGTTGAGATCCCTTGCCATCTTGGTGATGATCGACTCTGCTGTGCAGGTCTTTGGGAAATACAACTTGATGTTCTTGCCTGTTGTTGGGACTATCTCGTCTTCCACGACCAATGTCTTCAGGGCTGATGAACTTGAAAGGAACAAGTCGTCTGTCTCGCCTACTTCAAGGAGGTTTCCATCCTTGAGGATTGCGATTCTCTTACACGCTGACTTGATGACTTCCATCTGATGGGTGACGATGATGATCGTGATACCTAAATCCTTATTTATCTTTTTAAGAAGATCAAGGATTGAATCAGTGGTGATTGGGTCAAGTGCAGATGTTGCTTCATCGCACAGGAGAATTTTTGGATTTAGAGCAAGGGATCTTGCGATTGCCACTCTTTGCTTTTGTCCTCCTGACAACTCTCTTGGCTTCGACTGAAGCTTTTCTGTAAGTCCGACTATCTCAGCGAGTTCATGAACTCTTGCATCGATGTCTTTCCTCTTCCAGTGCTCACATACCAGAGGCAACGCGATGTTCTGATACACGGTTTGCGTTTCCATGATGGAGAAGTGCTGGAATATCATTGCGATTCCTTTTCTGAAATCTCTCAGCGCCTTTCCTTTCAAAGTGGAGACGTCTACCCCATTTACCAGGATTGAACCGCTATCGATTTTCTCGAGCTGGTTAATCGTTCTTAGGAGAGTGGATTTGCCTGCGCCTGATTGGCCAACAAGTCCGAAGATTTCTCCGTCTTCGATTGTGAGGGAAACATCATTGATCGCGGATACGATATTGTTCTTTGATTTGAATGTTTTCTTTACGTGCTCGAATACAATCATATAGCCTCCTTTCTCGGGTCATAAATATAAAACCCGCCCCTGAAAAACTCCAAGGACGGGAATATTTCTATTCACGTGTTACCACCTTAGTTCATCCAACAATCACTTGTTAGACCTCAATGAGTACTATCATACTCTCAAGCTTTAACGGGCTAACCCGGATAGAACTACATATCGCTCTACCAACTCCAAGGCCATGTTCGCTCCGTCTCCGTTCTCCCTTCACAGCTATCGGGATTCTCTCTTAACGCGATCAGAAGTTACTCTTCCCTTTCTATGTTGTTGCCACATAATTTATACGATTTAAACAAAAACACAAGAATTATTTTTAAAAAACTGCTTACATAGTGTATATTTTTGCCATGAAACTTCAGGATGAGTTTAATAAATTAAACAATAAGAATGAAACGTACGATTCCGGTGAGTACGTATATTTTAAGCCTGAGCAGTACACAACACGCGAAATTGAGAAGGACAAGAAAGAAGTTTTCGGCCAGAAAGAAACCGGTGTTGAAGAAGAAGGAACCGGAAGCGCAAACAAAGAAAAATCAAAAGTAAATACTAATAAAGATAATAAAGTGGTGGACACGCTCTCCAAGAACGTCTCCAAGATTGCTGTTCAGGTCTCAACAACTGCAATCGCGGTTACCGGTGCAGTTGGTGCAGTTGCTATCTCTGATTACGTCCAAAAGGATCCTAATGTCACTTTTATATCCGTCAATGCAGGCACAGATTATATCGAATTTGATGTCCTTGCTAATGATATGTCTGCAGATTCCTCGTATTTTGTTAAAGTGGCTAGCCCAAACGGAGTTGTCTACGAGAACATCTTCAAGGAAAAAGGCGAGTGCGACGAATATGACGCTGCAATCACTGAGAAACAAGAACATTTCGTCGTCAGCAATTTAACGCCGAACTTCACATACACAATCTCAATGTCAGGAGACAACGGCCTTGGCGGTCTTATTTCATACGCATCTACCAAAGTGTATACCTTAAGAAGCGGTGATGTTGAAGTTGTCTTTGAAGCCAACCCATATGCAGATTATTTCAGCGGATGCTTCAGTCTTGAATACTCCGTTTTAGTTTCAGACTACTACAGCAGATACGATTATTATTGCTTGTATCTTGAAAGCCCAATGTATTTCAATGCTGATGAAATGATTGGCGATGACAACTATTTCCGTGGCACATTCCATGAACTTCCAGAGGGCGTTTTCAACCTCTATGTCCTTGGCGTCAATGATGAAGAATCGTTCGATGATATACTTGGCGAATACGAGTTCGAAGTAGTCTATCCATCTGATCTTGTTCCACCTGCAGTGGACCCAATCCCAGAACCTGAGCCAGAACCTGAGCCTGAGCCAGAACCTGAGCCTGAGCCAGAGCCAATACCGTTAGAGTTTACCCGCATCGAATTGGAAGATAATCAAGACGAGGTTTCTCTTTCATTTGACCTAAACCGCGAAATTACAGAAGAAGTCGCATATTCATGGGAGATGGAAATCACTGACTCATTCGGCGAGGTTCTACCTATGACGCTTACGGGAACCTTAAGCGCAGGTAACGGAGCTATTATCAACTTCGATAAGACTGACTACTACACTCAGATCAAATCGGATTTTACATTTG
>JAKSVE010000036.1 GCA_024408295.1 Bacilli bacterium
TAGTAATTAAAACGCTGCCTATCAAACAACGTTCTACACGGAACCATTGTCATCGGCAGCTGGCTGTCTAAGATCAATAGACCCTTTAGCTTTGCGTCACCAGATTACTCTGGGTTTGCTTTTGAACGTGCATAGTATATTCCTATGTTTAGCTAAATACAACATATTTTTAATATGTGTATAGCAAAAGAAAAAATGGCGCAATTGAGATGCGCCATTTAATCGGCTGGAAAATTAAAGTAATGTTGCTAAGTCAACGCAATAGAAACTGATGCTACCAGCGAGAGTATCTGCAGTCTTTAATGCATCATTTGTACAAGCAGCGTCGAGTCCTTCAAACCACATTGTGAATTTGACATCGATGTTGTTGTGAGCACCTGTGTCAGTGCTTGCTTTTAATGTGTCAATGTAATTGCTTGAGCCTGTTGCATCAGCGGTTGGATCGCCAGCTGTAACATTAGCACTTTCTGTAGTGAATGTTCTTGTTGATGTTGAGTCAGCACCATCGACATATGCAGCTGATGAGGCAAATGTGACACCATTCCAAAGAATATAGCCATCTGTGCCGAATTCCATGAGCATGCGGAACGCAGGAGCGATACCATTTGTAACATCCATTTCTGAATCATCAACGCTGAACATTAATGCATAATCATTCTTTGAGTTTCCTGAGATCTGGAAGTTTCCAACGAACTGTGCTGCATAGTAAATGTCATTTGTGCCATCCTTACCTGCTGACTTGTTCCATGCTCTTGTGATATATGCCTCACCTGAGTGGTCTTCGTTGTTTGTTGTTGCAGCATCGACTGTCCAGACATTTTCGCCATCGTATGAAGCGTGGGTAAGTTTTTCAACTGCAAATGATGAAATGATGCCACCTGTAGTTGTAGAGACTGTGCAGTTCTTTTCGGATGAAGCTACCTTAGTAAATTTCAAATCGCCCGCTGTATTGACTGCTGTAACGCTTGAGAATGAGACTTCGGTTGACTGAGCCGCTGTGAACCATGCGACGGTTCCTGTAACTGATGCGATGCCTGAAACTGCTAAGAGAGCAATTGCAGGAAGAATGATTCTTGATTTTTTCATTGTTTTAATTCCTTTCGGGTAGATATTAATTGGGACTACCCATAATGTGATTCGCTTCAGTTTCACGCTTGCACCCGTTCAACTTCAGCATTGATAGGATAGGATCTTTAAACTATAACCGTTGGACATCGGGTCTAGAAAAAGGTTCTACAACGTACACTATACACGCTTTTTGCGCGCGTGCAAGCATTTTCGCACGCATTATGCGCATTATATATAAAGAAAATATTAAAAGAAAAAGAGGTATGCCCTCTTCTACTCTTTATTTCCGCCTTGGAGATCTTTCATCAAGGCCTCTCTGAGCTTGGCTTTTTCTTCGTCGGATAAGTCAGATAATTCGACTTTCTTCTTCTCGTTTGTCTTTTTCGCGTACCACACGAGTAAGAAGATATTTGCGATGAACAAGAGGATTAATGGGATGACGACCACGAACAGGAACACAGTAGGATTCTGTTGAAAATAACCGATGAAGTTATCCTGATAATTTCCATTAAAGGCATCAATCTTATCAGGCATAGTCGCAATCATAACGATTGACACAACCAAAAAGAAGATGGTCAGCGCAACGTCTGCACCAAGCAAGGTTCCGTATAATACTTTTTTAGATGTAGGTAAATCTTTCATAGGGGCCTCTATCTTTTTGTAGTTTACATATGTTTGACAAGAAACTCAAAGAAAATGTTATCGTATGGCTAAGAATGACGTATTTTAAGGCTCTAGAATTGCCTTTACAACCGAAACATTGCTACCATTCGACACTTCTTGTCCGTTAATTGAAACTACATATTCATCGTCTTTTTCTTCTACCGTGATGTTAATTGGACCATCACCATCAGCGATTTCAACAACTATCGAATACGAATCAATCACCTTATACGGCAAATCGTCAGAAGCATCATCTTCCGTTTTAAGAAGCAATTCTATTTGAACGCTGGCAACAGTAGGATCCAAATAAACTACATTGTATTTAAGTACAACATCCGAGGATGACAAGTTAACAAATCCAAGATCGCTGTACTTGTTTTGGAAATACGAAATATTGTAATCCTCAAGTTCCATTTCTTCGTCATCTTGATTTTTTCTCGTAACAGTTACTGGAGCTGTAGCAGCAACGCCGTTCGTGGTAGTTTGTGTTAATGTCGTGATTGTTTGATCGCCCGTGACCGTGTTGATATCCACAACAGTGGTCTTCCTCGTAATGACTTCAAGAGTCGATTCAGGCACTGCCGTTTCATCGGTGGAGGAGTTTTTCTTCCTAAGATGAGTTCCCTCAGATACGAAACCGATGGTGATTCCCGTGTTGGATGCATCATAAGTCGCAATAGTTTCATTCAAAGAAAGAGATAAAGGCCCCGAAAAAGAAGGTGCAACGGCAATGGAGACGATGGAATTTGTGTTATCGACATCGCTTCCAGGCGTAACCAGCGCTACACCATAAGGACAAACATAAGTCTTTGTTAAACTCTTGTATTCTTCTCTGAATACCGTTGAGGTGACGCGTTGGGCGTTTGCGGAGATATCCAAATACAAGAGGTAAGCACCAGAACCTGTGTTACAAGCGCCAAGAGCGAATTCGCCCTCATTCATAGGAATCTCAAAGTAATACACCGCATTCATGACCATTGTCGGATTTGTAATCCAAGACGTGTTGAAAAGTTCGCTATATCCAGATGGCAATCCCGTATTTCCAAAATATTCCTTTGTCCCGGCTTTCCTATCAAAAGAATAACCTTCGGAATACGAGACGTTACCACTGGAGTCTTTGTATTTGTAGATATACGAATGGTTAGAAACACCATCGCCATAAACATTAGTTATTTCTTTGATGTCAGAAATTTGAGTGCCGTTTCTAAAAATCTGGTGCAGCGAGAAGAAATTGGAGTTGTCTTGATTGTTCAAAGTGAAATATGTTCCTGCAAAGAAATTAATTTTTCCCGGTTCTTTCAAATTAAAGTCAATAGCGTCGGCAGGCATCTGGTAAGAAGAGTAGGTAGGATCGCCATTAACGGTGATATTCGTCGCATCGATAAGATTGTCCATTCCGATCGTGGAATTCATAAAATGTAAGCCATAGACATAGCTGTTATCGGATTGCAAAACATTGCCAAAAGATTTTCTGGACGACTCGTATTTGTCCAGCCCAAGATCTTCGTAACCAACTTTAGAATATGACCTCAATGGATTTGAATTATCAAGAGCCCCATTGCTCTTGTTGAAAGTGTCGCTAATTCTCTTGTAGCCGCTAGAAAGATATGTCCTTGTCAATATTTCCAAATTAGAATAGTTGTTGTTATAAACCGAATTGCTCAGCTTATTTCTAGCATATCTCGAGACACGAACGTCGCCGTTTTCAGATTGAGTTGTATAGCTTCCACTAGTGATATAACCAGTGTTGTTAGGAGTAACGTCATTGTTTTTGTCAACATTCAAAGGCAGACAAGTATATTCTTCATTGTTCTTGATCTCTTCAGACGAGAGCAAAGTATCATCATAAACGGTTCTTGTTGTGCTTGTGCCTTTTGTTAAAGTGACACGGTTATTTGTGCTTGTGTTGAAAGACAACGCGCTATCTGCATATCTCAAATAATATGTATTTTTCCCGGAGGTATAGCTCACATAATTATTCGCGGAACTGAAGTTTCTTTGGCTCGTTTTGGATAAAGTAATATTGCCCCCATTATTGTTGCAATAAAGATAGTATAATTCACTACCGATATATGTTTGATAGGTCCCGCTTCCGTTTTGATTGGATAAAACCCACAAAGACGCATCGTTAACGTTTGTGGTCGTAGTTAAAGACGTGCCGTTGGTTGTTAAATACATTGTTGTCCTGTTCGATGTGAAAGAGAGTGTAATACCGGTAATATTACTGCTTACCCTATGATAGTTATTGTGAACATCGTAGCGACCGCCATATAAATACCAATATGCGCTGTTCGCCCCCTTGTTATTTCTGAAGACGACCTTACCTTTTGTCGTTGAAGAATATCTCGAAATGCCGGTTCCATTGGTATTTGTGACACTCGTTGCTGATCCGTCATCGTAATATGAGTACGTTCTTTTAGTTACATACGGATTGTTGTTTGAAATGTTTGTTGCATTGTTGTTGAATGTAGTCAATCGGTCATACATCGATTTCATATCGATTGATCCACCCCAGCCCGCCATATCTCCACCATCGCCTTCGAAATTGTATACATCAGTGCTTCTGGTTGGCGAATAGACAAGATTATCGCTGATGTTAAGTCTGTTTATGTAATTATCGGTGCAATAGCCCACCAAAGTGTAATCACTTATGTTTGTGGTTATAGAGCTAAGCGATGTTGTGCCTGATGCGATTTTTAAACCTGAATTGTTGACTCCGACACCTGACATCTCTCCGTTAACATAGCCCGCAGCAACACCTGCCAATATTTGCCCAGCCTGTGGAGCGATTGTGCACCCATCAAGATAGACATCTGAAATTGATGGAGCAAAAGACGAGTAAGTGCCTGCGCCGTTATAATCTCCAACAACGCCAAACATGCCAACGATATTCACGCCGGTAAATGTTGAAGCTTCAACTTTTAGAGGTTTCTTTGATATTTCGTTCTCGCCCTGTCCGATTTTGTTTGAGACAACAAGATTTGAAATCGTGTATTTATCACCGTCGAAAGTGCCGATAAATGGATTTTCTACTGTTCCGATAGGAGGCAAGACAAGTCCAGACATGTCAACATCAGATAAAAGCTGGAAATGGAATTGCTCATTATCTTTGTTAAATTCGCCTAAATACTGCAGCCATGCAAGGTTGTATAAATGGATTGGCTGCGTAATTGTGTATGGGTCATCTTCGCTTCCATCTCCGCTATGGAAATATGATGCCGCCGTATATCCATGTCCACCAGAAATATCCACCTCTTCTTTAAGATTGAACCAGGCAAAAGAAGCAGCGACAAAAGACGCAAACGAAGCAAGGATAACCGATGTTTGGAGGATTGCTATCTTTTTCATTAGTCGCCCCCCTCTACTTTCGTTACGAAAATGGAGAAATCTGTTACATATTCGATATAGGCGTGACCGAATTCATCGGTGGTCATGGTCTCACTATCTCCAGATGTAACTGGATTGCCCAAATTAGCGGAATACACTGTTTCTACGGACATTTCGTCGTAATCCATGACGATATAGAACTTGTTTGTTGCATTGAATTCGCAAACACGGCTGGACTTTGACTCAATAAGGTCGGTGTAATCTTCGTTGATAAAGTTTTTCATACCACTAATTGATGAGTTCAAATCCACGGTAAAACCTTCGCCATCCGATTCAATGTCAGTATTATTAAAACCGTAGAAACAAACGATGCTGCTCAATGAGTTACCAGTTTCCTTTAAGGTGTATTCTACATCCCCATCATCGTTTCTCGTTATGGAGCCAAGATATGATTCCGCACTGGTGGTTGCAGTTACCGAAACATTCATCTCACTGTACAGTTCGATTTCAATTAAAAGCTGATATCCTGAATTGATGATTGAATATTTACCTAAATCTTTGCTATCAACCGGTGTATTCAAGAAATGGAATAATGTCTTTGTTCCATGCTCGCTCTGATCATACGGATAGTAGTTTACAGACTTAATGATATCCTCTTTAACAGCAACAATATTGTTTGTGCCGTTATCGACTTTCTGTTTAGCGGTAAACCAGGCGAACGTGACTAAAGAAAGACCAACCATATTGGCCATCGCTAATAGAAACAGGGATAGCAGTTTGCCTTTCTTCATGGATTATCTCCTAACAATTGGCAACTGGCTATCCCCAAGGACCCTAATAGTTTTGCGTCACTAAATTACTTTAGCTTTGCTATTTACGGACACATTTTATCAAGCGCACAGCAAAAATCAATCAAAACATAGATGCTAGGTAATAAGAAGATAAGACAGCGTCTAGGGTATTTAGAACGTTGACCCTTTCATTACGCCCTTACTTACGATAACTACAAAAAAGAAAGGCCCATGAGTGAACCGGTAAGATAAAAGTAGACAAGCATAAAAAGTGCGGTCTACTTTTTCTT
>JAKSVE010000037.1 GCA_024408295.1 Bacilli bacterium
TAGTGGTGCCGACCACCGGAATCGAACCAGCAACCTATTGATTACAAATCAATTGCTCTGCCAATTGAGCTAGGTCGGCATCTGTGGAGTGGTGGGTGCTACGGGTTTCGAACCCATGACCTCTTCCGTGTGAAGGAAGCGCTCTCCCACTGAGCTAAGCACCCATGGAGAATGTCCTTACAGAACACCGCTCGTTTTATATGATAACCCTTTGCAGGATTACAGCAATTTGGTGGGCCTTAATGGGCTCGAACCATCGACCTTACGCTTATCAAGCGTACGCTCTAACCAACTGAGCTAAAGGCCCATCCGCACCAAACGTGCCCTAATAATATACAACTATGATATTTAGGTGGCAAGAAGAAAAATTATTAATTTTGATTTTCTTTAAATACTCACATATTCCGAAGTGTCCTATACATCTAATGCTCATTGACACAAGCCTTATATATTTATATATTGTTCGTACTGTTGCGTTATGCAAACGCTCAGAAAGGAACTATCCCATGTACACATTTTTTACTGATACCGATTGCGATATCACACCAGCCATCGCAGAAGAATACGGCATCAAATTGATCTCAATGCCATACACAATCGATGACAAAGAGACATTCCCTTACATCGATTTCGAGAAGTTTGAGCCAGAGCCATTCTATGAATTGCTCAGAAAAGGCGCACTCCCAAAGACATCAGCATTAAGCCCAGATACATATATCAAATACTTCGAGCCTGAATTCGCTGCAGGAAGAGACATCCTCTATGTCCACTTCTCTGAAGCAATGTCAGGAACATATAACGCCATGTACCTCGCAGTTGAGGAACTCAAGGCCAAATACCCAGAAAGAAAGTTCTATCACTTCGACACTAAGGGAATCACACTCGTCTCAATGCAGCAGGTCTTAGATGCCGCTAAGTGGTATAAGGACGGAATGGATGTTGAGGAAGTCATGAAGAAGCTTGAAGAGAACGTCTATAAATGGTCGGTCTACTTCTACGCTGATGACCTCAAGTTCTTCGGAAGATCAGGAAGAGTCTCAGGTATCACCGCTACAATGGGTAGCATCTTCCACATCAAGCCAATCATCTACATGTCCAAAGAAGGCAAGATGGAATCAATCGATAAGGCTGTTGGAAAAAAGAAAGCAATCGCAAAGCTCTTAGAACACGTCGAAGAGGTCGGAGATGATGTTGCCAACAACAGAATCCTTGTCGCATCAACCGGATGCCAGGCATTAGCTGAGGAAGTCGTCGCAAACCTCAAGTCCAAGTACGGAGAGAACATCGACGTCCAGATCATTGACATCAACCCAACAATCGGTTCCCACTGCGGACCTGATTGCACAGGTGTCGCATTCCACAGCAAAACAAGATAATAAAAGTCTAAAAGGCCGCAAAAACGGTCTTTTTTACTGCTTGATAGATAGGATGTAACATTTGTTACTCTCATACTATCGGGAAACAAAAAACCTTGCCTCGAAGATCATGGATGAGGCAAGGTATTTTCTTACTTGTAGAGATATGTTCCAACGTACGGGGTTTTGTTGAATCCGCAGAATGAGCCTTTGTAGTATTCGAAGTATACTTCTGCTTTGTTCTTGAGGATGAACCCTCCATTTGGAGCAGATGAGATGTCCCAGTAGATTGATGAAGTTGTCTGGGTTGGCTTTGCGGATAATCCGATGCTGTAGTGAGAGCCATCAATATATCCGTAGAGATACTTATTTCCAGTTGAGTTGAAGATTGTGTATGAGCCATCTCCCTGTTTCTCAAACTTATACTTGGATAATGTTGTGTAGGATGTCTCCATCGTCTTCATATCGCTTGATGGAGTGACTGGAGCGCCAACAAGGTACCAAGGGAGAGTCTCAGCCTTTTCAAGATTGGTCATGCCATACCAATCGGTTACTGTTTCGCTTTCCTTTGAGACGAGGACCAAGCTTGCCCCATTGATGTCTTCAAGAGCGTCGACAAGCGAATATGAGATAGAGACTGTTGGGGTGTCAATCTCACCGCTTGGGGTTGAGCCGAGCATTCCGCTTTCGTTCCAGATCTTATCGGCCCATTCTGGATGGTCTACGAATGGGTTTCTTCCATACCCTTTTGAATCGAGATAGTTGTTGATTTGCTTCTCCATTTCGGTTGGAGCGTATTTCTTGTTCCACTGGATGAGGAATTTCAATGTTCCCATGGTTTTGAGCGAAGTTGCGTCACTTGGGTTGTTTGTGAGGGTAAAGCCATTCTTATACCACGCTGTTGCGGCATATAAGATGACTCTTGCCGCTTCTCCTCTCGAACCTTCGAATCCGCAGGATGCTGGGTCCCACTCGTTTGATTTCTCTGAGCCGTAGAAGTTATTGCCACGGCTTGAGTTCTCGGATGAGAGGGTTGGTCTGATGATGAATGGATCTGCGCCAGGTCCGGATTTACCTGAGCCACGGCTATTTGGCCAACAGTGTTCTCTATTGCAGCTGCCAGTTGTGGTTGTATAGGAAGTATCGTGATAGAACGGGACGAACTTATTCGATCCTGCCGGATATGCCGCTGCGGCCGCGCCGATGCTTAAGCATGAGTCATATGAGCAGGATGATGCCTTCTTGGATTGAATATAATCTCCTAATGCGTTTCTGAAATCGATTCCGTTTAACGAAAGGTTTAAGTTCTTCCAATGTGAATCAGTTGATGGGGTTGGAGGAACATATGTGCTAGAAGATGATGATGAATTAGGTTTCGAGCTAGAAGATGAGTTTGGCTTTGAGCTTGATGAGCTACTTGTTTTTGAACTAGATGAAACAGGTACATTCTGGCTTGATGAAGAAGTTTCTGGAGCAGGGTTTGACGAAACGTTCTGCTGTGAGGTCTTATCAGGTCTAGAGTGGTATGTGTTTCCGCCTTCGCTATTTGATGCAACTTGGCTTGTTGCTGACTGTCCTGGATAGACGAGGTCTCCATATGCGCAGCTTGTGATCACCATCAAGGATGATGCCAAGACCAATGCTATTATTCTTTTCTTCATAATCGTACTCCAACAATTCACTCTTCTAGAGTCATATATTATATATCTATATAGCCACACGCGCGTATAGGAAAATAAGAAAAAGCCCTGCATTGAAGCAAGGCTTGATTTCTTGTTTGAACTCGAAACGAATTAACGCTTTGAGAACTGTGGAGCGCGACGTGCACCCTTGAGACCGTATTTCTTACGCTCTTTAGCACGTGAGTTACGTGTGAGCATTCCTGCGACCTTAAGAGTTGTTCTGTCTTCGCCTGCGAGGAGAAGAGCACGAGCTAATCCTAAACGGATTGCTTCTGCCTGGCCTGTGAAGCCACCGCCGTTTGCGAAGCACTCGACATCGTACTTGTCTTCTGCGCCAGCAAGAGCTAAAGGCTGCTTGAGGTTCTGGACAAGAGTTGCATATGGCATGTATTCGTTAACGTCCTTGCCATTGACTGTGATCTTGCCTGTTCCAGCGCATACGTAAACACGAGCGACTGATGATTTTCTGCGGCCTGTGCCGTAGTACTTTGATTCTGCCATGTTCGTTTTACTCCTTATTTCTTGAGGTCAAGAGCTACTGGCTTCTGAGCTTCCTGTTCGTGTGAAGCATCAGCATAGACAAAGAGCTTCTTGATCATCTGACGGCCAAGAGGGCCTTTTGGAAGCATTCCCCAGACGGCTCTTTCAACCATCTCGCATGGGAATTCTCTCTTCATGACGCCGGATGAACGTGTTCTTAAGCCACCGTTGTATCCTGAAACGTTGTAATAATTCTTCTTGTGTTCAGCATCGCCAGTTAATTTGACGTTTGATGCATTGATGATGACGACGCAATCGCCTGTATCCTCATTAGGTGTGTAGATTGGCTTGTTCTTGCCCATGAGAATCTGAGCGACGTTAGAGGCTAAACGGCCAAGTGGGATGTCTGTGGCATCGATGAGATACCAAGCACGCTTAACTTCAGCTGGTTTTGCCATTGTTGTTTGACGCTGCATAATTTTTCCTTCTTCCTAGTCTAGTGTGACTATCATTTGTTAGATGTAAACTTTACCGGGGTTTGCTTCTTTCAAAAGTAGTGCCGACAAGAATTATCCATACCTTAAGGTATCTTGTCAAAGAGAAAATGATTTTTAACGCAATAATTTTTAAGTAAGCGGTATATTTACCTAAATTTTACACTTTTTCACCTATTTTGCTTCTATTGAATTACAATAATGCCGAGGATTTTCAGAATATGGATGTATTTAAAGAAATAATCGCGCCGATAATTGAGCTCTTAGTTGGCTTATCGGTCTTTATGGTCGGTATGGATATGATGTCTAGCGGTATGAAGAAGGCCGCAGGCAAAGGCTTGAAGAACTTATTCAGAAAGATTCAGGACAGCCGTATGGCTGGATTCGGAATCGGAGCAGTCGTCACAGCCATCATTCAATCTTCTTCTGCTACTTCTGTCATGGCAATCGGCTTCATCAACGCCGGAATCATGACGATCTTCCAAGGCGTATGCATCATGATGGGTGCCTATGTTGGCACTTCAGTCACAGGTCTAATCGTCTCCTTGTCCACACTCGGTGGCGGAGGCTCATCATTCAAGCTCGCAGCGGTCTTGATCGGATTCGCATTCATCGGATTGGTCATGACATTCATGAAGAGCCCGAAGGTCAAGAACATCGGCACACTCGTATGCGGATTAGGCATCTTATTCTTTGGTTTAGAGACAATGTCAGGCGTCTTCACCTCAGGCACATTCCTCTATGATTGGTTCAAGAACCTCTTTGCAACAATCAACTTCCCAATCCTCCTCGTCTTAATCGGTGCATTATTCACCGCAATCGTCCAGTCATCATCAGCAACTTCTGGTATCGTCATCATGCTCGTCGCATCTGGCGCGCTTGATATCGTCTCAGGCTTTTACCTCGTCTTAGGCGCAACAATTGGCGCGGTCGTCATCACAATCATCGCTTCGATGGGGGGATCAACCAACTCAAAACGTATGGCTATTGCATGCTTCATCATGCGTATCATCACCGCAATCATCGGAACTGCAGTTGTTTGGATTGTCGATGCCGCAACAGGAGGCGCTTGGTTAGGCCCTTGGTTCACCAATGCATTCGCCGGAGAAACAGGTTTAGCAGTCGCTATCTTCAATATCGGATTCAATGTAATCGTCATGCTTGCAGCCCTTCCGTTCGCAGCCCCTATCGCCAAGATGGGCGAAATGCTTATCAAAGATAAGGACAGCCTCAAGAAAGCAAAATCAGTCCAGTTCATCGATGATAAGATGCTCGAAGAACCAACCATCGCTAAGATGCAGGCCAAGAAGGAAATCATGGGCATGATGAATCTCGCCTTCGAGAACCTCAAGAGAGGCTACGATAGAGTCATCACCCAGGAGACCACAAACGATAAGACTTTGGTCGATACAGAAGAGAAAATCGATAATATCAACGAGCAATTAACCCCATACTTAATCAAGCTTTCCGCTAAGCTCGAAGGCGATGATTCAAAGCGTGTCGGTTCATGGTTCCACGTCATCAACGACGTTGAGCGTATCGGTGACCACGCAAACAACTTCTACGAGATGTCACTCAACATGGTTGAGGCAGAACTCGCATTCTCAGATACCGCTAAGGGTGAATTCAAGCAAATGTTCGATATCATTGAAGAGATGTGCAGCATCGTCCCTGAGATCTTCGATAACAAGGATCAGACTCAGCTCCACCGCCTGCACGAACTTGAGAACATGACAGATGATTTGAATAGAAAGCTCAGTGATGCCCACTACGAGAGAATCAAGAATCAGCAGTGCAAAGTCGAAGCTTCTCCATTCTACACATCATTCCTCTCCAATTTGGAACGTGTGGCAGACCACTTAGTCAACGTCGGTTACTCAATCGTTGACCCAACCGGACACGACTCAGAAGAAAACTAAAAACAAAAGAAAAGTAGGTATCACGCATTGA
>JAKSVE010000038.1 GCA_024408295.1 Bacilli bacterium
ACTCCCTGACAATCAGGGAGTTTTCACTCGCTCTTCCTTTGGAAGGCTCAGACAAAAAAAGAAAGCCGATTTCCGGCTTTCTAATTTTGTTGCTTGTTAAATGATTATTCAGCAGCAGCTTCTTCAGCAGGTGCTTCTTCCTTTGCGACAGCTGCTTTAGCCTTTTCTGCCATAGCGAGTCTTGCCTTTGAGAATGAAGCAGCAACCTTAACAACGATGAAGAGTGTTAATGCAATGATAACGAATGAGATAACTGCATTGATGAATGCTCCCCAGTCGATGACAGCTGAGAGGTTGTATGTGTAAGTTGTTCCGTGGAGTGTGTACTTGCCAAGGATTGTGCTCTTTGCTGATTCGATAAGGTTTGGGTTGTTTAAGAGATAGTTTGCATCGTTAGCAATCTGCTCTGCATAGTTTGCCTTTGCGAGTGTAGTTGCGTGAGTCTGTAATGTTGAGGCGTCAAACTTCTGTCCGATTCCGTCCATACCCTTCTGAGCATCTGTTAATGCTGGGAGAACTGTGACTAAGCCCTTAAGACCACCTGGGACTGCCCATGTAGCTAAGCTTAATAAGATGTTGACAACTGATGTGACGATTGCATTGAATGCTCCGCCGATGATAACACCAACAGCCATATCAAGAACGTTGCCGCGGCTGATGAATGCTTTGAACTCTGCGATGAGTCCAGGTTTCTTTTCTTTTGCCATTTATAATGACCTCCAATAGCATTGATTATTTTACTACGTGTTTATTCAAAATAAAGATGCTTTCGAACGATTTTTAAAATATTTTTAAAGAGTGACTTTTCTCGCCGAATATATTGACAAAATATGACAACTAATAAAAACTTGTCAACCAAACTTTATCGGAATTCAAATATTTGATATGTCTAGATTTTATCGACACTTTTTGGGATATCCTATACACTGTATAAGATTCTATTTTTTCGTCTTGACAGCACTTTTTCAAAATACGGTGGTTTCCGGATTTTTAAGTCTATTTCTTACTACATTTTTACCTATTAGTAGATATATGGAATACGTATACGCACACAAGTGAAAAAATAGCTTAAGCATAGTTGTTGAAATTATATTCGCACGCATTAATATTGTGAGCACAGGGGAGAGAAACACCACTCTTCCTATCCATAAGTCAATCCTGCAAAACATTAGGCTATTTTCTTGGCCCAATATTTGACTTGTGCGCACTTATACGCTTAGAAAAGGGGTAAACACTATGATTAGAGCAAAGAAAAGAGATGGCACAGTTGTCGATTTCGACATCAGCAAGATCGAAAACGCCATTGCTCGTGCATTTGACCAAGAGCACAAAAAGACAACAGAGGACCTTCTTGAAGTCCTCGCATTAAGAGTTACTTCAAAATTCAACGACAAGATCGTCGACGGAGTCGTCAACATCGAAGATGTCCAGGACGCAGTCGAACTTACATTAGTCGAAGCTGGCTATGTCGATGTTGCTCGTTCTTATATCGATTATCGTAAGAAACACGAGAGCTTCCGTGAAATCAAGAACACAGAACTCAATTACGCTAAGGTTGTTGATAACTACTTAAAGATCAACGACTGGAGAGTTAAGGAAAACTCAACCGTCACATATTCAGTCGGTGGACTTATCCTCTCAAACTCAGGTGCTGTCACAGCTAACTATTGGCTCTCACAGATCTACGACAAAGAAATCGCAGATGCTCACCGTAATGCAGATATGCATATCCACGACTTAAGCATGCTTTCAGGCTATTGTGCAGGATGGTCACTCAAGCAGCTTATCCAGGAAGGTTTAGGCGGTGTTGCAGGAAAGATCACTTCCTCACCTGCTCGTCACTTAATGACACTCTGCAACCAGATGGTCAACTTCTTAGGCATCATGCAGAATGAATGGGCTGGCGCTCAGGCATTCTCATCATTCGATACATACTTAGCACCTTTCGTTAAGGTTGATAACCTCAAGTACAAGGATGTTAAGCAGTGCATCCAGTCATTCGTCTACGGCGTCAACACTCCATCAAGATGGGGCACACAGGCACCATTCACCAACATCACACTCGACTGGACAGTTCCAAACGACTTAGCAGAACTTAACTGTATCGTCGGCGGAAAGGAAATGGACTTCAAGTACAAGGATTGTGCTGAGGAAATGAGAATGATCAACAAGGCATTCATCGAAGTCATGATCGAAGGCGATGCTAACGGACGTGGATTCCAGTACCCAATCCCAACCTACTCAATCACATCAGACTTTGACTGGTCAGAAACAGAGAACAACAAACTCCTCTTCACAATGACAGCAAAGTATGGAACACCTTACTTCTCAAACTACATCAACTCAGATATGCAGCCTTCCGATGTTCGTTCAATGTGCTGCCGTTTGAGACTCGACTTACGTGAATTAAGAAAGAAATCAGGCGGTTACTTCGGATCAGGCGAATCAACCGGTTCAGTCGGCGTTGTCACAATCAACATGCCACGTATCGCTTACTTAGCTCTCGATAGACAGGACTTCTACAACAGACTCGACAGATTGCTCGACGTCGCTGCTAGATCCCTTTCAATCAAGAGAAAAACAGTCACCGCACTTCTTGAAGCTGGATTATATCCATACACCAAGCACTACCTCGGATCATTCTCCAACCACTTCTCCACAATCGGACTTGTCGGTATGAACGAAGCTTGCTTGAATGCAAGATGGATCCGCAAGGATTTAACTCAGGCAGAGGCTCAGGATTTCACAGAAGAAGTCCTCAACCACATGAGAACAAAACTCTCTGACTACCAGGAGAGATATGGTGATCTCTATAACTTAGAGGCAACACCTGCTGAATCAACCTCATATCGTTTAGCAAAGCACGATAAGGATAGATATCCAGACATCATCACTGCTAACGAAGGAAGCGGAGTCCCATACTACACCAACTCATCACACTTACCAGTTGGCTACACAGACGACATCTTCGAAGCTCTCGATATCCAGGATAGACTCCAGACCCTCTACACATCTGGTACAGTCTTCCACTCATTCTTGGGCCAGAAGCTTCCTAACTGGGAATCATGCATGAAGTTGGTCAGAAAGATCGCAGAAAACTACAAGCTCCCATACTACACAATGTCTCCAACATACTCTGTTTGCTCAGAGCACGGATACATCTCAGGTGAAGTCTGGAAGTGCCCAATCTGCGGTAAGGATGCAGAAGTCTATTCACGTATCACTGGCTACTATAGACCAGTCAAGAACTGGAACGAAGGCAAGAGCCAGGAATTCAGAGATCGTAAGACATATGTTGTCACCGATTCAAGCATGCCAAAGCACGCCATCAGAAGCGAAGCAGCTGAAGCGGCACCAATCGAGACACCATCAGTCAAGGAAATCATGCTCTTCACATCTCCAACATGCCCTAACTGCAAGTTAGCAAAGACAATGTTAGATAGAGAAGGCATCGCTTATAAGAACCTCGACGCAGTTGAGAACAAAGAACTCTCAAATGCATTAGGCATCGTTAAGGCTCCAACTCTCCTTGTTCCAAACGGCGATTCATATGATGTCTATGACAATGCTTCATTGATCAGAGGCTTCATCGAGAAGGCAAAGAACAATGCTTGATATCCTCATCATTGGGGGCGGGCCAGCAGCAATGACTGCGGCCCTTTATTCTTTGAGAAGCGGAAGAACCGTTAAGCTCATTGAAAAAGAAGCGTTTGGAGGACAGATTGCAACATCCCCTAGAGTAGAAAACATTCCTTCAATCGCAAGCATCTCTGGCCTTGATTACGCAAACCAGCTATTCGAACAGATCTCTGAGCTAGGCGCTGACTTTGACATGGATGAGGCCAATTCAATCGAAAAGAAAGAAGACGGAAACTTCATCGTCCACTGCAATTACGGTGATTACAAAGCTAGAAGCGTCATCATCGCAGCAGGCGTAAAACATAGACATTTAGGCATCGAAAACGAAGACAAGTATATCGGAAAGGGCATCTCTTTCTGCGCGGTATGCGACGGAGACTTCTTTAGAGGCCAAGACGTAATGGTAATTGGTGATGCCAACAGCGCACTCCAGTACGCCATCTCATTATCAGCAACATCAAGACACGTCGATGTCGTTACATTATTCGACCATTTCTTTGCAGAAGACGCCTTAATCAAGCGTTTAAGATCACTAGATAATGTCTCTATCTACCACAGCATGGAGTCATACAGCTTCAACGGAGGAGATAAACTCGAATCAGTTTCTTTCCATAACAAAGTAACCGGAGAAGATGTCACAATGAAATGTGATGGATGCTTCGTTGCCATCGGACAGATCCCTGATAACGAAAGATATTCAAACCTCGTCGACTTAGATAGAGGATTCATCGTTGCAGATGAAACCATGGCGACTAGAACCGAAGGATTATACGTTGCAGGCGACTGCAGAGTTAAGCAAATCCGCCAGGTCACAACCGCTTGCGGAGATGGTGCTATCGCAGCGCTCTCAGCAAACTCATATCTCATGAAAAAAGGCTATTAATCATAGCCTCTTAGAGATACGTGGTTGATATATTTCTCAAGTAAGGCCTTGTATTCCAGGGCCTTTTCTTTTTCTATCGCGTGAAGTCCGTGCTGAATGCAGTTCTCCGAATCGATGTAACGTTGTAAATAATATCTATCCGCGCCTTTGATCCATTGGCCAATCTTCTCGAAATCCTCACTGGTATGATGCTCATTGATAATCGTGGTTCTAAATTCAAATGGAACGTGTTTTTCAAGCAAATACTGCACGCTTTCTTCAATTGTCTTGAGATTTATGCGTCTAATGCCGATGGTTTCGCCATATTTCTCTTTGGTGTTTTTTATGTCCATTGCAACATAATCAACCAAACCCGCTTCAACGAGTTTTTTTAATACGGATGGGTGTGAACCATTGGTGTCTAGCTTGACTATGTAGCCTAGTTCTTTAATTTCTCTAATCTTATCTTCTAGATCAGGCATGAGTGTAGGCTCTCCACCAGTGATACAAACAGCATCAAGCATCTTTCTTCTCTTGATGAGGTATTCCTTAATCTCACTCCAAGGAATCGTTGGTGCATTTGAAGGGTCTAAAACCAAAGATGAATTGTGACAAAACGGGCATCTAAAATTACACCCAGCCATAAAGAGGGTGGTTGAAATGTTGTCATCAAAGTCCAACAAAGATAGTTTTTCCCAACCTGAAAAGTCCA
>JAKSVE010000039.1 GCA_024408295.1 Bacilli bacterium
ACCAAATCATTGCTTTCAGCAATTCCTCTCCCAGACCCTAACTATGAGAAGAAGAGAACTAGAGTTACCTATAATCCAGTTGCATCCCATAACTATCAGCAGGAAGGTCCTACCATGAGAGAAGTTGCTCCAGGACACTTTATCTATTGCAACAGCGAAGAATTCGACAAATACCAGAAGGAATTAAATGGAGAACAATAAGGATAAAAAAGATATACGCGGATCCCTCATCAGGATTGCGGTTGCATTCGCAATTGGAATCGCCTTCTTTTTAGTCATTATTTTTTCCAAGGGAATCATCAACCCGGAATCTCAAAAAGACATGTATAAGATACTGGTGGACGGATTATTCGTCCCCGGCATCGTTCTTCTTGGCGCAGGATTACTCGTATTCGTTACCGATGGCGGTGCATTCGATATGCTTGCATACGGCATCATCAAGCTCATCGATGTCTTCCGCAAGGATTACGAGAACCGCAAATACAAGACATTCTACGATTACAAGGCAAGCAAAGAAGGTGAACACCATCATCGCTGGTATCTGATATTGACGAGTCTACCGTTTATAGTGGTCTCGCTGATACTCTTAATTCCCTATTATAATTAAATAAGATGTAAGAAATGTCAGGTCCCCTGGCATTTTTTCATTTAAGGACAAAAACCTTCGATATTTCCTAAAAATTATCGTGAAAATGCTTACATTTAAAATCAATTAACAGATTTTGAAAATAATCATTGAAATTAATGGTTATTCCGTGATAATTCACTCAACTTTACAGAAAGGAACGAAAGTTATGAAAGCAAAGAAAACTACATACGCTATGTTGTTGGCGTTAGCCGGAAGCGTTGTTCTTGCAGGTTGTGGAACCAAGAGCAAGGCTTCATATAACTACACGCACAAGACATACACAACAGTCTCTCCTTCTAACTGGAATGAGTTGACATACCAGGACGAGAACGATACTCAGTTCATGGGCTACATTGGAGGTCAGTTCTTCGAATATGACTTCAAATTCGATTCAGAAGGCAAGATTGTCGATGGCGAATTCGAAATCGAATATTCTGCAGTCTCAAAGATCGAAGATGTTACAACCGAATACGCAGGAGATCCATCATATGATGTCCCTGAAGACGCTACTTCAGCTTACGCCTTCAAGCTCACATTACGTGATGACCTCAAGTGGGATGACGGAACAGAAATCCACGCAAGCGATTTCGTTTATTCCATGAAGGAGCAGCTCAACCCATTATTCCAGAACTATCGTGCAGATAGCTTCTATAATGGCTCAACAGTTATCCACAACGCAAAGAATTATGTTTACCAGGGACAGTTCTCATATGCTGGATGCATGATTTCAGCATCATACAAGGATTCAGAATACGTCGCTTGGGAAGATTTCGGCGAAGTCGATGTCAAGGGACAGAAGAAGTGGGGTTACACCGATGAAAAGGGTGATACACACGATATCAAGCTCGACCTCAACAGTGGCGGTAACTGGGGACCAGACCCATTAGCAGATTACGCTGCTTATGGACATTTAGCAGACGGATATGTTGATGCAGACGGCAATTTCACACTTGATCCAGAAGTCGCTGTTGGCTATCACAACATCGACGCTTTCAACAAGTTAGCAGCTGCAGCAGATGCAGACGGCAAGGTTCAGATGAACGAAGAACTCGCTCTCTGCCTCATGGAAGTCATCGCTTACATCAAAGGCGGATTGTCATTTGAAGAATATGTCGAACAGGAAGGCGATTATGCTTACATGGAATGGGAAGAAATGGTCTACATCGGCGCAGACTTCCCAGAACTCGACTTCAACGAAGTTGGCATGTGGGCTTCAGGCAAGAATGAGTTGACAATCGTCTTAGACAACTCACTCGAACTTCTCGATGATAGCGGTAATCTCACATACTTATGTGCTTACAACTTCGCAAGCCTTCCATTAGTTAAGGAAGATCTCTACGAAGCATGCAAGGTCTCTCCAGAAAAGAACAACTCAACACTCTGGACAACAACATATAACTCAGATGTTGCTTCAACCGCATCTTGGGGACCATACAAGCTCTCAGAATTCCAGGCTGGTAAGTCATACACATTAGTCAAGAACCCTAACTGGTATGGCTGGAATATCGAAGAGAACAAGAATTTATTCCAGACAGACAGAATCGTCTGCGAAACAATCTCAGAATGGAACACAGCATGGCTTAAGTTCCAGGCTGGCGAATTAGATTCAATCGGAATCGACGTCTCAGTCGCTAACGACTATAAGAACTCAGAAAGAGCAGTCTATACTCCAAGTGACTATGTTGGATCACTCCAGCTCCAGTCATCAAAGGATGGCTTGAAGGCTCGTGAATCAGAAGGTATCAACAAGACAATCCTCACATACACAGACTTCAGAAAGGCTATCTCACTTGGTATCAACCGTGCTGAATTCGCTAAAGCATGTACAACAGCTTCACTTCCTGGCTTAGGAATCTTCAACTCTATGCACTACTATGACGTTGCTCACGGCGGTGTTTATAGAAACTCAGATGAAGCAAAGAAGACACTCTGTGCTGCATATGGCGTTGACTACACAAAGTACGAATCACTCGACGCAGCTGTTGCAGCTATCACAGGCTATGATCCAACTCAGGCTAAGGAACTCCTCAACAAGGCATACGATGCAGCATTAGCAGCAGGTGACATCAAGGCTACCGACAAGGTTGTCCTCACATACGGAACATCAACAGATAACGAAGTTACAAGACGTCACTATGATTGGTTAAATGATGCATTAAAAGAACTTGCTAAGGGCACAAAGCTCGAAGGCAGATTAGAAATGGACTTTGACGCATCATTCGGTAACAAGTGGGCTACAGACTTCCAGAACGGTGCTTATGACATCTGCGAAGGCGGTTGGTCAGGCGCTGCTTGGGATCCAGGATACTTCCTCATGGCTTACCTCTCAGCTGATTACATGTACTCAAAGGCATGGGAAACCGAGAAAGAGATGGTTAAGTTCACAGTTGAAGGCGAAGAATACGAAATGACCATCATGAACTGGTGGAGATGCTTAAACGGCGCTGCAACTCAGTCAGATAAGGTCAGAAAAGACTGGTCAGAAGGTATGACAGCAGAATCAACAAGACTTGCAATCATCGCAATGCTTGAAGAAGTTGTCTTAACACACTACTACACAGTCCCTCTCTTAAACGACTTCTCAGCTTCTCTCCTCTCATACAGAGTCAACTACGCAACCCTTAACTACAACACCTTCATGGGTTACGGCGGCATCAAGTATATGACATACAATTACACAGATGCTGAATGGGAAGCATACTGCAAGAACAACGAATTAGATTACAAGATCTAATAAGAAAAAACCTAGATTGGGTCGAGACTCTACTCGGCCCTTTCTTTTCATTCACCCCATTACTCTTCTAAAAGAGTATAATAATTAGCATCGAGGACTATTTATGGCTAAAAAAGAAAAATTAACCCTTCAGCAGGAATTGGAAAGAAGGAAGGTTAAGATCCCTAACCCTATTTTCTATTTCGCTTATAGAGTACTTGCGGGAATCATCTCATTGCCATACAAACACAAGATAAAGGTGATCGATTCGCCAAAAGACTGCAAAGGACCATGCTTTGTCATTTGGAATCACCTATCCCGTAGAGACTATCTATTCCTTAACATTGCATGCTATCCAAGGAGATTCAACATGCTCGCCGGATATAACGAGTTCTTCAGAAGCCATTTGGCATTCTTGTTCAAACTCGTCAATGTCATCCCAAAAAAGAACTTCTCAAACGATATGGTATCAATCGCCGGAATGCATAGAATCATAAAGGCAGGAGGCTTAATCGCCTTCTCACCTGAAGGTTCATCATCCTATTATGGCGACCAGCAACCAATTGTTCCTGGAACAGGAAAGTTCTTGAAGCATTATGGCGTTCCAATTTACTGCATGGATTTAAGAGGAGCTTACCTCACAAGCCATAAGGTCAATATCACGGACCGCCCAGGAAAAGTTGAGGCCACCCTTTATAGACTCTTCTCAGCAGAAGACCTCAAGAATATGACAGCGGATGAAATCCAGGATAAGATCAATGAGACATTCCGTCATAATGATTACGAGTGGAACAAAGAGAAGAGAATCAAATATAGAACCAAGAAATTAGCGGCATCGAACTATGATGACATGATCTATAAGTGCCCAAAGTGTGGAGAAGAATTCTCAATTGAGGCAAAAGGAGATACCGTCAAGTGCACTAAGTGCGGAAACGGTATGACAATTGATGATTATTACGACTTGCATCCATTGAATGATGATTGCCTCATCCCTGACACTCCAACCAAGTGGGTAGAATGGGAAAGATGCCAGATTATCAAGGAAATCAGAGAAAATCCTAAATATTCCTTTACTCGTCACTGCAAAATCGGCTACTTGCCACCGGATAGATTAGTCAAGGATAAGAAGGTAACATCTGTTATCTGTGGCGATGGTCAAATTACTATCGACCACGACGGGCTTCATTTCGTTGGAACAAAGTTAGGAGAACCATACCAGTTCGACATGAACTATAAGGAACTCTACACAATCAACATCGAGAACGACTTCAAGACTGGAGAAATCTACGTTAATGGAGAAATGCTCGATATCTATAGAGATGATGAAGATCCAAGCTGGAT
>JAKSVE010000004.1 GCA_024408295.1 Bacilli bacterium
TTCATGAAGTCGTACCAGACGATCTGGTCGAAGTCAGGGCTGTATAATCCTGAGAAGAGGTTAGCATAGAAGTAACCAACCTGTGGGACTAATGCGATTGAGTCTGACATGAAGAAGCCATAGTCACCATAAGGTGATGAGATAGCGTTGATAACGCCGTTCTTTTCTTCGACTGCTGACCAAGCGATTGATGCGAGTTCTTCGTCTGCGAGGTCAACTGGAGTGAATCCTGCTGGAGAGACGATGCCGTCGTTGTTGATTGATAATCCTTCGTCCCAGATTGTTGAGAAGCCTGAAACAGTCTGCTTGCTGTATTCATATGCTCCACCATTGAGGACTCCGTCGATTGCGACTAATGAACCATCATCCATGCCATACATCTGAACGCCCTTTGAGTCGTTGTCGATTGACCATGACTGATCGCCATCGATCTTTGATGTGTATGAGCCTGGAATTGTACCCCAGTTCTCTTCCATTGCTGAGAGGACGGTCTTGTTGTTTGTTTCAACCCATGCGCCGTTTGCGCCTGTGTATCCAACGCTGACCTTGCCGTCGATTGTCATGTTCTTGCAGTGGTTAGCTTCGTTGAGGAATTCGTCGAATTCAGGGAATGTTGGAGCAACTGGCTCTTCCTTTGACTTGATGTAGTTGTCGATTGGGTCGATGACTGTTGATCCGATGTTTCCGATCCAGAGGTTAACGACTGGCTTTGTTCCACTGTAGAGCTGGATTAATGCATCATCGCCATCTTCTGGGAATGTGAGGTATCCAGCGTTGATTGTGCCGAATTCCTGCTGAAGTGCTGTGAAGTCAACGCCAACGCCAACGTTCAAGATTGTTGAGATTGCTGCCTTTGTGACTTCGATGTCGCCTTCGTCTGTGTCAGCGAATTCTGATCCATCTAAACCCATAGGCATTGTCATTGTGTAAAGTGAGAGGTCTGGCTGGAATCCAGTTAAGACTTCTAATGTACCGCCTTTTGGAAGGTAGTTGTCTAAGTCGATGTCGAGGTCTGTGCCTGTGTATGAGAATTCAAGTGTGTGGCCCTTGCCTGATCTTAAGAGACCGACGATGCCGTCTGTTTCAGCATATGCGAAGTAGTTCTTGCTGTGGTATGCAACAGCGTAGATTTCATCCTTCTGCTTTGGGTTTGTGAGAGCGACTGTGTAGTTCATGTCGTTCTCCATTGCATTGACCATCTGTCTTGTCTTCTTCAAGAGCTTTGATGTGACTGTTCCGATGTAGTTCTTGACTAATCCGTTTGAACCAGCCTGAACTCTGACCTTGAATTCACCAGCTGCGAGACCGGTGATCTTTGTGCCTTCGATCTTGACGCAGTCTGACTGTCCTTCGAGTGGGACGACGTTCCACTTAGCGTCTACTGGTGTCATGATGACATATTCTGCTAAGTCGATTGTCTCTCCGACTTCGAGTTCATAAACTGTGTTTCTTGCAAAGGCAATCTTTGTTGCTTCGACATCACCATAGTTGAATGATGACTCTGTGTCTCCGCCGTTGCCACCGTTGCCGCCACAAGCGACGACACCACATGACATCATAGCAGCGAGAGTTAACACGAATAATTTCTGCTTTTTCATAATAGTTCCTTTCGATAACGGGTATAACCTTAGACCCATATTTTCATAAGTCAAAGGTTATTTCCGATTTTTAATTATTTGATTGAGTCGTTGTTGACGAAGTGGAGTGTGCATCCTGTTTCGTCCTGCTGTTCGACTGAGACAGTCCAGTTGAATGTTGAACCATCGTTGAAGACGAGATCATTATCTCCGTGAGCGAAGAATTCTCTCATTCTGAAGTTGGAATATGTGTTTGATCCAGGGAAGAAGTTGATATCGTCGTGTGCGTCTGCCCATTCCTTTGTGTTGAAGAGGTTTGTTGGAGCACCGAAGAGTGTGTAATAGGATGATCCCTTAAGACCGTTGACACCTGATGAGAGGATTGCGGAGATCTCACGGATGTTTCCGTCTTTGTCGAGTCTTCCTTCGTTAATCCACTTTGATCTTGAGCCTGTGTTATCGGTCATCTGGATTGGAGCACCGATCCACTTGCCATTATCTAAGAATGTGTCGTTCTCTGGGATTGGGTCTGCTGCATCGAGTATTGGATCGAAGTATTCATATCCACCCTTGACGAGGTTCTTCGTATCGGTTCCTGTTCCGACCTGAGCAGCCAATCTTGAGTCGACGTGGAAGACCTGAAGTCCTGGATACTCATATGTTCCGCCGTGGGAGTTGGTGAGTTGCTTCCATTCGCCGTATCCATGCATATCACCAGTGTTGACACCTGTTGTGGTGTAGTACTGCATGATGATGTATTCGTCGTATGGAGTCTTGTTCCATGGGTCTTCTGTTGTGTTTCTGATGAGGATGAGGTCACCTTCGTCTGTGAATGAGTTGAGTCTGAGGGTGAAGTTGTCGCTTGATCCATCAACGTGCATGAGGTTGACGCCCTTTGATCCGGCTTTCTTTTCTCTGAGCCAGTTATAGAGCATCTTTGAATATCCGTTGTGGTCACCGACGTTCATATCCATCATGTCTGCGCATCCGCCAGGTGCTTCTGTTCCAACGCCGTCGTCTGTCTTGTCGTATGAATAGTAGTCATTCAATCCGAGTAAGTGTCCGTTTTCATGGATGAGTGTGTGAGCGTCGATTGTTGGGTTTGGACGTGTGTAGTAGGAGGTTGAGATATACTTGAACTCAGAGAAGAAGTATCTATGAGTAGTAGGTGCTCCGATGTTTGGTGCTGAAGTAGCGCATGAGGTGTAGTTCCACCACATGTCGAGACCTCCATCGTTCTTGTCCTTTGCGGTTGTCTTATAGATGATGTTTACACCATCGATATAGCCGTCGCGGTCTGAATCATAGTCTAATACGTTCTTGTTGTATTTCTGGATGTACCAGTTTGCGGCTGCCTGTGTGATTGCTGCTGCAACTCCGCTTCCCTGTCTTTCTGCTTCAGCGACTGTTTTGTTGTAAACATACTGTTCAGGAGCGACTTCGCCCTCGATTTCGAGGTTTCCGTATGAGCTGCTCTTGTAGAATGACTTGACTGACTGCCAGCTTGTATCTGAGGCTTCTCCGAAGAATGCCTTCTCGATAACTTCGATTTCTTCCTTTGTGAAGTCTTCTGCACCAGCCATATCTTTGAAGATGACTGGGACAACGATCATCTTAGGTTTTCCTAATGATGGGAACTTTCCTGCTCCTAATGCGCCGGTTGCCTGGTGCTTCATGACTGAGAGATTCTCAAAGTCTTCTTTGTAGTAAGTCTTGTATCCCTTGCCTTCTGCACCCTTTTCTGGGTTTCCGTTTGTAACAGTGATCTTAACTTCCGCTTCTTTGTTTTTTGCAGTACCGATTGCGGTGTATTCGCCTTCTTTAAGTGCTTCGCCACCTGTGTATTCATTGCCGTCTTTGTCGACGAGCTTGTAGGATGCGACGTTCTTCCAATCTGTGTAGTTGGTTTCTGTACCATCCTTGTCATGATAGATGAGAGTTGGCTTGCAGGTATCGTAGAATGAGCCGCCTGCTGGGATGGTTGAATGCTCAACCGTCATCGTTGCATATCTCTTACCTGTCATGTCCTCTGAAGTCGAGACATCTCCATTGCTGCTGGTGTTGCTTGGGTTTGCGCAAGCAGCGATTGATGTTACGGCCAAGAGGCTGGTAAGCATTAACAATTTCTTTTTCATAACTTTCTCCTTTCTAGTGCCTATCTAAAATACATTAGTTTGAAAATACTTCAATGTTTATTTTCGTGTATGCGTGAATAAATGATTATTTATAGCCATTTGTGCGCTACTGTAGTACACTTTGTACGTGATGAGCACACAAAAGAAGAAATTGATTAACTGGATTGTAGCAAGTGTTATATTGACACTATTTTTTGCCTTGTTTTTCTTCTTAAACGAACCGTTCTCAGGACACCTAATTCCGTCGCAAATTGTGATGATTTTGTCCAATTCTTTCTTGCCGGCAGGGGTGGTTAACCTAGCTGTGGCGGGTTTCATTTTGATTGGTAGGACTGGTTTGTTTGACACTGTAGCCTTTGGTTTTATCGTCTTCGGCGAAAGTTTTAAGAAAGAAGTGGTCAGAAGATACGATAGTGCCTACACTTACAAGAAGATCCGTGACGAAAAAAGACGCGCAAATCCGCCATATTTGTTGCCATATTGGGTCTTAGGCGGAGTATCTTTAGGAATCGCAATTGTTTTGACAATCGTCTTTATGTACATGTAAGTGCGCCCAAGCTATTAAAAATAAATAGTGAATTTCAGAAATAATAATTGACATATTTTAAAAAGTATGGATAGTTTACTACGCGGTTTTACAACTGTGAGCACAAAAAGGAGAACATTATGGATAAGAAATTCAAAGTAATAATGAGTTCAGCCATCATGGTCTTGATGCTTGCTTCTTGCGGCGGAGGTAATAAAACCTCAGGCGGCAATAACGGCAGCTCAAAGCCAAATGGTGGAGAGACCCTCAGATACGAGAAAGCAAACGGCATCTTCAACTATTCTGCAGCATCTGTCTCAGAAAAATCAAAGATCCTCGGCCAGCTTGAAAACTACGCAATGAGACACCACTTAGCAGGTATCCCTCTTTATGACGATGCAGGCTATGAATTATTCTCACCACGTATCAAGCTCGCTTCAAATGACTACATCCCTAACTATGGTTTCGGTGTTGGCGAATCATCACTCGACCCAGCAGGAAAGATGTACAACGACACAGTATTTGATTCATCAAAGAGCTTATATCCAAGCTACTTCCAGTCATATGCAACTGAAGACTCAGGTACATTCAACTACTGGAACTCAACCGGCGCAGACGTCGCAGGCAAGAACGGCATGATCACCGCTTCTTACTTCGGTGTCACCATGAATCCAAACGCTGATGGCTACCACTGGAGAGGCGAACTCGCAAGAGTCGACAACCCAATCCCACTCGACAAGGATGGAAACGAAATCCCATACACAGAAGGTATGACATCGCGTTTCTGGAGAGTCCCTGTCTGGACAGACAAGAACGCTTCACAAGCAAACGGAAGAAAGTTCGAATACTCAGTCGCACCTGGCTCAAAGTGGGCTTCAAAGTATACCGGACGTAAGATCGTCTTAGACGACTACCTCACACCATTCAAGGTCATGTTAGACAACGGATTCGTCCGTGCTTCAGGCCTTATCGATGACGCATCTGGCTTTGCTGGTGCATCAGACTACCTCTACCAGTCAGGTACAACAAAGAGCTGGGACGGCGAGAAGAAGTCATACTTCGACGGAGTCGGTGTCAAGAAGAATGAGAAAGAACAGTCAATGGACTTCGCATTCATCACACCACAGACACGTTTCTACGCTAAGTACAACACAGCATCAGGACTTTACTCACCAATGCCAGAAGACTTCTTGGTAGACATTGGTAACGGCAATGCTGCTGCAGGTGCTAAGAACTTCGGTATGATCGGAACATCAACCGATCCAAAGCAGAACTGTGACAACCTCTTATCATGCGGTGCTTATAACGTCATCTCATGGGAACAGGACAAGCAGACTGTCTACCAGAAGAACCCAACCTACAACAACGCTTCAGAAATCAAGTACGAAGGCTATGTTGAAACAGGCTTCAAAGATGAAGACCAGGCATTCCAGTCATTCCTTAACGGTATGTTAGACGAAGTCTCAGTCCCATCAAAGGAAGTCAAGAACTACTCAACAGATAAGATGGCTCACAAGACCGACGGTTCAACAGTCATCAAGATCAACGTCAACGCTTGTACAAAAGAGCAGTGGGAACACTACTTCGGCAAGAACGGTACAGCATACCCACACACCAACGAAAAGAACTACTGGGAAGTCAAGCCAATCATGTCTAACCCAGACTTCTTAGATGGTCTTTACTTCTGCATGGATCGTAAGATCCTCGCTGATAAGACTGGTCACAACCCAGCTTATGGCTACCTCTCAGAAGCTTACAAGATCGACCCAGAGACCGACCTTTCATTCCGTGATACAGAAGAAGGTAAGGCAGTCACAGCTGACTACGAGAACGTTAAGGAAAACGGTATCCCAGGATACTCAACCTCAATGGCTCAGCAGCTCTTCACAAACGCTATCAAGAAACTCGTTGCAGACGGTGATTACGACGAAGACGAGAACATCAAGCTCACATTCTTGTGGAGAAAAGACGAAGGTCTCCAGAACATCGGTCAGACATTGAAGGAATTCATGGAAACTCCATTCAACGCTGCCGCTAAGAAGCTCGGCTACTCAATGACACTCACAATCGAGAACAAGGTTGCAGGTTCATCATATACCGATGCTTACTCAAAGATGGACCAGGGCGAATTCGACTTCGCTGAAGGTGCTATCACCGGTAACGTCTTAAACCCAATCTCATTCATGTCAGTCATCTGCACCAACGAACTCTCACAGGGATTTACAACAAACTGGGGTGATGACACATCAAAAGTCACAGCAAATCCTTGCGAATATGACAACAAGTCATGGTCATATGACGCTCTCTACACTGCTGCAAACGGTGCTGCAATCTGTGCAAATGGCGAAGCAGTTCCACCAGTCTACCAGGGCTCAGCAGAACACGGTTATGTCGATGACAAAGGTACAACAGTCGAAGTTGGATTCGAAACACCAGACATCTACGATGATGATGACAATCCATTAGTTGACTACGAAGTCAGCTACGTCTGGTTCCAGTATGCAAACGGTGCTGCAAATACCGGTTACTATTGGCCAGTCGGACTTGGAAACACAGTCAAGTTCAAGCCAGCAAACGATGGACACTTAACCTTCACAATCAATAAGGGCGCTGTCCAGAACTATGCTAATTCATGTGCAAACGCTGCAAAGACAGACATCGATACATTCGTATTCGTCGTCGGCTTCAAGTGCTCATTCACAGGTGTTGAGAAGACAGTCATGGCTCAGAGAAACATCCCACTCGAAGACATCGGCTGCAACAACGCAATCTACAACGGTAAGTAATAACTTACAAAAACAACAAACTGGGCGGGTTCTTCCCGTCCTTTTTGTTTGTTTCACATAGTGAATTGTGGTATTCTTGTGAGGCAAGCCATTGCTTGAGGTATTTTTTATGTGGAAATATGTTTTAAAGAGGTTGGGATTATTGCTGATAACCACGTTTATCATCCTATCCCTCACCTACATCTTGCTCCAATGTTTGCCATTGGAAGCACCTCGTGGAAACACGACAGAAATGATCTCCTTCTATAACAGGCAGGTCGCACTTGGCTACTTCCAGCGTGTAGCCCCTGGCGATAGTGGTTATGAAGCCTTTATCGCTAACCCAGAGGCCGCTGACTTCAAGATGACCCTCACAACAGGTGAGACGGTTTTCTTCTCCTCTCTTCCAGTCATGGTGAGATACGTCAGATGGTTGGGCAACATCGTCCTTAGATGGGACTGGGGAACATCAACTCAGATCTCAATCGGACAGTCCGCTATCTCCATCATCTTGAGAAGACTCCCTGTCTCAATGAAGCTTAACATCGTCGCTATGATCATCTCAGTTCCTGCTGGTATCGGCTTAGGAATCTGGGCTGCTTTAAAGAAAAACAAAATGACTGACCATATCATCTCCACATTGGTTATGGTCTTTATTTCCGTACCTTCATTCGTTCTTATTTCCTTCATGCTCATCTGGATGGCATATGGCGCAAAGTGGGTTCCAACCCAGTGGCCATCAGCAGAAATGGCAGCAGTGGACTGGAAGATTGCAGTAAGAGGATATGTCATCCCGGTTCTTGCCCTCTGCTTCGGTTCCATCTGCGGATTCGCTCGTTACACACGTGCAGAGCTCTGCGAAGTCATGTCTTCAGAGTTCTTGCTCTTAGCTAGAACAAAAGGCTTAACAAGAGCACAGGCGGTCGTCAAACACGCTTTGAGAAACTCAATGGTTCCAATCGTTCCAATGATCATCGGCGAATTCGTCGGCGTTCTCTCAGGTTCTATGATTCTCGAACAGTTATACGGTATCCCAGGTATCGGATCACTCTTCGTCACCGCATTAAACGCAAAAGACTATTCAGTCGTCATGGTGGATATGGCTATCTACACATTGATTGGCTTATTAGCAACATTGGTCGTCGACCTTTCTTACGGAATTGTTGACCCACGTATCAGAATGGGGGCAAGCAAATAATGAGTATCTTCAAGAAGAATACGGCTCAGGCAGAAGTCGTTGAAACTAAAGAAAAAGCAATTGCCTTTGACTCATCCAAGGATTTCGAATTCGTCCAGCTTGATTCATCAATCCACGATCAGAAATTCAAAACAAAGCCAACAACCTTCATCAAGGACGCTTTGAAGAGATTCGTCAAAAATAAGTCATCAGTCGTGGCAGCCTCAATCTTGGGTGTCTTGATCTTGATGGCAATCATCGTTCCTCTTGCTGATGGAAACGATGTCACAGCAAATAACGATATCGCAACCTACCTCCCACCAAAGTGGTTCAATAAGCACAACGGTGGATTCCTCGATGGAACCGGCAAGGTTAGCAATGTCACAATCGACCCAGTCACAGGATTCCCTGCAGCTGACTCAAACGGCAACTACACCTATAGAAAAGAGGGTGTTGTCGGAGGAAAGGATGGAATCACATTATCAGATGGTTACGCTGATAACCCATCATCAGTCGTTCTCGAATACGGTAAGGGCGGCGCACTCACAGTTGCATCTAAGGATCCGCTTTATGAATCATTCATCTATTCAACCAAATTCGACATCGATTTAGACTCATTCTATGAGTTGTCATACACAATCAATGAAGAGTATGCCGAAACAATGGGCGATTTCCCAACGTACTCATCAGTCATCGTCATGAACGTTAGCGAAAATAACGTTAGATACTTCACCATCGAACCAGAGCACAACACCTACGGAACACACACCATTTCCAATGTTGCTGACATCGTTAAGAGCGACCCAGAATACAATGCAATTGAAGATGGAAGCGTCATTAAGGGACGTCTCGGATTCATGTTAAGTAAAAACACAGATGCGAAGACAAAGACCTTGACCATCGAATCAGTTTCCTTCAAGAAAGACGGAACAGAAATCAAGACACCTGATGCTGATTCAACCGACGTCATCTCATTCTCAGATGCAACAAAGGCTTATAAATCATGGGCAGTTCATGGAGTTCATGGCGGCGCTAACAAAGGCTTATATCACTCAAAGGTCACAACCGGCGCATTCACATATGACTACTATGCCGCAGCGTATTGCGATGATACCGGCTCATTCACAGACTCAGATTTCGATAGATTCTATGAGCTCGGCTACCTCGAAGAGGAATTCAACTGGGAGGCAGGCTCAGCTTCTAACTTCAAGCTCACTCCATTAGGAGAAGAGAAGTGCCCAGCAAGAGAAATCCTTGAGCTCGAAATCAACAACTGGGGCGAAAACCAGTCAAAATCCGCTAACTGCGTAAGAAGCAGATACAGATACTTCTACTATGTTGGCTACACCGCAAAGTGCGCACCAGTCAAATACTTCTTCGGAACCGACAACCAGGGACATGACTTCTTCAAGGTCGTCTTCTCAGGCTTGCTCACTTCCCTCGAATTAGGATTCTTAGCATCCGCAATCAACATCGTCCTCGGCGTCATTTGGGGCGCAATCTCCGGTTACTTCGGCGGATGGGTCGATATGATCATGGAACGTCTCACCGAAATCTTAGGTGGCATGCCATGGATTGTTCTCATGACCTTAATCGTCTTGATGTTCGGAAAATCCAACTTCTGGATCTTCTTGTTCGCATTATGCTTGACCGGATGGATTGGAACTTCAGTCACAACCAGATCTCAGTTCTACCGTTATAAGGGCAGAGAATACGTCCTCGCATCAAGAACATTGGGCGCATCTGACTGGAGACTTATCTTCATGCACATCCTTCCAAACGGAATCGGCACCATCGTCACAGGCGCAGTCCTCATGATTCCTGGCGTCATCTTCTCAGAAGCCTCAATCTCATACTTACTTCCTGGAGCTCTCTCATTCCAGGGTGCTATCTCATTCGGTGTCACCCTCTCGAATGCTCAGACTTATATCCAGCAGTATCCATATATGATCATCTCAGCATCCATCGTCATGTCACTTATCATGATTTGCTTCAACTTGTTCGGTAACGGATTAAGAGATGCATTCAACCCTTCAACGAAAGGAGCGGCTATCTAATGGAAAAGAAAAACGCAGCAATGGGCACAATTGATTACCCACACACCGTTGGTCCAGTACCAGAAGGAAAGGAAGTTGTCCTTTCAGTCAGAAACTTAGCTATCAGCTTCGCAACAGATGATGGCTTCGTCAAGGCCGTTAGAGGTGTTGCCTTCGACTTATATAAGGGTGAAACACTCTGTATCGTCGGAGAGTCTGGCTCAGGTAAGTCAGTCACTTCCAAGACCATCATGGGCATCCTTGCAGGAAACGCTCATATCGATTCAGGCTCCGTCACATATGAGGGCGAAGACTTAACAAAGATTGCTGAGGATGAATTCCATAGAATCAGAGGTACCAAGATCGGCATGATCTTCCAGGATCCTCTTTCATCCTTGAACCCAATCGCAAAAATCGGTAAGCAGATTACCGAAGTCATGATCACAAACGGCAACAAGGTCAAAAAGGTCTATGACAACTTGATCAACGCCGAATTAATCAAGTATAAGAACGACTTAAGACTCCTTCAGATCGCAAAAGAAGAGTACAAATTCATCAAGAAAAACAAATCATCAACTCCAGAGCAGATTGCAGAAGCTGAAGCTCACTACGAAGCTGAGAAGGCTAGACTTACACCTCTTATCGCTGAGGATAAGGCCGCTTTAGCAGCAAAGAAAGTCGAAGCTAAGGCTAAAGTGAAGGAATTCGTTGGAGAAATCAAGGCAAGACACAAAGCCAAGCTCAACGACTTATTCGCCAAGGCAAAAGAAGACCCAGAAGCAAAGAAGAACCTCCTTGCTAATTACATCTCAGAACGCCGCAGATACGTCTCAGAACTCAAGGTTACCCACAAGGAAGCCAAGAGAAGAGCACTCAAGATCATGGCAGAAGTCGGTATCCCACACCCAGAGCAGAGATTCAACCAGTATCCATTCGAATTCTCTGGCGGTATGAGACAGCGTATCGTTATTGCTATTGCTTTAACTGCTGACCCAGACATCCTCATTTGCGACGAGCCAACAACCGCATTAGACGTTACAATCCAGGCTCAGATCCTCGAACTCATCAATAGACTTAAGGTCGCTAGAAACATGTCCGTCATGTTCATCACACACGACTTAGGCGTCGTTGCTAACATGGCTGATAGAGTCGTTGTTATGTACGCAGGCAAGATTGTTGAATACGGAACCGCAATGGACGTCTTCTACACACCTGCTCACCCATACACATGGGCTCTCTTATCATCAATTCCTGACGTTGACTCAAAAGAAAAGCTTGAAGCTATCCCAGGAACCCCACCAAACATGCTCTTCCCACCAGAAGGCGACGCTTTCGCATTACGTTCAAAATACGCAATGGGTATCGACTTCAAGGAAGAACCAAAGATGTACCAGATTTCCGATACACACTATGCATCAACTTGGTTGCTTGATGAAAGAGCACCTGAGGCTACTATGCCAAAGATCGTTTCAACACGTATCGAGAACTCATTAAGAAAGGCAGGTATGAAAGATGGCGAATAATGTTACTTACCGTCCAGAATTAGTGGAAGAAGGCACCATTCTATCTGTTGAGAACTTAAAGCAGTACTTTGGCTCAGGTTCATTCGTTACCAAGGCAGTCGATAACGTTTCCTTCAAAATCAAAGAAGGCGAGTGCTTCGGCATCGTCGGCGAGTCAGGTTGCGGTAAGACCACAACCGGCCGTTCAATCATCAACCTTTACCAGATCACTGGTGGCTCAATCTTCTACAAGGGCACTAGAGTCTCAGCGGGCACTAGAGAAATCGAAGAAGAAATCAAAGCCGCAAAGAAGGCCAAGGACACTGAGAAAGTCGCTCAGTTAAGAGAAGAATTACGTGCTAGAAAGTATGACAATGCCCATAAGGATCAGGACCTCACAACTGAGATTCAGATGATCTTCCAGGATCCAGTTGACTCACTCGACCCACGTATGACAGTCGCTGACATCATCCAGGAAGGCTTACACATCCAGGGAATGTACGATAAGGCATCAAACTCTGCAAAAGTCGCAGATATCCTTGAGAAAGTCGGCTTAATTCCTGAATACGCATCACGTTACCCACATGAATTCTCAGGTGGACAGAGACAGCGTATCGGCATTGCACGTGCTCTTATCATGAATCCAAAGCTCCTCATTTGTGACGAGCCTATCTCCGCGCTTGACGTATCCATCCGTGCACAGGTCCTTAACTTACTTAACGAAGTCAAAGAAGAGATGGGATTAACAATGATCTTCATCGCTCATGACTTATCAGTCGTCAAATACTTCTGCGACAGAATCGCAGTCATGTATTTCGGAAGACTCGTTGAGTTAGCATCATCAGATGAGCTCTTCGCTCACCCAATGCACCCATACACCCGCGCATTGCTCTCAGCAATTCCAAAACCAGACCCAATCTCTGAGAAGAACCGTGTGAGAAAGGTCTACAACCCATCTTCAGCTCACGACTATTCAGAGTCAAAGCCATCATTCAGAGAAATCGCTCCAGGGCACTTCGTCCTCTGCAATGATCCTGAGGAAGAGGCATATAAGAAGGAAATGGCAGAAATCGATGCCAAGAGAGGAGAAGCAAATGAATAAGAAATTTGATAGCCTTTCAATCTTGGCATTAATCTCAACCGCATTGATCTTCATCATCACAGTTGTTGGCTACATCACCGTCATCGCTAGATTCAACACCTACATCGACGTTGCTGAGACCATCACCTACTTAGATTCCATCAAGGCAAACGGCCAGATCATCGAAGTCATCCAGACATTCATCATGATGCCTATCGCATTACTTGTCTCCGCTGGATTATTCCTTGATTGCTTCCTTAGAAAAGAAGTCTCACACATCGGAGTCACATTCGCTGTTGGATGCTTCGCAACAATCTACTCACTCGTTAACATGATCGGTGGATTCCTCTATTCAGGAGTCGCATCAATCTTCTTCTATGGCGCAGCAACAATCGGTGCTGTTGCTATGACCGTCTTCTTCATTAAGAAGATGCTTGATGGAGACGTCACGCTCGGCTTCAAGATTTCCGCTGGAGCATTCGTTGTTCTCGGATTCTTCGCCGTCTGCGTCACATATCCATTCTTAGAGGCATATTCTCACGCAGGAGACTCACTCTTCTGGACTGGCGGCTTCTTCGGCCTTGCAGTCCTTATTCTCGCTGGCATCGCTATCACTGTGTCAGCTCTATCAGATTATGATCCAAACCCAATCGAAATCGATGAGTTTGGAAACCCAATTGACGACAACAAATAACAAATGAAAAAGAAAACCGC
The DNA here is from genome assembly GCA_024408295.1 of Bacilli bacterium. Taxonomy (GTDB): domain Bacteria; phylum Bacillota_I; class Bacilli_A; order RFN20; family CAG-826; genus UBA4951. The sequence goes on from JAKSVE010000004.1 coordinate 13,514, forward strand.
TCTTAAAATATTTGGATTTATCTCCCTGGTTGGAGCGGTTTCTTCATGCACATTATTCGAGACGAGCTCAAAGGAATCTACTTCAGGCTCATCTCAAACCATCACTTACCGTTACTTCAAAGAGCCGACTAGATACACGATGTATGACCTCAATGTCTGCCGTGAACAGCAGTCGCTTGCCCCGGTTGGGGATAAGAAGATATTAGTCCTTCCTATAACCATCAAGGGATACGAATATAACGCAACTGAAGCAACACGTGAAAACATCAGAAAGACCTTCTTTGGAGAGCCTAATGAGACCGCGTGGAATTCCGTCTCATCATTCTATTCCAAATCCTCATACCAGGCATTCAACCTCGAAGGTGAGGTCGCTCCATGGTACGACTCTAAGTTAACCCCGGCAGAAATTGCCGCGATGGGAGATGAAGATCAGGCAATCGGTGTCATCAAGGTCATGAATGACGCGGTTGAGGCATATAGGGCATCATCAGGTTCAGATTTATCTGAATACGATTACGATAAAGATGGATTCATCGATGGCATTTGGATGATTTATTCATGTCCAAATTACTCAAATATGCCATCTCTTCCACACACTTCATTCTGGGCATACACATTCTGGGATATTCACGCAAAAGCAGATCCAGCTAAGCCAACTCCAAAGGCATTCTGCTGGGCTTCTTATGACTTCATGTATGATGGATATGGATCAATTGGCAACAAATGCCTTGACGCCCACACATACATCCATGAGACCGGACATTTGTTTGGACTTGAGGATTATTATGACTACAACGGTAAATGCGCTCCAATGGGCGGAATCGATATGATGGACTATAACATCATCGACCATAACGCATTCTCCAAATACCTCTTTGGCTGGGTTGAGCCATTTATCATCGAAGATGAAGGTTCGCTATATTTAAAACCATCATCATCTACCGGTGAATGTGCCTTAATCCCAACAAAAAGCCATTGGAATGGCAGCGTATTCGACGAATATCTACTTCTTGAATACTACACACCAACCGATTTGAACCTCAAGGATTCAACCTTAAGGTATAAGAACTGCCCATTAGGCTTCACTGAAAACGGAGTGAGAATCTACCATGTAGACGCTAGACTCTGCAAAATGCCATTCTATGGCTCAAGAGTGAAGACAGAATACGTAGACGACATAGTTAAAGAAACCGACATGGTTGATAACTATTACACTAACATCGCTCACACGAATACACCAACGAGTGATAGAGGTCAGACAAGAAACCACATGAATGAACAATATAGACTTGTTCAGGAAATGGATTGCACCAAGAGAAGAAACTTCGCTAACCAGAAGTCATATTCACTTACTGCTGATAACTCAACATTGTTCCAGAAGGGCGACATCTTCACATTCGAGAAGTATGCGAGCTCATTCCCAAATGGAACGACAATGAACGACGGGACGACATTTGATTGGGAGATTACCATCGGAAACATGACTAACGATGGCGTAGAGATTACGTTTACAGAAATATGAGAAAACACATAAAGAGAAAATTAGCGCTATTTCTAGGACTCACCTCTCTTCTTGCTTCATGCACATTGAACTTTGGAGGAGAACAATCCTTCTCTTTTGCTAAGCCATATTCATCCATTTCATTGATTGACCAGGATGAATTGGAGAGCAGATCACGTGAGGAATCACTTAGCCGCGAAAATGATCCTGGAGTCGATTATTCAGATAGACTCCTCTCATCTAACCTTGCTAAGTCTGATTTAACCTGCAAAACCGCCTCAAAAGGAAAAAGCGGCACAAATTACGCTCAGATGAGCAAATCCGTGCATTCTGCAAAGCAAGTTGCTGATGGAATCGGTGACCACGTCATGGACTCAATCGGAGAAAAGAGAATCCTCGTCATCCCTGTCATCATCAAGGATTATCAGGATAACGTAACAGAGGCTAATAGAGAATTAATCTACAAGACATTCTTCGGCAAGAGCTCTGATACCTCATGGGAATCAGTATCTAGCTACTATTACAAGTCATCATTCGGAAACCTCTTAATTAATGGAACAGTTTCTGAGTGGTTCGATTATGGGAAGACCGCAAGTGAGTTATCTCATCTCACATCTCAGGATGTCTATGGACAGAATATCGGTAACTTCGACCCAACATTGGACGTCCTCGATAAAGCGGTTGAATGGTATAAGAAGAGATATCATACAGACTGCAAGGAATTCGATTCTGATAACGATGGAAGAATCGATGGAGTCTGGCTTGTATACTCAGCTCCAACTTATCAAAACAATTATCAGTTAGGTTCATCATTCTGGGCATACACGTTCAGCAAATATCAGGGTACATTAAACGAAGAATCACCAAACCCATTCAGATATTGCTGGGGTTCGGTTGAATTCTTAAAGAAAGCTTATGGCGCGACCGGGTGTGATGCGCACACGTACATACATGAAACTGGCCACATGATGGGTCTAGATGACTATTATGATGTTAATGGTAGAGTTTCTGCCTGTGGTGGAGTCGATATGATGGATAACAACATCGCAGACCACAACACATTCTCAAAATACGGACTTGGTTGGACAAGACCATATCTCGTATCAGGAGACTGCGAAATCGATTTGAAGCCAGCATCAACATCAGGTGAGTCAATCATCATTCCAACCGAAGGCGGATTTAGCAATTCAGCATTCGACGAATACATCCTTGTTGAGTTATACACTCCAGATGAATTGAATGCTAAAGATGCAGCAAGCACTGGAGGATACTACGGTCCATACCTTAGAGCATTCACCAACCCAGGCGTTAAGATCTATCACATCGATGCTAGATTGGCTACATCTAAGCTCAGATTAAACCAGTGGGGCACATGGTCATACACAACAGAGTTCGTTCAATCGTATACTCAGATTACGACTAAGGCTCACACAAACAGCCCTTCAACTGGTACGCAATCCGGTTATTCGAATAGATTAAACGATCAATATCGCTTAATTCAGATGATTGATAAAGAAGGAAGAAACTTCTCAACAAGCATGAGATTTGCTTCAAATAACAGCTTGTTTAAATCTGGAGATTCCTTCTCTTATGACAAATTTTCTTCGCAATTCGCGAATAAAACGACTATGAACAACGGAAGCAAGTTCGCATATTCCGTGTCCTTCTCGGACTTAAGCGCATCAGGCGTAAAAGTAACAATTACAAAAGGATAAATTGCTCTTCTTGATAAAGAAGAGTCTTGCGAGTAAGATATTAAAGCATTGTGAGGTATTTACATGAAAACAAATAAATTAAATTCAATTCTCTCATCGGTAGCAGTTGTAGCAATCGCTGCATTGTTCCTCTTCCTTATTGCACCAGCTGTCAACCTTGACGCAAGCTCATGCAGAGGATATGACTTAATGTTCGGAAATGACGCAATCCAGCCAGCACTCGTCAGCCCTCTTGGCGCATTCATCGCTGTCTTCGTCGTTTCAATCGTTGCAGCAGTCTTCTCTGGTGTCGGTGCTATCTTCTACGGAATCGACAAGCAGGAACAGTCACACAAGTTCTGCGCATTCCTCTTAGTCATCGCTGGACTTGGCATGGCAGCATCAGCAGTTGCATTCTTCCTCTCACCAATGTTCTTCGCTGAATATGGTTATGAGACAGCCCTCGCTTGGGGTGCTATCGCATCAGGCGCTTGCTCAGCAGTTGCAGCAGTTGCTTCATTAGTTGCTGGCGTTAAGGGTTTCCTCGTTAAGTAATTAACAATCAAATCGAACACCCTCCGATTGGAGGGTTTTCTTTTTGTCTTTTGTGTTTATCGCAAAACATCCTTCTCATGGTCTACGTGAGGGTGAATTGGGTGAAAGTATAATCCTCTTTACCACCGCCACCGTGTGGGTGATTTATATGTCTAATTAACACGTATACACATACACGCGCATATTAAGATTAAAAATGATAAAGAATTGGTCTATTATTAAACTATGGAAAAGACAAACGCCATCAGAGCATTAGAATCTAAGAAAGCGAGCTTCGAAATAAGGGAATATGACGCCTCTCTGACAAATGGAATGGAAGTTGCAAACGCACTAGGTGAAGATCCTTGCGCGGTCTTTAAAACGCTTGTTTGCGAAGACCCAAAACATAATCATTACGTGTTCTGCCTCCCTGTTATGATGGAATTAGATCTAAAGGCTGCCGCCAAGGTATGTGGCGCAAAATCCATAGCATTAATTCCTCAAAAAGAGCTGCTGCCATTGACTGGATATATACATGGCGGATGTTCGCCTTTTGGAATGAAGAAAAGATTCCCGACTTATGTAGAGGAAACGGCAATGCTGTTCGATCATATATACGTATCTGGAGGTCGAAAAGGCATCCAATTGTGTATCGAACCATCCTTAATTTTAGAGGAAATGGGCGCTACATACGGAACGTTCGCATATTAAAATACAATCAATCACCCTAAGAAATCATCGTCCAATAGGGTGATTTTTCTTTTATTTAATACTTCAAAAATCCTAGCTATTGTAACAGGCTATATTATACTTATATTTACATTCCGTGAAACATTTATAATCTTTCGTAAAAAAGTAATTATTACTAAATACTAGAAGAATTTGATTTAGTGGTCAAACACTTTTATACATTATCTAGTTTGTGTATTCGATTTTAAAAACCACCGATTAATACTAAAGAATACCGTTATTTTTAAGTGTTAGCAAACACATACATAGAGTGCTAAATGACATAAATATACAAAAATAGCACCCTACAAATGAGAGTGCTAAATGATTTTTGATTTTGTGTATTCTGTACACTTTTATTTAAGTGAGATTTTAATAATATTTTGCTGTCTGCCTGCTACGATGACTGGTTGATTATTTACTATTGCGACATTGGTCTCGCTTCTCATTCCAAAGTCTGGTGCATAGATGCCTGGTTCTAACGAGAAAGAAGTGCCTTCGATCAAAGCTCTAGTATCGTGGGATTCGTAATTATCTATGTTTGCTCCAGGTCCATGAGGGGATACATCAACTGCAATGTTGTGTCCTGTTCTATGGGTGAAGTACTGACCATAACCATTATCGTTGACGACTTTTCTAACTACATCATCAACCTCATAGCCCATTACGCTTCTAGTTTCAAAATTATCTTGGATGAATTTGAATCCTTCGTCGATAGCATTCTTTAAAACCATGAATCTTTTTGCCATCTCTTCTGGAATTTCATCACCGACGTATGCCATCCATGTGATATCTGCATAAACGCCTTTTGGGTCATCCATCTTTGCCCACATATCAATCAAGACGAGGTCACCCTCTTTTATTTCTGAATATATGGACTCACTTGGCCCATAATGCGGGTTGGATGCATTCTTGCCAATTGCGACAATTGGTGCCTCATCATATGTCATGCCTTCCTCTTTGAATCTTCTGCAGATGAACTGCTGGATGGTGTATTCATCGGTCCTGCCGTTTTTCTTAATCTCGCTTCCGATAAGGGCAAAGGCCTCATCCTTGATCATCAACGTCTTCTTACATGCCTCAAGTTGGAGTTCATAAGATTCTTTGTCATAAGCAGCGTTGATCTTCTGAAGGATGTTGCAACTGGATTCAATCTTGATGCCCATATCTTCTACAAACTTAACAGAACCGTAATCAGCCAACGACACGCGTGGCATTAATCCGTGTTCGGAAATATCCATTAAGACCTTCTGATAGCCCGAAAAGCTCTGTTTTTCGAGTTCTAGCATCTCATGCCAGTTGTTATAAACTCTAAGTTCAAAACGATCGGTGACCGATGGAACATCTAAGAACACCTTGTCTATTGAGTGACAGATGATATAGGCGTGTGCCTTTTCGATTGCCATTATGATTTTCCTAGTGAGCATTTTCTCTCCCAAGAAACCTGTGATTGATGGATTGCGGTTTTCGTAGTCTACGATAATCCAGGCATCCGCTTGTCTGGACTCGAGTTCTTCTTTAGCTATTGATATTGGATAGTTCATATGCACTATATTATCATTAATATAGGATTAGAGATTATGAAATCTATCTTCACGGACACAATAAACCTAGAAAACCCATTTCCATTTCACCCAAACCCTTACTTTAGAAGAGAATCTTTCCTCAGTTTGGATGGTTATTGGGATTTTGATATTACAAAAACAAAAGAACCCTTGTCCAACTACACGAAAAGAATAGTGGTCCCATTTTCTCCAGAGACCCCGTTATCCCAAATCGAGACACATATCGAAAAAGATGACTGGATGCATTACAGGAAGAAATTCACTTTAAGCAAGGTGCAGTTGGAGGGCATCGGCAGGCTTGTATTTGCTGCTGTTGATCAGGAGTGTTTCGTATATCTAAATGGAGAGTATCTCGGCGAGCATAGAAGTGGTTATTCCACATTTGAATTTGAAGTTACTAATTTACGCGAGGAGAATGAGCTGATTGTCATAGTCAGAGACGACACGGATAGTGAGATATATCCAAGGGGAAAACAATCAAATACACCAGGCGGAATTTGGTATCATCCAACAAGTGGTATATGGGGTGACGTGTACCTCGAGTTCGTTCCATCATCAGGAAAGATAGAAAAACTTGATATCTCAACAGACTACAAAAACAGAAAAATATCCATAAATGGCGTTTTTACAAATAAATCACCACTAATTGTCGAGATATTTAAAGATAATCTAAAATTGATTTCAACTCAGATTGGAATTGGAGAAAGTGTTGATTGCAGCTCATTTTTTGAGGCTTGGTCACCTGATAATCCTGCTTTATTTGATATTAGAATTTCCCAGGGGAAGGATTCTGTTTGGAGTGTCTTTGGTTTCAAGCTATTTGAGCGAAAACAAGTAGGTAAAAACCACTATCTATTCCTCAATGAAAAACCTATATTTTTGTCTTCCCTTTTGGACCAGGGATACTGGCCAGATGGCGGTTTAACAGCGCCTTGTTATGAAGCTATTTCTCATGATATCGACACCATTAAGAATGCTGGCTTCAACTCACTTAGAAAGCATATAAAAATTGAATCGATGTGCTGGTATTACGAGTGTGATAAGAAAGGCGTTATCGTCATTCAAGACATTATGAATTCCGGTTCAAAATATTCTTGGTGGCTAATTCATCTGAGACCGTTTATTAACTTTGACGTTAACGATAACGACAACAAGATCTTGGGTAGAGGCTCCAAAGAATCAATGGAGCAATTCGAGAAAGATATGTTTGTAACTTTAGAACAGCTTTCTCAACCTACATGTATTTGTGTCTGGACTTTGTTCAATGAAGGTTGGGGACAGTTTAGAGCTCCTGAGATGTTCGAAAAGATGAAAACTGCATCTGGTAATAAGCTAATTGATGCTACATCTGGTTGGTACGATAAAGGTGTTGGGGACTTCAATAGCAGACACATCTATTTTAGAGCGCCAAAAATGAAATCAGATTCACAAAGAGTTCTTTTTCTCAGCGAATTCGGCGGATATTCGATGCCAATAGAACATCATACATATTCTAAGAAGAGCTTTGGATATGCCTCATATAAGGATAATTCTGCTTTAAACAAAGCGCTAAAGAAGGTGTATGGCGTTGATTTAATTAAAGCCATTAAAGAGGCGGGATTATCTGCTTGTGTCTACACTCAGATAAGCGATGTTGAAGAAGAAATCAATGGCTTGATGACTTACGATAGAGCCGTGTTTAAACCTGATGTTGAAATGTTAAGGTCATTAAACAGCGATTTGTATAAGGTCTATTGCGAAACAATAGAGAAGATTTGAAATATTTGCTAAAATTACCCCATGACTATCAAGATTGCATTTTTTGACATTGACGAGACCATCTATGATGGCAAGGTTAAAAACTTTGCCGAAGATGCAATCAGATCAATAAAACAGATTCAGGCAAATGGCATAAAAGTATGTTTATGCTCTTCTAGACCAAATGACAGCATCAGACACCTAGGTTGTCATGGCCAGGGAATTGTTTGGGATGCGATCATCGGCAGTGGTGGTGGCACCGCTATGGTGGGAGATAAGCCTGTTAGATTATTCACAATCCAGCAAGACATCGCTGAAAGATTCTTTTCCTACTGCAACGACAAAGGATATGTCTTCGAAATGATTGGAATTCAAGATAGACACGTTAATAAAGAACTCAACGAATGTGGTAGAGAATTCTATACAAGGTTCATTGATAAAGAACCCGTAATTTCAAACAAATTGTATGAAAATCTCACCCAATTCCACTTATTCCATACTGATGAGCATGATGAAGAAATCATAAAAGCATTCCCTGATTTATGCTTCTGCAGATATTGTTGGTTTGCCGTTGATATCGTACCGGTTGTCTATAGAAAAGGCGATGCAATTGAAGATGTCCTCAAGTATTTTGGATATTCAAAAGATGAAGCTGTTGGCTTCGGAGATGATCTCCAGGATCTATCTATTGCCGAGAACGTCGGAACCTTTGTTGCTATGGGTAATGCCAAGGACGAAGTTAAAGCAGCTGCCCAACTAATTACCACCAATATCGATGATAACGGCATCGAAAACGCCCTCAGAAAACTAGGTTTGATTGAATAATCTTTAAGATTATATTCAACTTACCACTTGATATGTATTATACTTTGAAAACCAAGAGATGAGTTTTGAAACTCATTTCTTTGGTAATTATTAGAATTATGACACTAGAAATCCTTATCCAAATCTTCTTATTCGGCATCGCTTTATCGATGGATGCTTTTGCAGTCTCCGTTACTGACGGATTGACCTACACTGATATCAATAAGCGTAGAATGTTCTTCATCGCCGGAACTTTTGGCGTAATGCAGGCATTAATGCCTCTTATCGGATATTGGTTAGTGGAAGTGGTTGAAGTGATCGTCGGCCAAACAGCAGGCGAAGCTGCTGGTAACATCATGGCTACCATCGTTACTTGGATTGCCTTTGCGTTACTCATGTATATCGGTGGCAAGATGTTAATTGAAGCCATAAAGGATGTTAAGAAGCCAGCTGAGGAAAAAGAAGCAAAGAAGTTCTCAGTTAAAGAGGTCTTGGTGTTTGGAGTGGCTACAGCAATCGATGCTCTAGCAACAGGCGTTGCATTCCACGCTAGAAACGGTGAAGGCGTCTCAATGTCCACCAACACAACAGTATGGCTACACGTCACAATCATTATGGTCTGCACATTCACAATTTCGTTGATTGGATTGTTCTTGGGCAACAAGATCGAAAAGTTATTAAAGGGTAAATACGAGATTACAGGAATCATCGGAGGAAGCATCTTATTGATTCTTGGTATCTGGATAGTTTTGAGCCATTATCTCGGCATTTAGTGGGTATTTTATGAATAGAAACGGCAAGAGAAGAACTGTTAAAAAAGAAGACAAGAGAAAAGGAAGAATTGATCCTAACAAGACCAAGACTTTTGTTGTTCACCACGAAACAACCCTTATCGATTACCTCTGTGAGAAACTCCCAGGACAGTCCAGAAGAAACGTCCAGAGAATAATTGCTAACCATCAGGTTGCTGTTGGAGGAGCTCCGGTTTCTTTATTCACATATCACCTTTATCCAGAGGATGAAGTCATCCTTTCTTGGACTAGAATCCAGAAGAGAGAAAGAAAAGACCTTCCTATCATTTACGAAGACGAGCACATGATCGTTATCAACAAACCATCAGGATTGCTTTCAATCGCAAGCGATAGAGAAAAAGGAAGAAACGCATATAGATTAGTTACTGACTACATCACTCAGACAAATAGAAATGCCCGCATCTTTGTCGTTCATAGATTAGACGAAGACACCTCTGGCGTTTTGATGTTTGCCAAAGACTTTGAGACAAAAGAAGTCCTCCAGAAAAACTGGCAGGACATCGTCAAAGATAGAGCGTACTACGCGATTGTTGAAGGCGAGGATATCCAAGAAGAAGGACATCTTAAGGATTATCTTATGCAAAGCCAAGTCACACAGCTTATGTATGTCACAAAAGATAGGACTCACGGCAAACTCTGCGTAACAAACTTCAAGAAGATGGCATCAAGAAACGGCATGTCCCTCTTAGATGTCCACATCGATTCAGGTAGAAAAAACCAGATTCGTGTTCAGTTAGGAAATATCGGCCATCACGTCATCGGTGATGATAAGTATGGAGAGCCAATCAACCCAATCAAGAGATTAGGCTTACATGCTTACGAACTTATTTTCACACACCCAGTCACAGGCAAACTCTACGATTTCAAAGCACCTATTCCACCAGAATTTAAGAAGCTTTTCTGGAAGACTCATATCGAGGAGAGACAAGAAAAAGAAGAAGCTTTGGCGAAGAAAACAGGGAAAACTGCTAAGAAATCATCCGCAGCACCTAAACCAGCTATAAAACAAAAAGGTGAATATAAATGGAAAATTCAGGAGAAACGACCATCAAGAAAACGCTAAAGGTCTCTTCTTCTAAAAAGAGATCTGCACTCGAAAAATGGGCTAGAAAGAAAGTCCCATTCCTTTTCGATATCAATTCTCTTTTCTATTTTGTTCTTATCTTATTCCTCACGGGATTTGCGTGGACAGCCTACACATTCTTCTTTAATGGAGGAGCGGCTTTATACGGATGGGACTATTCATCTCAATATGTCTCCATGGCCTATAACTTCTGGGATGTCTGGCATAAGTTCTTCAAGACGGGCATCTTTGAGCTTTATAGCACCGGAACATATTTAGGAACCGATAACATTGGCTCGAATTCATACTACGGATTGTTTGATCCATTCTTAGTTGTTTCCTTCATCTTCCCAAGAGCATGGCAACCTCAGATGTTTGTCATCATGTCTATCGTTAAAGGCGTGTGTGGTGGCATGGCTCTAAGAGCCTATCTCAAGTACTTAGGAATTGGGGAAAGATCAGCTAGGGTTGGCGCTGTTGCATATGCTTTCTGCGGATACTTGAACTTCATGGTAGGCTTCCCTTCATTTTTATCTGTTGGATGCACCGTGCCATTGATAATGCTTGGTATTGAGAAGGTAATCAAAGAAGAAAAACCTGCAATACTTGCATTATCCATCTTCCTGTTGGGCATTATTTCATTCTTCTTCCTTGTTGTTTTATGCGTGTGGGGAGTTGTCTATGCTATATGGAGATACTTCTGGACTATCAAGGAAAGAAGCTGGCAATCATCTCTTAGAGTTATTGGCTTAGGAGTTGGTGGATTCGCTGCAGGCATTATGATGTCTGCTTGGACGCTTATCCCTTCGTTAAGAGAATCTGCATTGTCAGGAAGAACCACATCTGGAGGTATGGCATATCTCCATTTGATAGTCGAATCTCTCAAGGCTATGGACATCAAATTGTTCTTCAAATACATGTTCATGCCAGTTGGAGGAAACACCGGAAGAGAACTGCAGGGCTTGATTGGTTTCTTCTATCCAACCTGCAACTACTTATGGCACCCATTGGCTATGGGCACTATGAATGGAGGCTCCTATAACTATGACTCCTGGACAGCCTCATTGTTCTGCTATACACCAATCATTATCTTATTCTTCTCATCCATTTTAAGAAGTGCTAGAAAGAAGCAGTTTGCCCCTTTGATCGCCTTGGTTATTTGCTGCTATTTCCTTTTCACCAACTTTGCATATTATTTCTTCTTCCTCTTCACCGGAGATGGATATGGAAGATGGTACATCGTCTTAGTTCCTGCAATCATTTACTTTGCAGTTAAGGAATTGGATGAAATCAAGGATGCAAAGAAATGGGAGATTCCGGCTGGCTCATTGATGGCCGCAGCCTTCACACTCCTTGCCTTTGTCTTGTGCGTTGTCTTACTCAAGAACAAGACCTTGGATTTCATCAAGGTTGATGACTACACAAAGAATGAATACTTCATTCCTGCAGAAGTTGAATGGGATAACGTCAAGAGAACTCTTTTATGGGTCGTCTACTATCAAACAGCATTAGTGGCAGTTGAAGGTGTTGTCTTGATTTTCATGCAAAACAGCAAGCTTTTGCACCATGTATTAACCGCATTCCTTGTTGTTGAGACCGCTGTAATGGGCAACCTCTCATTCATCTATGGCTATTCGATCCCTGTTAGACAGTACAATGGAGGAGACTGGTATTCCGAGAGCGCAGTCGGCTTATTCGATGATTTGAATAAGATGGACGATTCGTATTTCAGAACTCAGAGTGACACCGCATTCGAGGCCAATATGCCAATGGCCTTTGGCTTTAATGGAGCATCAACATTCCACTCGTTATTCAACTATGGTTTAGCCGATTTGACCCGTTACAACTACATGACCAACAATGAGTATTACTCAGACGTCTATGATCAGCAGGTTGTCGGAAAGAGCTGGTCCGGATATTACAACAACAAGAGATTCGGATTCGATACCTCTATGGCCTTCAAATACTACGTCATCGAGAATGAAGGTTATTATCACGGTTATGAAGATAGCTACTGGCCAAACGTTCCTTTTGGCTCAGAAAAGGTCTTGGAGAACAAGCGTTTTAGGGTCTATAAGAACCCATATGTTGAGAAGATGCCGCTAGGTCACGCAGTCGATCATATCTATGCCGAAAACCTTGATACTGATCCAGAGAACACAGTTCCAAATAGAAGTGATTTCTATCACCACTATGGTGGTTCTTCAGCATCATATGAAATCTTGAGAAATGACGAAGTTTTCTTAAACGGTGCAATCTTCGAAGATGATGAAATCGCCACAGTTCTTGATGATTTAAACAAAGATGGAAACATATATTCAATTGAAGGTGCTCCATCATCAACGTTAGGTCCAACAGGCGGTACCAATCTCCAGAACGTCCCACTTTCATCACGACTTGTCGAGACCGTTCATAGCGATGGCCGCTACTACGGTTACTTCATGAAGACCGACGCTGAAGAATTCGGTCCTACCGACTTCCTTGAAGATCCTGCGATGATAGACAAAACAAAGCTCCAAGACTCAAAGATGGTTGTCTCTATCGATGATTCATATACCAGCGCAACAGAGGTCTTACGCGACTACGGAAAGGTCGTATTCTACCCAAGATACAACTGGGGTGAATACATGAACGTCAGCGAAGATGGCGCATACTTTGTTATGGATTTGACTGGTGCGGCATACCATGGCGCAGATACATACATGAATGAAGCTCCACGCATCTACTTCGTTGGTGATAGAACAAACGAAAATGGCATTCTAGAGAAGAATGTCATCCTCTCTTATGAATATCGCATGATCAAGCATTGGAATGGCGGAAACGTCTCTTCTTATGGTGGAACTTTCGGCTTCTATCCAAATGGTCGTGTCAAATATCTCGTCTTCTGTTTCAAAGGTAATACGGGCACAACGAAGCTTGGCCGTTTCAACCTCTATATGAGAGAGAAGTCAGCGATAGATGAAGTCATGAACCGCTACACATCAAGCGATTATAATCTCGAGAACGTCGAGCACGTCACTGATAGATTTGATTTCACAACCAACTTCCCAACAAGAAAGCTTGTTATCACATCAATTGGATATGATGAAGGCTGGAAGCTTGTTGCCAAGGATAAAGATGGAAATACCTCAACCCCAAATGTCTATAGAGCAAATGGCGGCATGGTCTCATTCGTCGCTCCAAGTGGAGAATATAGCTATACCCTTAGATATGAGACTCCTCAGTTAAGAACAGGAATCCTCATCTCCATGGTTGGATTTGGCATCGTTGTCCTATACGAAGGAATCCGCTTTGTCATGGATCTCAAAAAGAAAAACAAGGAAGAAGCAGTAGGCTCCATCCTTGTTGATTAGTAATCTTATTTAATTGATAGATATATATCGTAGACGGCGTTCTTTGGCATGCCCGTTAGTTTAACAACTGATGCAATCGCGTCCTTTGACTTCATCGTTTTTAAGTTCTCTAAGAGAAGGTTTGCCACATCTTCCTCTGAGTATTCTTTCTTTGTGGCCTCTGCCTTATCAACGACAATTACCATCTCGCCTTTTAAGGTTTCTGGGTCAATCTCGCATAACTCATCGAAAGTGCCTCTTATGAACTCTTCGTAGGCTTTGGTGAGTTCTCGTCCGATAGACGCTCTTCTTGAGCCTCCAAAGGCGTTTTTCATATCTTTTAATGTATCGTCAATACGATGAGGTGCTTCATAGAAGATCATCGTGTCTTCACGGTTCTTCAGAGTCTCTAATTCTTTTCTTCTTTCGCTTGGCTTGCTTGGCAGGAAACCGTAGAAGTAGAAGTGCTTGGTAGGGAGGCCTGAACACACTAGAGCGCATAATGCGGCGTTTGATCCGTTGACGCATGAGACCTTGATTCCTTCTAGGATGCATCTTGCTACTAATCTTTCCCCTGGGTCAGAGATGGCTGGATATCCTGCATCTGACATATAGGCAACGCTTTTGCCCTCTTTGAGCAAGGAGATTATTTTCGTCGATGCCTCTTCCTCGTTGTGTTCATGACACATGATGAATGGTTTTTTGATATTGAACTTGTTTAGGAGCGAGCCAGAGTTTCTAGTATCCTCCGCCGCAACATAATCGATGTCATTTAAGACTGAAATAGCGCGTGGAGAAAATTCGTCTAAATTTCCAATAGGCGTTGAGATTAGGTAAAGTAGTGGACTATTGCCGCGGAAATTAAGCTCCCTGTTTATCATGTTTGTTATTGTTCTTTCTGAATGGTCTTGGGTTCTTTTTCTCAAGCGCTCTATATTCTTCCAATGAGATGAACTTAACATCGCCTTCTGAGACGAGCTTGACTGTTCTAGAGAGGATGTTTAATCCGTCGACCTTATAATCGACTCCATCGATTTTGGTGATATATCCAATCGCAGGGAAATCCTTCTTTGCTTCTGTATACATATCATCTTCGAAGAGTAAGCAGCAGATGAGCTTTCCACAGTGGCCTGAGAGCTTAGGAATGTTGAGTGTCAACATCTGGTTCTTAGCTCTTGAGATTGAGATTCCGTCAAACTGGTTGAGGAATGTTGAGCAACATAATGTAAGACCGCAGATACCGATGCCGCCAATCATCTTGGCTTTGTCTCTTGCAGCAATCTGATGCAATTCGATTCTGCACTTGAGCTGTGGTGCGAGGATTCTTAGGAGTTCTCTGAAGTCGACTCTATTTTCACTGGTGTATGTGATTGTGACTTTTGTGCCGTCTAATGTGTAGTAGGCATCCAAAAGGTTCATAGGAAGATTGAGTGCTTCGACTTCACGCTTTGTGATTTCTAATGCTTCTTTTGCCTCTCTTTTCCCAAGCTCGTATGCAGCCATATCACTTGGATTTGGTCTTCTGATGACTGGCTTTAATGCTAGTGTGCCAGTATATTTGCTAATTGGAATGATATCCGTGCAAATCGAGCCGATTTCAAAACCTGCAACGGTTTCGACAACCACCAAATCATCGATTTTTAAGTCTTCGATTGTAGTGGAAAAATAATAGGCTTTGATGCTGCCCTGGAATTTAACGCCAACATAATATTCTTTTGTTTCCATACGCTACTCCTTCACGATATAGGCAATCACATGCTCCAATAGGAGTGATGTGCTGATGTTTAAATCTAACTGGCTCCTTGACTTCATTATTTCGATCAAGGATTCTTCGACGTGATTCAACTGATCCGCCAAAGGTTTAATAAGTGTATCATAACTTACCAATTTTATTGGCAAGTTTTCTTTATGTGCGACGATATCTTTGAAAACCAAGACCATTGTATCTAAGAAAAATTTAGCATCATTCTTTTTGCTGAGGTTTGGAATGATATCTTTTTCGAATCCGTAAATCGCGGATGCGCCGTCCTGGTTCAAATGAGTCAACGCGGTCTCAATTATAGCCTTCATGTCCTGATACTCTTCGCTATCGGCCATCTCTTTTAATAAGGCGCCGGAATTCATGAAATTAGAGAGCAAGTCAGCATCGCTTTGGCTGACTCCAAGCTCTGTGGCTTCTTGAATGACATCCTTCTTCGGAGAGAGAACCATTCTGATGGTTTCGCATCTTGAGATGATGGTTGGGAGAATCCTAGCTTCGTTTTGAGTTGTTAGAATTGCGTAGGTATTCTTCCCTGGTTCCTCTAGGAACTTAAGGAGGGAGTTGATTGATTCCGTCGTCATATTCTCAACGAGGTGTATGACATAGATGAGGATTCCCTTTTCCTCTAATGGGGTTTTGGAGAATCCCGCAACAACTTCCTGAACATCACCTTTCTTGATGGTCTCTTCTTCTCCGTCTAGTAAGAAGAAGTCGGTGTATGTTCCGTGTTCGATTCTCTTGCAGTAGCGGCACTCCTCATCTGCTAGAGGAGATGGGTTATCGCAGAGAATTGATTTAGCCAGGAATAAAGCGGCTTCCTTTAGAGGAATGCCGGCTTCTCCGCTTAATAAGTATGCGTGGTTGATTCTATTCATCGCCTTTGCATTAGAAAAGACTCTCCAAAGGATTGGCTGTCTATTTTCTAAGTAGGCTGATAATTTCATTATTTCATCGCTTTCTTGATTGCCTCGAATGCATCATTGAAGACTTCATCAGGTGACTTGCTAGCGTCGATGACGGCAAATCTTTCAGGGAACATACTGGCAACCTTTTTGAATGATTCCCTTACTTTGTGGTGGAAGGAAATCTTCTCGACATCGAGTCGGTTAACTTCTCTTCCTGCGTTGGCGGCGATTCTTCTTAGACCTTCCTCTGGTTCGATGTCGAAGAGGATGGTTACATCTGGCTGCATGCCTTCTGTTGCATAGAGGTTTACGTTATAAATCTCTTCAATTCCAAGATTTCTTGCTCCGCCTTGATATGCTAAAGATGAATCAAGATATCTATCACACAAGACGATCTTGCCTTCCTTAATCGCTGGGATGATCTTCTCAACTAAGTGCTGTCTTCTTGAAGCAGCATACAAAAGAGCCTCGGTTCTAGGATCCATTGCGGTATTTGCCTTATCAAGGATTACGTTTCTAATCTGCTCTCCGATTGGAGTGCCGCCTGGTTCTCTAGTTAAAATGACCTCGTGACCCATGTCCTCGAGAGCTTTTACGATACGTTTGATTGCGGTGGACTTTCCCGATCCTTCTCCGCCTTCGAATGTGATAAACATAATTAAATCTTCTTTCTAGACTCGAATGCCTTGGCTAGCGTTAAAGAATCCGCATAGTCAAGAGATGCTCCCATAGGGAGTCCATAGCCGAGTCTTGTTATTTCGACTCCACGTCCGTCTAAGAGCTTCGCAATGAAGACGGCAGTGGTCTCTCCATCAAGCGTTGCGCTTGTGGCGAGGATGATTTCTTTGACATCGCCCTTATCAACCTTCTCAACGAGAGAATCGATTGATAAAGATTCGATGCTCTTGCCCTTAGATAAAGAGATAACACCTCCAAGCACGTGATATACGCCATTGAAGGAGTTCATCTTTTCTAAAGCCAATACGTCTTTTGGTTCAGAAACTACAGCAATAACTGAATGATCTCTTCCTTTATCACTGCAAATTTCGCATATTTCATCTTCAGTATAAACACCGCAACATGGGCATTTGTGGATATTCTCAACCGCCTGCTTTAGTGCTTCGCTGAATTCTCCGACATCCTCTGGGTCCATATTCAAAACCGCATAGGCCATGCGCTCAGCGCTCTTAACGCCGACTCCAGGTAATTTGGAGAATGAATTGGTAAGTTTTGTGATGGATGGGAGTTCTTTCATTTCAGATTATCTCTTTGCCTGACCGGTGATTCTCTCATCAGCGGCATCGTGAGCTGCCTGGATCTGCTCCATGGCCTCGTTGATTGCCATCATGATTGTGTCTTCGATCATATCCTTGTCATCTGGGTTTAAAGCGGCCTCATCGATTGTGATGCCGACGACCTGTCTATTTCCCTTGACTGATACCTCAACGATGCCAGCCTTCTTGACTTCGAATACCTGCTCGTCGATTTCTGCGTGTGCTTTAGCAAGCTCGCGCTGCATGCGCTGTGCCTGCATCATCATTTGTTGCATTGGATTCATAGTGTTTTACTCCTGTATATTAATGTTTAATTCAATATCTTTTTTGCTTGGTAGCATGCCCATTGTCTGCAAGTTGAAGAACTTCTTCATGATGTTGTTCTTCTCGTTTGGATCAATAGCGTATACCTTAACTTTTCTACCAAGGACTGAAGCGACCATTTCCTGAATTGGCTTCTGGTTCTTGATGATGTTTGCCTTGTTTCTCAACTTTGTGAAGTTATAGGCAAGGATCAAGACGTCTTTGCATAAGCAGAATGGATGTCCTTCGCTTAGGAGGGTTGCAAGGCTACCGAGTTTGAAGTCGTCTTTGTAATCCTCGAACTGTGTCCACTTGGCCACCAATTCTGTTCTTTCGGTCTTGTCAGCTAGAACCATGATCTTAATCATCTCATCTTCACCAACGAGGTTCATGTCTCCTTCTGTTGCAATTGAAGGCGCAATGACATTTGGTTTTTCAACTTTCTTTGGTTCCACCTTAACTGGCTCTGGGGCTGGAGCAGGTGTTGGCTCAACAACCGGTGTTGGCTCAGGTGCTGGAGCTGGCTTAGCAACGACCCTAGGTGCTGGAGCAGGTGCAGGCGCTTCCTCAACTGCCTCAAGATTGGTTGATGACATTCTAAGAAGTGTCAATTCGAAGAGGGAACGGACGTCGGTAAGGTTCTTGATGTTGTTCTGTGCTTCGATTAACTCGCTGACCATCTTATTGCAGAGTTTTGCAGGGATAACGGCCTTGAGCTGTTTTGCTTCATTTTCATCAATATCCTCGAGAAGATCTGCTAATCCGGTTCTTTCATAGATGAGCAAGTCTTTGAGAACACCAATCAATTCTCTAAGAAGTCTTCTGACATCGATACCTGCTGTGAGGTATGTCTCTGACTTTGAGACGACTGTCTTAACGTCACCTGTTGCGATTGCACTCAATAATGAGACTTTTTCCTCCATGCTTGTTAAGCCGTAGATGGTAAGGACGTCATCTTGTTTGATTGAGCTGCCGCTATAAGCGAGGATCTGATCAACGATTGAGTAGGCGTCTCTCATACCGCCATCGGCAAGTGAGACAACGGAGCGAAGTCCGCTTTCATCGTATGTAGCGCCTTCTTTATTGAGAATCTCAACGAGTTTATCTTTCATCTCCAAGTCGCTGATTCTTGAGAAGTCGAATCTCTGGCAACGTGACAAGATGGTTGGGAGAACCTTGTGAGGTTCGGTTGTGCAAAGGATGAACAAGACTCTTTCTGGTGGTTCTTCAAGTGTCTTGAGGAGTGCGTTGAACGCACCGGTGGACATCATGTGTACTTCGTCGATGATGTAGACCTTATACTTACCTTTGAGAGGCGCGTATCTGACCTTCTCGATGAGTTCACGGACTTGATCAACGCCATTATTTGATGCGGCGTCGATTTCGACTACGTCTGGGTGTGTGCCTTCTGTGATGGATATGCAGTTGGAGCACTGGTTGCACTGGCAACCGGATCCCTGTTCACAGTCGAGAGCCTTAGCGAATAATCTAGCCATAGAGGTCTTACCTGTACCTCTAGGACCAGCGAATAAGTAGGCGTGGCCGATCTTCTCTTTTGAGATGGCGTTTTTAAGTGTTCTGACAATGGCTTTTTGGCCTGCGACCTCTTCAAATTTCTGAGGTCTATATGTTAAATAAAGTGCTTTGTATGACATGGCTGGAATTATTATAACGATTTCTCTTTCTTCTCACTAGTGAGAATCACTATACTCAATTACAATGTTTATGTGATATAATCGCCACGCTTAGGAGATTTTTTATGGAAGAAAGTATGCGCAAGAGGCTTGAAGCCACCAAAGTAAGATGTGAAGAAATTGATGCGGAGCTTGCATCCTCAGAAATCTCGAACGACATCCAGAAGTTAACATCTCTTTCTAAAGAAAGAGCAGGACTTGATACAGCCTATCAGAAATACCTCAGATACCTCAAGTTAGAGGCTGACTTAGAAGACGCTATCCTCTTGATTAGCGAAAGCGATGACGAGATGGCTGCAATGCTAAAAGAAGAAAGAAAAGCCATGGAAGCAGAAATGGCCAACCTTGAAGAAACATTAAAAGTTGACCTCATTCCTGTTGATCCTAACGATTCAAAGAACATCATTGTCGAAATTAGAGGCGCAGTCGGTGGAGATGAAGCAAACATCTTCGCAGGAGACTTGCTCCGTATGTATGCTAGATACGCAGAAAACATGGGCTGGAAGCTTCAGTTCCTTGATGGAGTTGAAGGTTCATCAGGCGGTTACTCATCAGTTTCCTTCATGGTCAAGGGTGAGAACGTCTACTCAAAGCTCAAATTCGAATCAGGTGCTCACCGTGTTCAGCGTGTCCCTAAGACCGAAGCTAGCGGACGTATCCACACATCAACCGCAACAGTTTTAGTCATGCCAGAAGCAGAAGAAGTCGATGTCCAGATCAACCCGGCAGATTTAAAGATCGATACATATCGTTCACAGGGTGCTGGTGGTCAGAACGTCAACAAGACTGAATCAGCAGTCCGTATTACCCATATCCCAACAGGTTTAGTCGTCTCATGTCAGACCGAGAAGGCTCAGCTCCAGAACAAGGAAATCTGTATGAGAATGATTCGTGCAAAGGTCCATGATTACTATCAGTCACAGCAGGATGCCGCAATCGCTAATGAAAGAAAGCTCAAAGTCGGCACCGGTGAAAGAAGCGAAAAAATCAGAACCTATAACTACCCTCAGAACAGAGTCACAGACCACCGTATCGGATTCACAGTCAATCAGTTAGACAGAATCATGGAAGGTGAACTCGACTCAGTCATCGACGCACTCGTTCACTTCGACCAGGAACAGAAGATGCTCGAGGAGGCAGCTAAATAAAATGCCAACAATCGACGAAGCCCTCAAAGCAGCCCACGCAGAATGCAAGCCATATGACATAATGGCCCGCGATTTGCGAGTTTTAATCATGGCTAACGAAGGTTTCCACGATCAGATTGACGTCATCTTCCACAAAGATAAAGAGATGACACAGTATGACTTATTCAGAACTCAGGTCGAAAGACTCAAGAAGAATGAGCCAGTCGAATATATCATTAACGAGGCTGAATTCCTTCAACACCGCTTATATGTTGACCATCGAGTCCTCATCCCACGCGGAGAAACGGAAGAACTCGTTTCTTTAATCAGCAAAAAGATTTCTAAATACTACGAACCAAGAAATTATTTGGTTTGCGCTGAAATCGGAACGGGAAGCGGATGCATCACAGTGGCTCTGAAAGAATCATTTAAGAACTGGATAATCTATCCAACCGATATTAAGCAGGACGCTTTGGATGTAGCAAAGATCAACTTTGCAAAAGAGGGCACAAGATGCGAACCACTATTGGGTGATGCATTAGAGCCGTTCATCGCAAAGAACATGCAGCTTGATATCATCGTCTCTAACCCACCTTATATTCTTAATAAAGAAGATGCGCAGGACTCAGTCATCGATTACGAACCTGCTAGCGCATTATGGATGGACAAAGAGAAAAACGTCTATAAATCAATATTCGAGAACTACGAGAAGGTCAAGAAAGGACCAATCTTCATGGCCTTCGAAATCTCGCCTGACATCGTTGATTACTTGAAAGAAATCATGGCTAAGAACCTAAAAGATTACGAGTATGAGTTTGTTGATGACCTCAATGGACTTACCAGATTCTTGGTCGTATATTGTAAATAATTATGGCAGTCTTAGAACAAAAAGAATTGGAAATTGCGGCAAAAATCCTCAAAAATGGAGGGATTTTGGTATTTCCGACAGAAACTGTCTACGGTATTGGAGTGGTCTATGACAACGAAGATTCCTTTACTCGTTTAGTAGAAACAAAGAAAAGACCACCAAACAAGCCATTCGCTTTGATGTGCTCATCAAGCGAAGAAGCATCGAAGTATATAGTGGTTAACGCCAGGGCAAAGAAGCTCATGGATAAGTATTTGCCAGGCGAGATTACTTTCCTTGTTAATGCAAGAAAGGATTTGCCTAGATGGGTTACACTAGGGACTGACGTCATCGGTATCAGAGTTCCAGATTCTAAGTATGTAGTTGATCTTATCGCAGAAGTTGGAAAGCCATGCTTAGTAACGTCTGCGAACATTTCAGGAGACCCAACCTCAAGATATTTTGAGGAAGTGTTGCCTATATTTGGCGATGTTGTTGACGGGGTAGTCAAAGGTGAGTGCAACTCTTTGGTACCAACAACGATTGTGGATATAACCGGAGATGAATTAAAATTAGTTAGAGAAGGACCAGTTCCTTTTATGGACATTAAAGATTATTGGGAGAAATTATCATGATTATTGCAATTGGAAGCGACCACGCAGGATTTGAATTAAAAGAAATCGTTAAGAATGCGTTAGTAGAAGATGGATATGAAGTCATTGACTGTGGCACAAATTCTACAGCCAGCTGCGATTACCCAGTCTACGCTAGAGCAGTAGCAAACAAGGTTGTCTCAGGAGAGGCTAGATTTGGTGTCATCTGCTGCGGAACAGGCGAAGGAATCATGATGGCTGCCAATAAGGTCAAAGGCATCCGCTGCGGCATCGCATATGAAGATGAAGTTACTTCATTAATAAGACAACACAACGACGCAAACATGATTTCATTCGGTGCTAGATTCATGAAGACCGAAGATGTTTTAAGACGCGTAAAGATCTTCCTCACCACAGAATTTGAGGGCGGAAGACACGAAAATCGCAAAAATTTAATCGAAAACGCCTAATTTTTAAAAATTTTTGGTAAAAAATCCGAATTATCGCTCTAGTAATATAGTGTGAGCGATATTTTAGGTTTTGTTTGTCCACGCTGTGGAAATTCCGATCCGCGATACTTCGGACTATCCGCTGATGCTTCCCCATACTGCCGCAGATGCGTTGGATTCAAAGGCCAAATGGCCGAACCAAGGAAAAATATACTCACGCAGGTGGACCTTTGCCTGAAATATTCACTCTCGAAAGAGCAGAGGTCCATCTCCTCTAAGATAATAAGCAATTATATTAATAAGATAGATACGCTGGTGTATGCGGTGTGTGGAGCTGGAAAAACTGAGCTCTCTTTTGGTGTTATCAAGCACGTTCTAGAACATGGTGGGCAAGTTGGTTTTGCTCTTCCTCGTAGGGATGTTGTAATCGAACTTTATTGGCGTTTAAAAGAAGCGTTCCCAAATAACATTGTCACTGCAGTATATGGTCAGCACACTTCTAAGCTAACCGGGGACATTATAGTACTAACAACCCATCAGCTATACAGGTATGAGAAATACTTCGATCTGATTGTGATGGATGAGATAGATGCATTTCCTTATAAGGGTGATGATGTATTGAACGCTATGTTTGTCAGGGCAAGGAGAGGTCCATGTGTTTTGATGTCGGCCACCCCAAGTGATGCCGTAATAAAGGAATATTCAAAGTCTAATCACGACATTGTCGAACTGCGAACAAGATTCCATAAGAAAGACATACCAGTTCCGATAATCAAACTGGATTCCAAATTCTTTCAACGCGCATTCATCCTCAAGAAGATGAAGGAGTGGAACAAAGAAGGGAAGAAATGCTTCATATTCGCTTCAACAATCGAGGAATGCGAATCCCTATACTCCTTTATCCATCCATTCTTTAAAGATGGTGAGTACGTACACAGCAAAAGGGTGGATAGACCAGAGGTAATCAAGAGGTTTAAGGACGGTAAAACATGGTATCTAGTGACGACCTCTGTCCTAGAAAGAGGCGTCACGATCAAAAATCTTCAAGTGGTTGTCTATGGAGCGGATGTTGAAGGTATATACGATAAGGCAACACTTATACAAATCGCAGGTCGTGCAGGCCGTAAGATTGACGCTCCTGATGGTGATGTATTCTTCCTTGGTGAGAAGAAGACTAAGAGCATGCAGGAGGCAGTGGATGAAATTAAGTACTGTAACACCTATCTGTAAGGTGTGTATGAAAGATATTAAAGACGAGACTGTCGGCTCGCTTATCAATAACACGAATGTGATATGTTCTAGATGCTTCAAAGGTCTTCATCCAACTATCCAAAATTTCAGAGTTGGTGAGTTTAAGGCAACATCATTTTACGAGTATACAGAAACCGCAAAAGGTTTAATTTATAAATTTAAGGGGTGTTTTGACTATGAATTGAAAGATATTTTCTTTTTAAATCAAAAAGGATATATCAAGTTTATGTACAAGGATTGGGTTATGGTTCCAGCTCCGAGTTATCACGAAAAAGATGAGATTCGAGGATTCAATCATGTGGTGGAAATGTTCTCATCAATTGGTCTTCCTATAATCAATGGAGTAGTAAAAACAAAAGATGTGAAGCAGGCAGATCTATCAAGCAAGGAAAGACAAAGAATTGGAGAGTATCTCAAGTGGATTGATGGAGTGGATATACGGGGTAAAAACATCCTTTTCGTTGACGACATATTAACCACTGGTAGTACCGCACTTTCTATCTGCCAAATGCTCAAGCAACACGGGGCTAAAAAGGTGGAGATATTAGTAGGTTTCCACACTAAAAACACTAAAGTTTTTAATCTTTTTGAAAGAATTATTCGGTCTTTCGTTGCTTACGATTTATCGTAATGGTATTATCTTAAGCGACTTTTAAAGGAGAATAACGTGGCAAATTTTATTGAAAAGTTGTTCCGTATCGAACAAAGAGAATTAAACAAGTACTCAAGAGAAGCTGACAGAGTCATGGCTTATGACGAGGAGATGACGGCTTTGACAGATGAGGAACTCCAGCACAAGACAGTCGAGTTCAAAGAAAGACTCGCTAACGGAGAATCAATCGATGAACTTAAGTACGAAGCATTCGCAGTCGCTAGAGAAGCTGGCTGGCGTGTCCTTCACCAGAAACCATTCAAGGTTCAGATCATTGGCTCATTAGTCTTACATGGCGGCAACGTCGCTGAGATGAAGACCGGTGAAGGTAAGACCTTAACCGCTACAATGGCAGTCTATACCAACGCATTAGTTGGCAAAGGCGTTCACGTCATTACAGTTAACGAATACTTAGCATCCCGTGACGCTGAGTGGATGGGACAGATCTATCGCTGGTTAGGCTTAACAGTCGGTGTTAACCTCGCTTCCAAGTCAACAGCAGAGAAGAGAGAAGCATATGCATGTGACATCACATACACAACCAACTCAGAATTAGGTTTCGACTACTTAAGAGACAACATGGCACCAAATCTTCAGGGCCGTGTCTTAAGAGGACTCCATTTCGCTGTCGTTGATGAAGCTGACTCAGTCTTAGTCGACGAATCAAGAACCCCATTAATCATTTCTGGTGGCTCAAAGTCATCAGCATCACAGTACCAGGTCGCAGACCGTTTCGTTAAGATGCTTAAGAAGGATGTCGACTTCGAGATCGATGTCAAAGACAAGGCATGCTCATTAACAGAATCAGGAAACGACAAGGCTGAAAGATTATTCGGTGTCACAAATCTCTATAACCCAGAAAACGCAGACCTCGTCCACCGTATCCACCAGGCTCTCAAGGCTAACTACATCATGGCTAGAGACGTCGAATACATGGTCGACTCAGAGCGTACCATCCAGTTAATCGACCAGTTCACCGGCCGTGTCATGGCAGGACGTGAATATAACGACGGACTTCAGCAGGCTATCCAGGCTAAGGAAGGCGTTGAAATCAAACAGGAAACAGTCGTCATGGCCACCATCACATACCAGAACTTCTTCAGACTTTACACAAAGCTCGCTGGTATGACCGGTACTGCTAAGACAGAAGAAGAGGAGTTCATCTCCATCTTCAACATGAAGGTCGTTGTCATTCCAACCAACAGACCAATCCAGCGTATTGATGATCAGGACTTAATCTTTGCAACACATGATGCAAAGCTTAAAGCTTTAGTCCAGGCAGTCAAAGAGAGACACGAGAAGGGCCAGCCAGTCCTTATCGGTACTGTCTCCGTTGAATCAAACGAAGAAATCTCACAACTCTTAACCGCTGCAGGTGTCCCACACGAAGTCTTAAACGCTAAGAACCAGGCACGTGAAGCTGAAATCATCTCTCACGCAGGTGAAAGAGGATCAGTCACTCTTGCTACTAACATGGCAGGCCGTGGTACCGATATTAAGATCACAAAGGAAATCGAAGAACTCGGAGGTCTCTGCGTCTTCGGTACAGAAAGACACGAATCACGTCGTATCGACAACCAGTTACGTGGACGTTCAGGACGTCAGGGTAACGTCGGTTACTCACGTTTCTTCGTCTCATTTGATGACGAACTCATGAGAAGATTCGCTCCAGAGAATATCCGCAAGCTCTTCACAGAACAGCTCCAGGAAGAATCATACGAGAACAAGATGCTCATGAACGCTGTCACAAACGCTCAGAAGCAGATTGAAGGTAAGAACTTCGATACACGTAAGAACTTAAAGGACTACGATGATGTCTTAGCTAAGCAGCGTGACATCATCTACAAGAAGAGAGACTCAATCCTTTATGCAGAAGATATCGTTGATTTAATCCACGACTTCTTCAAGACATGTGGTGAATACATCGCTGAAAGATCAATCGACACATCAACCGCAGAAGAACTCATCTCAGGTGAGGCTATCAGAAAGAACGTCGAACCAGCATTCATGGCTCCAGGCTCAATCAATGCTGAAGCATTCGATGGTTGCTCAGTTGAAGAAGCAGCAGAAGACTTAGGCGAAATGCTTTATGAGTTCTACCTCACAAGAAGAAAAGAATGGTCTACAAAAGAAGCTGATGATGTTGAGAGATACATCTCTCTTAGAGTCATCGACCAGAACTGGCAGGGCCACATCGACACAATGTCACACTTACGTGACTCAATCTCACTCCGTTCATATGCTCAGACCAATCCTTTGCAGGATTACGTCAACGAAGGCTACGATTACTTCAAGCAGATGAACAACAAGATCGCTCACGATACTGCTCTTAACCTCTGCAATGTCAGAATCCAGAGAAGAGCACCTCAGCCAGCCCCAGCACCAGCCCCAGCAGTTGAAGCAGCACCTGCTGAGACAGGAACAACCGAACAGTTCCAGTCAAAGGAAGAAATCAAGGAAGTCATCAACAAGGCTGTTGAGGAATTCGCAAAGGAAACACCTGAAGAATCTAACGACAACGAGTAAGAAGGGAATATATGAAAGAGCTAGTGGAATTAAGACAAGAATCCCAAGCAATTGGCAAACTTGTCTCCCAGCTCGGTGATTCTCTTTGACCTCGATAAACTAAACAAAGTTATCGCCGAACTGGAAGAAGAACAGAACCAGGAGGGTTTTTGGAGCGACCAAAAATCCGCTTTGGCAGTAGTTGGAAAACTCAATGAGGCGAAATCGAAAGTGACCTCCTTAGAGAAGATTAGATCCGATTTCAAAGACTTATCAGACCTTTTCGAAATGGTCGATGAATCCGATGAAGAGATGATCGCTTTAATTGAGGAAACAGAAAAAGAACTAAACAAAAATATCCATAATCTCCGCAATACACTGTTATTTTCTGGAGAATATGATTCGTTAAACGTCACATTAGAAGTTCATCCTGGCGCAGGAGGAACAGAAGCTCAAGACTGGGCTGAGATGCTCCTTAGAATGTACCAGAGATGGACAGAACGCCACGGATTTAAATGGCAGGTACTTTCTTATGAAGCAGGTGAAGAAGCCGGCCTCAAGAGCGCAGCTGTTAAAATTATTGGCCATAACGCATATGGCATGCTTAGAGGTGAGAAAGGCGTTCATCGTCTAGTTCGTATTTCTCCATTTGATGCCAATGCAAGAAGACATACATCATTCGCATCCGTTAACGTTGTCCCGGAATTCGGCAGCGTCAGCGATGTTGAAATCGATCCAAAAGATTTAAGAGTAGATACCTTCCGAAGCGGTGGTGCGGGTGGACAAAACGTCAACAAGGTTTCATCCGCTGTACGCATCACTCACTTGCCAACCGGAATCGTTGTATCCTGTGAAATTGAACGTTCTCAGCTCTTTAACAAGCAAACATGTATGGAAATGCTCAAAGACAAACTCATGCAGCGCAAGTTAGAGGAAAGAGACGCTAAGATGAAATCCATCATCGGTGAGCAGAAGAACATCGAATGGGGTTCTCAGATTAGATCTTACGTATTCTGCCCATACACAATGGTTAAGGATTCGAGATCGGGATTTGAGACTGCTGACGTCTTTGGCGTTATGGATGGCGACTTAGATGACTTGCTATATTCATTCCTTGAAGTGGAGGCGAAAAACCATGGCAATTAAATACACGAAGAAACAAATTAGAAATGAAATCAAGAACACATTGCTTATTGTTCTAGGTTCGTTCCTTGTTGCGTGCGGCGTAGCTTTCTTCATCGAACCTAGTAACCTCGTTACCGGTGGTGTCACCACTTTAGGTATTATCATCAACACAGCATTACACTCACTTCTTGGTGACTTCAACATAGTTGATATCGTTGTCTGGGTTGTTCAAATATTATTGTGGGGTGCTGGATTCTTATTCTTAGGAAAGAGATATGCTATGAGAACTCTCATCGCCTCTGTTTTATTCCCGGCATTCAACACAATCCTCTTCAGATTTGTGCAGCCAGCTTTGGTTAACGCAAATGTCGGATTGGAGTTACTATACACTTCAGATACTACCTCCAAATTGCTTGTCGCTCTATTCGGCGGATTGTTCGTCGGCGGCGGTATCGGAGTTGCGTACTTAGGAAACGGTTCAACAGGCGGTCTTGATATTATCTCCGCTATCGTTGCAAAACACTTCGGCATCAAAGAAGGCATTATTGGATTCGCATTGGACGCTGCTTTAGTCCTTGGTGGCTTATTCATATATAAGGAAATGGTGCCTGCCCTCCTTGGTGTTCTCTCCGCAATCATCATGGGAATCACCATCCAGTTTGTTTATAGCAACACAAGCTCACATGTTATTTTTGAGATTATCTCCGCAAAATGCGATGAAATTCAGAAATATATCCATGAAAACATGGACCATACAACAACTGAAATCAGCATTGTTGGTGGTTACTCAAAAGAGAATAAGACAATGCTCCGTGCAGTCGTTTATCACACAGAGCAGATTGACTTAAAGAAGAAGATTGCCGAAATCGATCCAAACGCATTTATCGTCATTGTCACCGCAAAGGCTATCAAGGGTATCGGATTTGATCCTTTATACCTTGGCCAGAACGTCAGCAAGGGCAATTCAAAGGAATAAAGTATGGATGATTCACACCCATTTAAATTAGTATCCAAATATAAGCCAACAGGAGATCAGCCAGAAGCCATCAAGACCATCGTTGAAGGCGTTGAGAATGGCAAAAAACTCCAGGTTATTTTAGGTGCGACCGGAACTGGTAAAACATTTACCGCCGCCAATATCATCGCTGCCTTGAATAGACCTACTTTAGTGTTGGTTCATAACAAGACATTAGCTTCTCAGCTCTATGGGGAATTCAAAGAATTATTCCCTGAGAATAGAGTTGAGTATTTCGTCTCAAACTTCGATTTCTACCAGCCTGAAGCATATGTCCCTAAGACCGACACATATATCGAGAAGAACGCCGTCATGAATGACGAAATCGAAATGCTTAGAACTAGCGCTGTCAACTCAATCATCGAGAGAAGAGATACGATTGTAGTTGCTTCTGTTGCTGCAATTTACGGTTTAAGTGACCCAGAAGAATATCGTGGACTTGTCTTCGAGATCAGAGTCGGTGAGACACTTGATAGAAAGAGATTCTTCTCCCGTTTGGTAGAAGCCCAGTATTCAAGAAATAACATCGATTTGAATCCAGGTAACTTCAGAGTACATGGAGACGTTATCGATTTAGCACCGTTAGCAACCGATGGCTTCTTCATCAGAATCGATTGCTTTGGTGATGATGTTGAAAGAATCCTTGCAATCGATAAGATGACAGGCGAGATTAAACAGACATTCAACACATACCCAATTTATCCAGCATATGACCACGCTTCGACTAGAAAACGTATCGAAGAAGCGTGCATGACAATCGATGCAGAATTGACCGAAAGACTTAGGTATTTCCAGGAAAACGGCAAATTACTCGAGGCTGAAAGACTTGAAATGAGAACCAGACAAGACATGGACTCAATGAAGGAATTCGGTAGATGCCCAGGCATTGAAAACTACTCAAGACACATCGACAAGAGAAAACCAGGACAAAGACCTTGGACTCTTTTAGATTACTTCCCAGAAGACTATCTTTTGCTGATTGATGAATCTCACGCGACATTCCCACAGTTACACGGCATGTATAACGGAGATAGATCAAGAAAAGAGACTCTTGTTGAATACGGATTCAGACTCCCATCTGCGCTTGATAATAGACCTATGAAATTCGAAGAATTCGAGGAAGCCGTTCCGGGCAATATCATTTGCACATCCGCTACCCCGGGTGACTATGAACTCGAAAGATGTGGTGGAGTGGTGGCAGAGCAAATCATCCGTCCAACAGGACTTCTTGATCCAATTGTCGATGTCAGACAGCCACTAGGTCAGATCGATGACATCATCCACGAAATCAAAGAAAGAATCGAGAAGCACGAGAGAGTCATGCTTGTCACCTTGACCATCAAGATGGCCGAGGATTTAACAAGCTATCTCAAGAGTGAAGGAATCAAAGTCACATATTTACACAGTGAAACCAAGACTCTTGAAAGAACTGAGATTATCTATCAGTTACGTAAGGGTAAATACGATGTTCTTGTTGGTATCAACCTCCTTAGAGAAGGTCTTGATATTCCAGAAGTCTCTCTTATCTGTATATTAGACGCTGATAAAGAAGGCTTCCTAAGAAATACCCGCTCACTCATTCAGGTTATCGGACGTGCCGCAAGAAATGCAAACGGTAAGGTTATCATGTATGCTGAGAGAATCACCGACTCAATGAAAGCGGCTATCGATGAGACCAACAGACGTAGATCGATCCAGATGGCTTATAACGAAGAGAATGGAATTATTCCTCAGACCATCATAAAGGAAATCAGAGCTCCACTTTCCAATAGCGGTTCAGAAAACGAAGTTAAACAGACCATCTCCAAGGCGTCATCCAAGACAGAGATTGAGCGTAAGATTAAAGAGCTCGAGAAAGAGATGCGCAACGCAGCAAAGGTCTTTGACTTTGAACGTGCAGCAGAACTAAGAGACATAATCTTTGAGTTGAAAGCGAGTCTATAAATGAAAAATTACAAGTTCTATATTTTCGACTTTGACGGCACGCTAGTTAACTCATATTTCTCTATGATTGATATCTTCAAGCATGCTTTTGAAATGATTGGGGAAACATGTACCGAAGAGCAGACAAAGAGATACATGAGAGGCTCTTTAAAACACGTCATAGAAGAAAGAAAAATCGAAGGGGCTAACCTCACATTATTCATCCAAGGAATCTTCGAAGGCCTTGATGATCCAACAATCACAATCAATACTGTTCCATATGATGAGACATTAGAAATCCTCGCAAATTTGCGCAAAAACAATGCAAAAATGGGTATTGTCACCGGAAATAACGTCAACCATGTTAGAGAGATTTTAAAATCAAAAAACATGGATTCATACTTCGATGCAATAGTGGGAAGCGACAATTGCAAGACGCCAAAGCCTGAGGCTGAACCATTGTTGATGTGTATCGACATGATCCCTGGATTTGATAAGAAAGATATCTGCTACATCGGCGACTCAAAGAACGATTATCTATGCGCAGTGAATGCCGGTGTGGATGGTTATTTGTTGGATAGAGAAAATGAGTATTCCGACTTCGATGGACCAAAAATCACTAATCTAAGAGAACTAATTATCAATCTTTGATTGCTAAAAGTTCATAACTACACTATATTTATATGGCTGAAAAGCGTTTTTGGAGGTTAAAACTATGAAATGGTATGACATTGTATTCATCATCATCGCATTAGTCGTTATTGTTTTGAGCTTACTCCAGGGCGGTAAATCAGAAGGTGCTTCTGGTGCTATTACTGGTGGTGGCCTTAACGTCTTCGCAAAAACTAAAGAGCGTGGTTCAGAGAAGGTTATCTCATGGCTCACATTCGGTTGCGCAGTTATCTTCTTGTTCTTAGCACTTCTCATCATGGTCCTTGGCCAGGGTAAGAACGCAGGTGCTGAAGATGCAGAGACAACAACAGAAGCAATCGCAATGCTCTTCAAGCTCTTCTAATCAAAGCAATAATTAATACCGAGGTTAAGCCTCGGTTTTTAATTTCCATTAGTGAAATTAATTTTTATAAATGTTATCTTAAGCCCATGGAAATAAAAGAATACGTTATCAAAAGGAAAGAGGGGATGATTCAAGAAATCTCCACACTTGATAGA
This sequence comes from Bacilli bacterium, assembly GCA_024408295.1. Taxonomy (GTDB): domain Bacteria; phylum Bacillota_I; class Bacilli_A; order RFN20; family CAG-826; genus UBA4951. Next base: position 45,880 of record JAKSVE010000004.1, read on the forward strand.
CCACCTGTTTTGTCTATCATTTCAGTCGGCCACAACCCTGCATCTGAATCTTATATGAAGGGCAAATGCAAGGACTCCGCCGATGTTGGAATCACTGCTATTAGAACTGGTCTAGACGAGAGCGCAACAGAGGAAGAACTCCTTGATGTGATTAGAAAGCAGAACGCCGATGATTCAATCGATGGCATCATTGTTCAGCTTCCTGTCCCTGCGGGCATCAGAGAATCCTCAATCATCGAGACAATCTGCAAAGAGAAGGATGTCGATGGATTCAGAAAAGACTCCCCATTTGTGTCATGCACACCAAAAGGTATCGTCGATTACTTAGAAAGAGAAGGATTCAACTTCTCCGGCAAGAACGCTGTTGTAATGGGTAGAAGCAATATTGTTGGAAGACCCATGGCTAAGTTGTTATTGGATAGAAGCTGCAACGTCACAGTTATTCACTCAAAGACATGTGAGGAAGATAAGAAACTCTTCTTAGCGAATGCGGATTTGATTGTTGTTGCAATTGGAAAAGAAGCAATCCTCAATTCCTCTTATAAATTAAAGGAAACAGCATGGATCGTTGATGTCGGAATCAATCGTGGCGAAGACGGAAAACTCCATGGAGACGTAGAACCAAACCTTCCAGTTGCCAAGCAGACCCCTGTCCCTGGAGGAGTTGGTCTCTTAACAAGATTAGCCTTAATCGAGAACGTTCTTGAGGCTTCCAAGAATAAGTAAATGAAAAGTGCCCATCAGCAATAGTTGAGGGCACTTATCTTTTTGTTAGTTGTTCTTTGTTACGATAGAAGAAACGATATCGGTGTTGATGATTCTTGTTGTTTTCTTTTCTTCGAGTTTAATCCAATTGTCTTCAACTGCGACTAACTTTCCGCGGAAGTTTTCTCCTTCTGCTGTAACAACCTGAACTTCTTTTCCGATGAAGCTTCCAATTAATTCGTTTGACATGATCAATTCTCCGTTTTCCCTGCGTTTTGCGATGATTCTTCTTCTTTGCCTTGCAATTCTTAGACGTCTGCGTCTAGCGTTTGCAGCGGCTACGCTGGCGGCTATAATGGCCGCGTTAGCGCCTGCATTAACTGCCACACTCATATATTAGATATTAGTGATATTTGCTTCACTGACAGGCTGAGCTTCGATTGCTTCAACTTCAATTGGAGTCTCCTCGACCTTAGCCTTCTTTTCTTTCTTTGCCTTGATTGCCTCTCTAACTGCTGTGATAGCGTAGACAATACCAATCAACACAAGGATGCCACCAATGATGATCAAGATGATCTGCTGGAAGCTGTTTCCACTGTTGATGTAGACAAAGACGAATATTCCTAATCCAATTAAGATAGCGCTGAAGACGTAGTAGCAGATCGCGATGAATGGCTGATAAAGCTTTGCGATTAAGAATCCTGTTGCGAAGAGGATAAGTGTTCCTCCGATAACAAGAAGGATAACTCCTAATGCGTTTCCTGCGACAGCCATCAATGTTGAGATGATACCGATTCCCTGAGCGAACAATATGATCATGATGATACCAACGATGATTTGGACTGCTCCTGAAAGAATCATGTCTGTTCCAAAGTATCCTCTGAAGATTGCCTTCTTTTCTTCATCGAGCTTTCTAGCAAGGACAACAGGGATGAAGTTCATTACGAGTTTTCCTGTTCCCATTAAGATGATGAAGATGCCGACGATCAAGAAGATGCCTTTCTGCAACCATTCTTTTCCTGAGAAGATTATTGATACAACGCCACCAGCTATGAATAGCAACGATTCGACGATGTAGATGATTGTTGATGCTAGTGAGCCTTTGGCAAAGCTCATAGGCTTATACATTTCATTGTCTTCCATATAAAACCTCCGTTTTATGTATTAATTATTGCGGTATTTTATTTATAAGTCTATAAAATAGAACTCGAAGGAAAGTGGAGGATATAAATATGAAGAAATCAATCCTTAAATCTTACGCAAAACTTATTGTTAGAACCGGCGTTGCAGTTAAAAAGGGACAGCCAGTTTTAATCAAGACTAACGTAACAAATGAAGAGTTCACCGCAATGGTGGTCGAAGAATGCTACAAAGCAGGTGCAACAAAGGTTGTTGTGGAATGGGGATCAGAAGCTGTTGCTCGTGTGAACTATAAGCACGGCAAAGAAAAATATCTCAGCCAGCTCACCCCAATGCAGATTGCATCACAGCACTGGCAGAACGATGAACTTCCATGCATGATTTGGCTCGATTGCGATGATCCAGACGGCATGGCAGGACTCGATATGGAGAAAGTCGCTAGAGTCAGCTCATCATTAAGAAAGCAGATTTGGCCAATCAGAGTCTTAAGAGAGAACAAGTACCAGTGGTGTATCGCTGCATGCCCATCAGAAGCTTGGGCTAAGAAGGTATTCCCTGAATTATCAAAGAAGAAAGCAGTGGAAGCTCTTTGGGCGGCAATCCTTGAATGCTCTAGAGCAGCTGATGGAAACGGTATCGCTAACTGGGATGTTCATAACGAGAATTTCAGAAGCAAATTCGAATATCTTAACTCACTTGATTTAAGAGAACTCAAATACAAGGCTTCCAACGGCACAGACCTAAAGGTTGGATTAATTCCAAACATGACATTCTTAGGTGGTGGAGAAAACACATTAGGCGGCATTTTCTTCCAGCCTAACATCCCAAGTGAAGAAGTCTTCACAACTCCTATGAGAGGGGTAGCTGAAGGCATCGTCTATTCATCAAAGCCATTATCATATAACGGTGTCCTCATCGAGAACTTCTCTGTCAGATTCCATGAAGGTAAGGCAGTTGAAGTTCACGCCGAAAAAGGAGAAGAGGCTCTTAAGAGCATTCTCACAATCGACGAAGGTTCAGCATACTTAGGCGAGTGTGCTTTCGTTCCATATGAATCACCTATCAACCAGACAGGATTATTGTTCTACAACACATTGTTTGATGAGAACGCAGCATGCCACCTTGCATTAGGAAGAGGCTTCTCAAATCTCTATAAGGATTTCGAAAAGTACACAGAAGAAGAACTCAAGAGCTTCGGTGTCAATGACTCATCATCACACGTCGACTTCATGATTGGCACAAGAGACATGTCCATCATCGGAGTTGATGCTAATGGAGTCGAGCACAAGATCTTTGAAAACGGAACCTGGGCGTTCTAATCGACTATATCAACGATGTTGTTCAGGTAATATCGATTACCATTAACAACCAAATATTTATAAGTGGTATTCATCTCAGTGATGGTGCCACTTATTTTTTCTAATACGCCATCATTGTAGATGGTGATTGTAACTTCTTGTCCGTGATAATTTATTAGCAAATTGTTGATATATTCCGCTTTATCTTCGCAATTCTTTGGTTTTTCTATCTTTTTGCGGGCTTTTCTCATGTTACCCATAAAGTCTTCTTGTTCTATTAAGGATTTATAAGGAGCCCATTTAACCATTCCTCTATCTCTCATCGTCTATGTCCTCCGATCATTCCGTTTCTAAATAGCACTGTTGATGGTTCCAGCAGTGCGGAGCATCTTGTAACGCTGCTCTTACCAAACATCGCTTTAATTGTGTCTAAGGCATAATCAAGCATTCTCTTCTCGTCCCTTTCCTCAAATGATTCGAATAACGAGCATTGCTCAGCCTGTGGATCTACTAATTTTCCATATGATATATATAAACCTCTAATCGGTCTTTCCTCAGATCCTTGTTCGAAAAGATATTTCAGCTGATTGAAAAGAGTGTCAGTGTCATCAGTTGCGATATCTAATACCGATTGTCTAGCAAATACGCCTCGCCCATCACCATAACCAATACATACTGCGACTTTGCCTGCTAGAAGATGCTGGTAACGCAGTCTATAGGCCAAGTCATCATTCATCTCTCTTAGTACTAGAAGTGCTTCTTTAGGCGTGTATTCTCTTTTCAATGTCTGGCCATTATTAAGTGACCTTTCTAGTGGAACATATTTCTCTTGTATATCACTGTCGTCTCTTCCGTTAGCGAGTTCTCTAAGCTGATATCCGATTACCCCGAATTCTTTCTCTAGGAGCGTTTCATCCGCTAAGGCGAGTTCTCTTATGGAACGAATGCCGATTCTCTTCAAATGGCTTGAAATCCCGTTTCCTATGCCCCATACATCCGTAAGAGGAGAGATGTTCCATAGCTTTGTTTCCACGTCCTCCATTTTCCAGTATGCAACATAAGGTGGAGCCTTCTTTCCCTCATTATCTAGCGCGCATTTGGCCATGAACATATTTGGGCCAATTCCCGCTGTTGCTATTAATCCTAGTTTCTCCCAGATGTCTTTCTTAATTCTCTCGACTAACTCGATTGCCGTGCAGTTATAGTAGTTAAGGTATGGACCGAGATTAAGGAAACTCTCATCCACGGAATAAACATGCAAATCCTCTTCGGCTACGTAATCCAAGAATATAGAATTAACCTTCGCGGACATCCTTAAATAATAAGACATGCGCGGTATTGCAAATATCATTCCAGGAACATTAGGGAGATCTCTTTTCCTACAGACGTTCGGGATGCCGTATTTCTTCTTTAGGAATGGAGTGGCAGACATGACAATAGATGACCCAGATCTATATGGGTCACAGCACACGAGCGGTGTCTTGAATATGTCTAGATGCCTACATGCACATTCACAAGAGGCGTAAAAGCTTTTCAAGTCTATTACAGCAATGACCTTCTCCATAAATTTATCCTTTCAAGGGAGGCATATTCTATGTGGAGAAATTTTTTAGAAATAGTCTTGTAATGAAAAAAGCCAGTTCTAATCGAAGAAGAATTTTTAAATTGTTACATTGGATAAAAAATGCGTAAAAACATTCGATTCCATCTACACTAATCAAAAATACTGTCGATGCCATCTACACTATTTTATGGATGTGCGTCTTTACAAACTTGTAAATGATTTACCCCAAAACTATAATATCTCGCGTTGGGGGTGTAGCTCAGTTGGGAGAGCGCGTCGTTCGCAACGATGAGGTCGCGAGTTCGAACCTCGTCATCTCCACCATATAAGAAATGTAGACATTTTGTGCTAATACACAGGATGTCTTTTTTCTTTATATACAAAAGTATATAGATACTGGAATTCTTATAATAAACAAAGTCGACAATGTCTACTTTTTTACCTTATTTGTCGCTATTTTCTGTATCTTATGGTATAATGGAGTCAGGAGGTTTGAGATTATGAATTATTCTAAGACTATCAGAGAATACTGCTTAAAAAATCCAGGAATGGTGTTTGACATGTCATATGAACGCGAGAAGCACTTTTCTATGGTTCCATACAAGACCTTCTGCAAGATTCTAAGCAGAATCGAAGACGAAGGAATATTAAGAACATACTCAAAAGGTATTTATATAATCAATTCGGATAATACGGATGTCGATCCAGTAATCGCATTCTATGCCAGAGAAGACTGCGGCATCATCGCAGGAAACGAGCTATTTTATTCATTAGGCTTAACAAAGATAAGAACAAAACCAATTGTCATCTATACCAATGCTATGGAAACAACAACCAAGAACATAGGCGACGATTACAGATTGGAGAGATTCGACTATCCGTATATGGACTTAATAAGCGACATGATCATCCTTCTTGAGTTGATTGAAAACAGAGAGAAGATCAAGGACTTGGACTTAGAGAAATTCAACGATGCGATGTTCGAATATGCAAGAAGATATAAGGATATGGACATGAGGGACGCCCTTAAGTGCCATAGATACACTTATTCGACTATCTTCACGGTAGATCAGTTGTTGACTGGACTCGGCATCAAAAATAATTTCAGCGAGATTGCGAGAGAGTGCTACAAATATGAGTAAAAGGTATTTCTTCCACAGCGGCGATTTCTTCAAATGGTACAGGACGTATATCAAGTGCAAGAGACATCTATACGATTACAGGTTCCATTACACAACTGACAGAAGGCGTGATGAGAAGGAACTGTACAAGGAGTCTCTTCAAATTGTGGATGAATACAAGATATACACAAGCTCTCTATCTGAAGCAGATAAGCAATATCTTGAAGAAGCTATTAAGGAAGGAAGATTCGACCAACGTTTGGATGTTCATCCTGATGTAATCGACAACTGGGAAGAAATAGTGATTAAGCCAGGCAGACATGCACTAACAGAAGTTGATATAGCAAAACTTGGATCCAAGTTAAAAGAACTGAGAAAATTCAAGGAGATGTATCGTGCTGATGTATGCAGGTATCTAGGGATAGCTGAAAGAACTCTTCAAGCATATGAAGAAGGCGATAGAGAAATAAGCATCAATTACTTCTATAAGTTGATGCAATTGTATGGAGTCGGGGATATCTCCGACTTTTTAAAAATCTACACGTCTAATATACATTTTGCCGTTCTCACAAGGGAGGATAATCTTGAAATCATTTTTGTGGATAGGGTATATTAAATATAATAAGAAATGAGGTTTATAAATATGTTGATTAAACTTTTGTCTCTAGCAGTCATGTCTTCTATCACCTTTTCAGTTAGTCCAAGGATTGGCGATTTGGTGAATGCAATTGCACACGATATGGCCGTGGAAAGTGCTACTTTGAATGACCCACTCATCCGCCGAGCGTATGAAGCTAGTTCTAATGATCCTAATATTTATTTGAATAACCGTTTTGCACCGTATTATTTCAAAAACCTCAATTATGGTTTTGGATACAACGAATTTGGTTCATGCGGATATGTAGCTGCTGGAATGTTGTTATCTTTTTGGGACACTTATTGGGATGATGATGTTGTTCCTGAGTATTATGAGGAACACGCTTCGCTTTATGTTAACCACACGCTTCTCGATGTTGATTCCCCTGGAAACGTTAGAGAACCGAACTCTTTTTATCAAGTCGATGCTTCAACCTATCACTCCAACATTACAACATATAAAAACACTTATTTTCATTTTTTGTTGCTTGATATTGGCAAAACTCTCTTTAGTACAACAGCTGGCGATTATGGTATGACCTACCCCCAATATGACACTCTATTCAGCCAGTATATTTATAATTACAGGGGGTATTCGACTAATGATGTTGAAATAGTTAAGTTTTCTAGCACAAACAGTGAATCCGTTAGGCAGAAGGCAATTGATTATGTAAGCAGAGGCATTCCTGTCAAACTTGGTATTGATAGACATGCCGTTGTTGCCTATGACTATGATGCTCAAAATGACAAATTGTATTGCCATTTTGGATGGGGCGCTAACACTACACATGTTACAATTGAGTCATTAGGATACACTTCTTACAATAATGTTGTAGCTTTCGATTTTAAAAACACACATTCACATTCTGATAATTATGAATATGTTGATGCTGGCGTCATTAATGGTCACTGCTCTTGTGAGGTTTCTATACCATACCAAATTGACGGTGATTTTATGTACGTCGATGTGGAACCGACTTTTAGTTGGCTACAATATCCTTGTCTTTGTGAAGAAAAATGGTTCGAGGCTTCTAACGGCTACCTCTCCTTCAGATTGCTTAGGAACAACAAAACTGATTTCTACTCTTGTAGGTTAGGTTCCTCAAAGACTATCACGTTAAATGCTAACGCTTTAAAAGCTGTAGCAGATTATAGGGCTACCGGTGCCTCCTCTTTCTATGTTGAAATTGCACTTTTTGAGACTTCTTCAAGCTCAAATCCTTTATATTATTTTTACAGAACCTGTTATTTCGCTAACAGCTATACGAACTATAACAATTTATTTCTTGAATTGAAAAATCCTAGAAAGAGTGGAACTACGTGGACCGTCACGGTTAAAAATTTGACCTGTGTCAAGGTTTCTGCCGAGTATAATAACAAGATGTGCAATTTTAATGACGCGAAGAATTGGACGTCATTAAGCAATATTTCTACAGTTACTATTAATCCAAAATCATCAGTTAACATTCAAGTTTCCGAGAATTGGTTCGCAACCTCGATCGCAATTTCATGGCAGTTTGGTGGAAAACGTTACATTACATATGCAGACCACCTGAACAACGCCAGCGGAACATTAACCCCATATACAAACAGAATTTAAAACTCGAATGACGCCTTTTTGAACATCCTGTTTTCTGATTAAATTCACAAGTGTTGATTGCGAGTTATGATAAAAGTACTTGGCTTATCAAAAATATACAAAACCAATGGGCGACCTGACCTTGATTTTAAGGCGTTAGATTGCATTACTTTTTCTTTGCCCAACAAAGGGTTAGTGTATATTGTTGGTAGATCTGGTGGAGGGAAGACTACTCTACTAAACCTTTTGGGTGGCCTTGATACTTTCGATGCAGGAGATATTTCTGTAAACGGCACGTTTCTTTCGAAATTCAGTCAAGCCGAACTTGACTCATACAGAAACACTTCTGTAGGATTTGTTTTTCAAAATTACTGCATTTTTGAAGATAAGACCGTTAGAGATAATGTTTCTTTAGCACTTAGTCTCCAGGGTAAAAAGAATGACGCGGCCGTAAACGAATCGCTAACAAAAGTATCGATGCTTGACCTGGGCGACAGGAAGGCTTCGACATTATCTGGCGGGCAAAAGCAGAGAGTGGCAATCGCTCGTGCGATTGTTAAAGACCCTTTTATCATTCTTGCTGATGAACCGACGGGGGCGCTTGATTGTGAAACCGCTACCCAAATTATGGATGTTCTTAAAGATATTTCCCACAATCGATTGGTTGTTGTTGTTTCTCATGACGTTCAACTTGCCGAGAAATATGCGGACAGGATTATTGCAATTGAAGATGGCAAAATTGTTAATGACTCTAACGCTGAAAAAACGGAACACTGTTGTGGCTCGTTGCCTTTAATCAAATCCAGAGTTAGGTTCCCCTCACTTTTAGGTTTGGCGGCCAAATCTTTCAAAGCTAAGGTCTCTAAGCTCATCATGACCTCAATGCTTTCGGTTGTTTCCTTTTCGTTATTTGGAATTTTGAACGCATCTTCTTCTTGGAACAAAAACCAAGCTATCCTAAGTTCCATCGAAAATGCTTACAATAAAGTTGCCGCGATTACATGTAGCGATAAAAATGGACCTGTTTTGATTTCGCAGAACTGTGCCGATAAAATCAAAAATGCCTTTGAGGGCGATATTTTCATAAAAGAATGTGTTGGTGTTGATATTTACGGGGACGAAATCGCTGCTTTGAACCGCATCAATAAAGGGCCATATAACGAAGGCACTTATGTTCAGTATCCAGATTTAGGAGATTTCTATGCCGATTCAATATTTGGATATTCCCATTTTGAGGAACAAGACATTTTAGATTCCGGGTTTTCCCTTGAAGGGCGCCTGCCAAATGCGGATGACGAGATAGCGATAAGTGATTACTCGTATAATTATCTAAAATCTAAACATGGAGTATCTACTTACCAAGGCGTGACATTAAATCTCGATATTAACGGGTTGGTTAACGTCGAATACAAAATTGTCGGTGTAATTGATACTAAGTTTAACCCGGCACAATACAAGGATGCGAACCTTAATATTTTTACGGAAGGTGGAGGGGCCTATAAAGATTTTCTTTTGGATGAGTTAAAAAATAGTTTCAATGGCATGTTGTTTCTAAATAGAAATATGTATGAGTTTGCCAAGACAAGAGATGAAAGGTCCATAAATGTTTTAAGTTCAGGCGTAGCAATCACAATTTCTTCGGATTCGATTGCTTCTGGGCTCGATGACGTTTATTCAAATTATATTCTCGAAAAAGAAGACGAATATTATAGAGAAAATTCTAACTATTTTTATATCAATCGTGATAGTGGAACGATTACCTTATTGCCTAGGTGGTTTCAGGTTAATGGATATTCTTTTCATTCGAATGATGGAACTTATAGAAAAACTATTCACGATTCACAAGGCGATTACGAAATTGTCTATGATTCCTTCGGAACAAGAATGTCGGAATTGAGCGACCCATCATTGACCATTCCTGAGAGGGCAATCATTAATATTTCTAAAAAACAGTTCTTGGAAAACCAACTCATTGGAACCCCAGAAAGCATATTGAAAGATCTTCTTCTGGATGAAAACAATTTTGCCTCTTTGGCGGATAATGAAGTCATAGCGGTTGTTGATAACCAATATTCACCTATTTATTCAGATTTCTCCGCTGGGATGAAGGATGTTGCCTTCTCCTCTGGTGACTCGACTTTACAAACGACCGTTAAGGCTATTTTGCAGAGAAAAGACGAGTCTGGTATTGAAATTACGCAAAAAAAATTTATTGCTTGTGAGACATTGAGAAAAACTATTTCAATAAATGCCTCTGGATGCTACCGTTTGATTGCAAAATTATCTAATCGATCCTCAGTCAACAAATCTTTTTTCGAGTACTTGGAGACTCTAAAAATTGGAGATTCAAATTTTGTGCTTTCCAATGTTAGTGAAACCGCAATTCTTGAAATTGATAATTTTATGTCTGGGCCTTTATTGCTTGCTGCATTTGTGTTATCCGTTATTTTGGCGACGATTTCGTCTTTGAATCTTATGAATTTCATAGGTATCTCTATGTTGTACGGGAAAAGGGAAATTGGAATACTCCGCGCCTTAGGCGCCAAAAACTCTGATGTATTATCGGTTTATGTTATTGAAGGGTTGATTATAGCTCTGATAAACGGTCTTCTCGCCTTAGGCGGAACTGTAATTGCCTCATTAATTATCAACGCTATAATTTCATCTGTCTTCTCGATAACTATTAATGTCTTAACTATATCTCCTTATGTGCCAATAATTGTATTTGGTTTGTCGATATTCTCGGCACTTATAGCCGTATCTTTGCCTGTTTGGCGAAATAGAAACAAAAAGCCGATTGAGACTTTGACGGACAGATAACTCCATGATTCAAGTAAAAAATCTTACAAAATTATATAATTCCGGTGTCGGCTGTCCGAAGGTAAAAGCCTTAGACGGTATCTCTTTTTCTCTCGGCGATAGAGGATTGACTTTCATAGTTGGAAGGTCAGGCGGGGGCAAATCCACCCTTCTTAATCTCATTGGGGGTCTTGATTCCCCGAGTTCAGGGGAAATCCTTATTGATGGCAATCGATTGTCTTTGCACGAAAAAGGGATGTTGGACAGTTATAGAAACACATATGTTGGCTTTATTTTTCAAGAGTTCAATCTTATAGACGAATACAACGTGGAGGAAAATGTTGCATTGGCATTGAACCTTCAAGGCAAGAAAGATAAAGATGTTGTCGAAAAATGTCTTAATAAAGTTGGGCTGGGCCATCTGTTGAAAAGGAGGTGCTCAGAGCTTTCTGGTGGACAAAAACAAAGGGTTGCATTAGCCAGGGCGTTAGTCAAGGAGCCAAAATTGATTTTGGCCGACGAGCCAACGGGTGCCTTAGATTCGCATACGGGTACGGAGATTATGGAACTCCTCAAAGAACTATCTGTTGACAATCTAGTGGTTGTAGTGAGCCACGATTTAACGTTTGCTAAGAAGTTTGCTGATAGAATTATCGAGATTGATGATGGTAAAATAGCTAATGACACATATATCGAAAACGATTCGTTTTCAAGTAAGCCTCTTTCTTTTAAAAAACCTAGAATTGGTTTTTTAACTACTTTCCTTTTGGCTTTTCGCCTGTTAAAGTCGAAAACATCGAGTCTCTTGACGACCATCCTCCTTTCATCTTTCTCTTTTACAATTTTTGGAGTGGCAAGCGCAATATCAAGAATGGATGCTGCAAGAGCATTTGCTAGCGCAGTTGAGGGGGCGAGTAACAAAGAAATCGCTTTGAACTATAGATATTCATCGAGCCTTATTTTAAAAAGCCAGTTGGATAAGTTGGACGATTCCTTGTATGATCCTATTTTTTATAAACCGGTTTATAAGGATGCTTATTTGGATCGTTACGAAGTGAAAGTCATTGATAAAGGGGAGAAAAACATTTCTACAAAACCATCACCATTTAGGAAGGTTTATGACATAAGCGATGTCGATAGCTTTGTCTCTTTTAATGAAAATGATTTGAAGAAATCCGGCTTTACCTTGGATGGAATGCTTCCGACGGCGGATGGTGAGATCGCAATTTCCAAGGTCCTATATGATAGTTTCGCCAGAAAGTTCGGCTTAAACACTTACGAAGGACTTACCCTTGAAATTCAGTCGTTATCTGGAAAACAAACAGTTGTTGGCGTAATCGACAATCATTTTGATGAGACGAAATATAGTAATTTAAGGAGCAGGGATTTAGAACACAATTCAAATCTTGAATATTCTCTTCAAAGCGATCTAAAAAACAGCTTCTCATCAACCATATACTTATCGTCCACGACTTATGAAAATAAATACGACGCAATTAATTCAGTCATGAATTTCTCCGTTATGAATAACGGGTCTTCATCTATTTATCTTGATGTAGACGTTAACACGACATGCAATTCCATTGAGGTAATTTATAACGATTACAAATCGTTTGCAATCAAGCGATTTTGCAATGAAAACAATCTACTGGAATCGGAAGTCGTTGAATTTGATTTTTTGACAAGAAGAGATTTTTTAGAGGAATATTTCGTGATGCCTAAGGGCCATAAAATTGACGAATTATTAAAGAATGACGATCAATTCATAAGTTTAGACGATGACCAAGTCATCCTTGGTTTTGATGCGGAAAATTCTTCTAACGGCGAACACGAAGGAATTGAAACCTTTAAAAATGGCAAAGATTCTGTTGAATCATCTTTCAATTGTCATACTTTTGGGATAAATAAGATCAAAGCTTTTTTTCTCAACTCAAATATAATTGGTAATTCTGATGATTATGTTTTTAAACATCAAGCAATAATTAGTCCTAGCAACTATGAGCATATGAAAAACAATTCCATCGGGTATCGTTGCATTAAAGTTGTGCTTTCAGACAATTACTATCTTAATTTAGATTTTATTAATTTCTTCATGAATATTGATGAGTTCATAATTTGGCATTATTCCTCTTCGCTGGTTTACAACTACACAACCTTTTTTAATTACCCTGTCAACATTCTTTTTTCATTAGTAATTTTACTTTTATACATCACATCCTCACTGATTTTAATAAATTTTATAAGTATTTCCATGTCGTACGGCAAGAAAACGATGGGGATATTGAGAGCCTTGGGCGCAAAAAACTCCAACGTCTTATTTGTGTATCTTTTCCAAGGCCTTGTTATCGGCTTTTTAAATGGAATTCTTTCTTTATTTTCATTGGGTCTTGTCTGCTGGTTTTTAAATATTATCATAAGCGCATCGATGTGTTTTTCGATGAGTTTGATCACTCTATCATATTTTGAGCCTCTTATTATTTTCTGTTGCTCGATGTTTTTGTGCATTATCGCGGTGGCTTTTGCCGTTTTGAAAAACAGAAAGAACGATCCGATTGAAATGGTTAGAGCTCCGTGACTATTTTGATCGCGGTCATTTTTGATTGCTTGCCAGAGCCTTGGTGTTTGGGCATTTCCAAACTGTAGAGAGTTTTACCCGCTGTGAGAAACTAAAAGAGAGTGAAGCAAGACACATATTAGATTTAGAATCATTAATTCTCTTTTTAAAATCGTTTCAGGGGTGCGCAAACTTTTTCGAAGGGTACGCAGTTTTACAAGCAAAGGTGCGTAAGATTTTGATAGGGGTGGGTGAAAAATCCGTGAGGGTGCGTAATTGTTTCAATATAGGTAATCACTGCCAAAACTAAAAAGTAGACATTTTGTGCTAGTTCGCAAGATGTCTTTTTGTACGCCAAAGGATTTGAACGATGTTATCCTGCGGATTCTATATTTTTCGCAGAATAAGCGCCTCGGTTTTTTCTGAACAGTTATAACGGCATTTGTTTTTACACAAAAAATACATAGAAATCTTGGCTGTTCTTCTTGTATAAAAAGCAGTAATTGCTGTTGAAAAACAAAATGCGTCAATATATAGTGATTATATGAAAAACGCAAAATTTATACCACTAAAAGTATTGGCCGTCCTTTTGCTGTCGGCCTCATCGTTTGCCCGGTTGTCCAATGGCAATCGCGCCCTTAGAAATGGGTATCTGCTTGAATCAACCCAACATGATGGCCTTTATGACCAAAGCATCCTGAATTTGTACAATTCGCACAGGAATGTCAAAGGCGTCGCTCAAGAGGATTTCTACGCCCCGATTTACTTCAGGAACCTCAAGAACAACATCGGCAACAATCTTTACGGGACCTGCAACTTCGTGGCCATGGGCATGCTCCTCTCCTTCTGGGACACGTACTGGGACGACTCAATCATCCCTGAGCAGTACGAGATGCCTCCGATGTTCTTCGACGGGACCCTGACGAGGGATACAGACTCGCCAGGTATCAGGAGGGAATTCGGGCCGATTTTCGAGAACCTGCCGAACGGCTATGCCGATTTCGCGAATCTGAGGAGCAACCAATGGATTCTAGACAACTTCTTCCAGATAAAGCTCATAGACATGTGGGACTCGTACATCGAGGATCTGAACGACTCTGACCTCACGATGTCGGCCCGCAACATGTGCCGCTTCCTTTTCGATTACCTGAGGAGCGGACCGGGGTTCAACAGATCGGATTTCGCCATCGATTACGACACCGTCTCGTATAGTGGGGAGAGCGAGTTGAGGGAGGCCGTCATCGAGAACGTCACCAATGGGGTACCGGTCCTCGTGGGAATAGGCCATACGAGTGATGACGACTATGGGTCGCACACGGCGATAGCCTACGACTATGACGAGGAGAAAGACGAGATCTATTTCAACATGGGATGGGGCAACAATGCGTCCCATGTGACGATGGAAACGTTCGGGTACTCCTCCATCAATAATATCCTCTCGATCAGGTTCAACACAGAACACCAGCACACGTACAACTACAAGCAGTTCTATTTTGGCGGAATGAACCAGCTCTGTTCTTGCGAATACTCCAAACTTTGCTCGATAGAAGAGGAACGCACCGACACCGACATCGCGTTCAAGTGGTCTTATCTGAGAAAGGAGAAGTGGGACGGAATCCACGGGCAAAACGACAATACGGTATTTTCAGTATCGTACTATGACGATTTTGATATAGTTAGGCCAATCACGACTTCGGGGACTGGCTACGTCTTGAACGGGCAGGAAGCTGCTTCTCTGGTGCAATGCTCCCATTACACCGCAAAGGTCGTTCCAGAATGCAACTGCTGCCCGGACTGTGCCGACAAAACCTTTGTGAAAAGCTTCTCGCACTCTGCTAGCGCCGAATACAAAGGCGGCTTGTTTGCGGGGGATTATGGCTTCGGCATATCAAATCAACCTCAAACGGAGTCTGTCTCCACAGCGATCGGGAACGACGTTCTGACGGCAACGGTCAGTAATGGAAAATACAACGGGTCAACGATTGAACTTGATTCAGATTTGAATGGTTCCTTCATCGAATTACGGCTTGACAGCACCAGCGGTTTCCTGAGAATTGACCACGACATCAATGGGCAATTCAATCTTCTCTTTGAGGGAGACGGTGGATGGGTCGTTGGAAGTGGGGATGGAACTGACTATCTCATCAGGAACGACAGCGCTTCCGGGAATGCCTATATCGAATTCTTCAGAAAATCCAATGCGGTGAGAATCGCCCCGGCGGATGGCAGTGTCTTCATCGGTGACATGTTTTTTTGGAATGCGCTTCCAACATCCGGTTATGAGATGCCTTATGACCCGTCTCTTTGGAATAGGTCTTCCGTTGTGGGGAGTCTGAACTGCTATTCTTATGCGATAAACAACCAGACGAATGATTTTGATAGCGATTATCTGTGGTATTTCCAAGGCCCGGGATTCTATGCTTATCACGATTGTTATACAAGAGTTCCTTTTATGGGCGCCCCAGAAGGGTACCCTAAAAAGGAGATATATTTCGTCGAGCAGGATTTCGCTTCCTACAGCGCTGCACATGGCGCGGTTTACAAATTCGAGGAAATAGGGCGCTTCGACGTCTGTGAGCCATTCACTTATAAGGTGGCTTTCGTGTACAAAAACAATATGGATGATTATGAGTGGGGAGGATTCCATTGGTACAGGCAAAACCCAGACGGCACGTGGTCTCATAAAAATGGAGCCCTAAATTGCACCAATCTGGATGATAGTGGAGAACTCATTACGGATCCGCAGATCGCCGACAGGGGCGAATACGGAGAGTTCATTTCCTATTACAAAGTCAGTCCTTGGAACAATATATATTTGGAGGGTTAGAGAAACATGAAGCAAAGAACCAAAAGATTTAAGGTCATTCGTGCCGTCGTTCCAATTCTGTCTATAACCGCCTTCCTATTGGCGGGTTGCGGACACGAAGAAAAGCAGTCTTCCGACGCTTTCGACGATCAAAACGTCGACGTTCAGTTTTTGAGGGAAAACGACGCCCTGTTCTTCGAGGGATACGCTTTCGCCGCAAGCGAGAGGAACCACGTGTTCAGGATCGAGGACGGCAAGATAACGCGCCATGCCAGTTATCCTCTGGTCGACTTCGAGCCTTCTCGCTACGATGACCTGACCGGCAAAGGGGTCGATGACGTCATCAAAGCGGTCGGGATTCCATCCTATCTCGGGGAGATTGGGATGAAATCGCTCGACTATTCTAAATCGGACGGAAGGCTTAGACGCTTGAGTTTTTCTGAGAAGGGCGGGGAATTGGCCGTCGAGAGCGTCGAGACGTTCGTCAAGTCACACGACAAGAGCCTTAAGGTTTTCTTTGACAAGAACGCCTCCCCGATCTCCAAGGAAAGAGTGAGGAACCTCAGGGTGGGGATGTGCGCCGACGAGGTCCTGGAGACCCTCGGCGGAAAGATCAACGGAGGATTCAAAGGGGAGGATTTCTACCATTGGCAGTTCACCACCTCGGAAGGGGTTCTCGCTCATCTCATCGTCTCGTATACCGACAGCATCGGCTGCAGTCACGTTAGTGTGAGCGAAAGCGACAGGTGCACAATGGAATCGTGGTACCTCTTCGGTGCCTACACCGATGACGGCGAGATAAAGATTGAGAACAGGCTGGGCAACGAGAAGCCGGTGTCCGACGCGAGCGACAACAGATTCCAGGCATCGAAGAACATCACGGTCGATTACCTCAGAGACAACGGATGCTTCTTCTACGGCGATTACGTCTTTGCGTCAGACTCAAAGAACCACGTCTTCAAAATAGAGGCCGGGGAGATAGTCGACCATCGCTCTTTCGACAAGATATCGTATCCTCGCAACCCTCTGGGTCTTTTCGGCTCGGTTAAGGGGATGGCTCTTGATGATACTTTCGGGATCGTGGGAATACCGAGCTTCGTGACGAAGCAAGGCTCCGCTTCTTTTGATTACGTCCTTCCGAACGGGTATCTGATGTCGTGCGCCCTAGAGACAATCGACGGCGAAATTCATATCAAGAATTACGGAGGCAATTCGTTCACATGGTCGTACACGGATTGCTGGAAGGACGCCGGTAATACATCCGTCTCCAAAGAAAAGGTCGGTCTCATAAGACCTGGAATGTGTGTCGCGGAGGTTACCGAGCTTCTGGGCAAGGCGACGTCGATAAGGTACGCGGATGAAGGGAAGACGTCCTATGCGTTCTCGTATAATCTTGATGACGGGTCGTCCAAGGATGTCAATTTCAAGATAGGGCAGATAGATGGTGGATGCTGCCATTCGGTGAGATACGCCGATGTTGGCACATGTCTGGATGATATAAGCAGCGCCGCGAACAATCTGGTATTGAGCAATTGCTTTTACTTGTATGTCGCTGATTGAGGCGGGAAGCACAAAAGCGAAGAGTTGCATATCCGAGATGGAGGAATGACGCGGCCTTGGGCGCGTCAAATCGTTAAGAGGGTGCGTAAACATAACGAAGGGTGCGTGATTTCGCCTAGGGGTGCATAATTGTATTAAAATAGGTAATCATTGCCAAAACTAAAAAGTAGACATTTTGTGCTAGTTCGCAAGATGTCTTTTTGTATGCCAAAGGATTAGAACGATGTTATCCTGCGGATTCTATATTTTTCGCAGAATAAGCGCCTCATGGATGTCTTCTGGCGCGGTCACGCATCCTTCATTGAGCCATTTCCGTATGACACCTACGAACCCGTTCCACACGAACGTTACCTCGATTTCCCCGCAATCGGAGCTGTCTTTGATTAGGCTCGAAAGCACAATCGCCCTTACTGTCGAACGAAGCTCATTGCCTATCGGGTGCAAATGATATATCTTCTTCACCACCTTCAGCAATTCGTAATTGTCCCTAACGAAGAGCAACATCCTCATCAGATCGTCGTGCGAATTTTCGGAGTCGTTGTCCTTTGCTAATCGGTTTTGCAATTCCTGCTCGAAGCATTGCAATAGGTCGATAAAGGCGTCATTGATCGTTTCGTAATGAAAATAGAGGGTGGTTCTGCTGATTCCTGTCGCGTTGCTGACCTTCAGGAAATTCAAATCGTCTGGTTTGCAGTCGTTCAAAAGGGTTTCCAAGGACGGAAACAGAACTTCTTTTTTTAGTCTCTCCCATTTCATGTGTACACTCCAGCCTTCTGTTTGTTCTTAAAAAAACGCAACCCAATTGTATACTAGTTGTGAATAATATTCACGATGATTGAAATCAGAGGCGTATCAAAAACCTATAAAACACGAAGGAGAACTAAAAGAGCTCTGAATGAACTAGTCAACGAAAAGTAGACAGTCCAAAAAAGGCTCAATACCCCATGTCAG
>JAKSVE010000040.1 GCA_024408295.1 Bacilli bacterium
CCATCAACGGCTTTTAATTCCATTGGGCCCATCTTGAAATACTGTGCAAGGTTATCGACCTTAAGCAAAACTTTATTCTCGTTACTCATTGTCCATAGCCTCCTTCATTCTCTTGATTCTATCGGTGATGATCTTTGGTGGCTCCACCTTTGGTGCGCTTGGATGGAGTAACCATGTAGCGGCATAGTGGGTTGGAGAGACCTCGAACATCGGTGGCTGCATCTCAAAGTCGATTTCAAGCGCGTACTTGTTTCTCTCTGCGAATGCATCTCCGACTGGAGGATAGATCATATTTGGCGGTGTGCCTGGGATTGCGTCGAGTTTCTCTTTTGTCTCGAGGTCTGGCATTGATGCCAAAAGTGCCCAGGTATATGGATGACGTGGATCATAGAAGACGTCTTCTGCTGTTCCATATTCAACAATCTTACCTGCATACATGACTCCGATTCTATCTGCCATGTTAGCGACAACACCCAAGTTGTGGGTGATGAAGATGACGGAAAGGTTTCTCTCTTTCTTAATCTTGTTGATAAGTTCAAGAATCTGAGCCTGGATTGTAACGTCTAATGCTGTTGTTGGCTCGTCGCAAATGAGGATATCTGGGTTAGCGGATAATGCAATTGCAATAACGATTCTCTGTCTCATACCACCCGAGAATTCAAATGGATACTGACGGAAACGGATAGCAGGTTCTGGGATACCGACCTCTTCCATTAGGTCAAGAGCCTTTGCCTTAGCGAGCTCTGGAGTGACTGTGTAGACGACTCGAGATGCCATTTCTTTGAAATGGTCAATCATCTCCACTGCCATCTTTGGAGTGTCATAGGTGTCTTCTGATGCAATTGTTGCCTCAAAATATGCGAAGAGTTCTTCAAGCGTCTTGATGATGTTGTGCTTTGCGAGCTCTAAGTCGGTAATCAATGGAGGGATGACCTTCCAAGTTGGCCTCTTCCCCTTCTCGACTAGTGAGTCGTATTTAGCCTGCATGTTGTCATGCTTCTTCATCATCTTAGGGTTATTCTCAATGCCTGAGAAATAGACTTTGATGTTGTTTTTGATTGTGGCTTCGAAGGCGAATTCTGATGAATACTTGTGGATGGATAATCTATCGATTCCTGCGGTTACGGCCTTAGCAAAATCTTTGACCATCTTCTCTGATTTCTTCAAGTCGATGTCATCAGACGCAAAGAATCCAAGCAATTCCTCCTTGGATTTGACCAATTCCTTCATTGAAGCGATGGATTTCTTGCGTGAATAGACAAGAGCCTCTCCAACGTCTAAGAGGAATTCACTCATGAAGTTATCCATGAGATACTTCAAAGTCATCTCGTCTAACTTATCGATATCGCTGAAGTCAGGCTGATAATCCTTGTTGCAGAGCATGTAATAGCCGAGTCTAAAGAAGTTAGGAACTTTTCTCTCCCCTCCTTCTTTAAGGTAAGCGTTGATATCTTTGAGGGTGGTTGTTGCTAGTTCATGATCAAACTTCTTTCCCTGCTTGATTAGAGTGTCTAATGTTGAATATAGTTCTTCAAGCTTTGCATCGCTATGAACGACATGTTCATGATATGTCTTTGGGAGTTCACGTTTGATTTCTTTGAACTCTTTTATGTAGTCCGCTGGAGCGTTCTTCTCAATTAAGAACAATAAGTTCTCAATATCGGTTGAAAGAGCGATTGCAGCATTGTTTGCGTTGTTGTAAGCAAGCTCCAACTTTGTTGATTCGATGCAGAATGAGTTGAATGTATCGCATCTCTCTTTGTTTCTTGCTTTGTTCTCTGGATGAATTTCATCTAAGAGAGTGTTGATGAGCTTAAGACGGAAATTGAAATCCTTCTTAGCGTTCTTTTGGCGAGCTTTGCCGTTAAGAATCATCGCTTCGGTAAGCTGATTGCCAACACGCATGATTGGGTTTAAAGATGAAAGAGGGTCCTGGAAGATCATCGCAATCTTATCGCCTCTGATCTTGTGGAAGTCTTCTTCTTGGATCTTCAATAAATCCTGTCCATCGTAAAGGATTTCGCCGCCCTCAACGATTGAGTTGTTGGCGAGAATTCCGATGATGGCCTTTGAGGTAACTGACTTGCCTGAACCAGATTCACCGACAATTGCAAGGGTTTCACCCTTGTAAAGGTCAAATGAAATGTTTCTGACAGCTCTTAGATATCCATTCTGAGTTCTGAAGGATATGACTAGGTTTTTAACTTCAAGTTTCTTTTCCATGGTTTAATCCTCCGAACCTCTTAATGATGGGTTGAATGCGTCACGTAAGCCATTACCGAAGAGGTTAAAGCTCAACATGAGGAGCGAGATGAATAATGCTGGTGGAACAATCATATGTGGGTAAGTAGCAAGGTACTTCTGAGCGCCTGCTAAAAGGGTACCAACAGATGTTAAGTTACCAGTTGAAAGGTTGATGATGCCTAAGTATGACAAGCTGGTTTCTGAGAAAATCATTCCAGGAATGACTAAGACAGAGCTTGTGATGATGGTACCAAGCGAGTTAGGGAAGATATGCCTAAACATGATTCTCCAGTCAGAAGCGCCTAATGTTCTAGCCGCAAGGACATACTCTTGGCCCTTGAATCGATAGAACTGCATACGAACGAGGCCTGAAGTTCCAATCCATCCGGTCAAGAAGTATGAGATGAACAAGATAAGGACTTGGCTTGAGCCCGCCATATGATATTTAAGAAGTGTGATAACAATCATGAATGGAACTGCAGAAAGGATTTCAACAATACGTTCCATGATCATATCGGCACGTCCACCATAATATCCCTCGATAGCACCATAAATAGCACCGACGATCATATTGACCGAAGCAACGGCGATAGCCATGATGAATGAGAATCTTGCACCACTAGCTAAGCATGTGAAGATGTCCTGGCCAGAGCTTGTTGTTCCGAACAAGAAGCATGGGGCTTTAATCCTATCCTTAACGACTGTGGTGTGATAATACTTGTAATATTCATAGTAGTTCACGCGTGTTTTGTAGATTCCGCCAGACATAACCTGAGCGTAATCATATATCTTAGTTGAGCCCTCTATGAGCTTACTTGAATACTGATCGTTTCCAGAATGCGCGGCATAGATATTCTCATATGAGAGCGAGCCATCAGCGTTGAATGTGACGTTAATCGCCTTGGTCTTGCCGTTCTTGAGTTCTGTTGTGTACCAGAAGTTAGCATTCTCGGTATCCTGTGTTGCCTCTGGACGCTTTGCTGGGTCCGTTATTGGATAGACGATTTGGATATTATGCTCATCCTGGTATGCCTGGATCGCTTTGAATTCTTCTAATGTGAAGTTCTTGAAAATAACACCGTGCTGCTGATATGAATCGAGTCTATAGGTGTAGATTGATACTTCCTGCTTTGCAGCATTCAACTGTGTTCCAACTTCATATTCCTGATTCTTAACAGCGTTATGGCCGGTTTCTTCACCCATTGAATAATAATAGATGAATGATTCCTGACCATCGGACTTCTCAACGCAGCCATCCATGAAATTCCAGCCAATTGAGTCTGAAATCGCAAGTTTTGGCATTGTGTACTTGAAGTACGGATCGTTATAAGCGACTGTGTACTGTGAGATTAATGGAGCGATGATTGCGTAAAGAACCAAGATGCCGATAACTATTGCGGCAACGATTGAACCCTTGTTCTTCTTGAATCTGTTCCAAGCATCCTTAAGGAAGCCTGCTGGCTTTGTCTCTAACTCCTTGTCATGGAGCTTGCCTTCCTGGTTGGCGAATACGAGCTTTTCAACAGGAATATTCTTGATATCGATAGTTTCCATATTATCTAGCCCCCATTCTGATACGAGGATCGATGATGCCATAGCTCAAGTCGCAGACGATAGCCGCTGCAAGGCCAATAAGGATGTAGAAGGCCGAAAGGAGCATGAAGAAATCGTAATCCTGATATGTAATTGAATCTAAGTACAAGCCACCGACACCTGGAAT
>JAKSVE010000005.1 GCA_024408295.1 Bacilli bacterium
TGACATGGGGTATTGAGCCTTTTTTGGACTGTCTACTTTTCGTTGACTAGTTCAGATTGGGTGTTTTCTTTTGACAATAATTGGTATCATCTCAGTAATATTAACGAGGAGGAAGGCTATGTCTATTGATTTCACAGAATATGCGACAAAAAAGAAGAGCTACGGCGGCGCTAATGGCTCTAAGAAATCGATTATGATTGGCGGTGACCTTTATATGCTAAAGTTTCCGCTTAGGTCAAAATTCAGTCATACATTTTCATATAGCAACAGCACTATTACCGAACATATAGCATCCTCAATATTTAATCTCTTAGGCATAAATGCGCAGGAAACTGTATTGGGGAAATACACGTATCACGACGTTGAAAGAGTGGTTGTAGCCTGCAAAGATTTTACATATCCAGATGGAGATCTTTATGATTTCGCCTCTCTTCGTAACCAGGTCGTTGATTCCGAGACAAACGGACATTCAACGGAATTATCCGACATCTTAACCATTTTTAGGGAACAAGACATCCTTGATCCGGATGCTCTTGAATCTTTTTTCTGGGATGTATTCGTAATTGATGCTTTGTTGGGTAATTGGGACAGGCATAATGGAAACTGGGGCTATCTTCACAATAGAGTTACCGATGAGGTTAAAATCGCACCAGTCTACGATAACGGATCGTCTCTTTATCCTCAGGCTGACGAATCTATAATGAATAGAATCTTAGCTAACAAGGCAGAGATGAATCGAAGGATATACGAGATACCTCTTTCCGCAATCACGATAGAAGGCGAAAAGATTAATTACTGGAAATATATGACAAGCAATCCGTGCGATGGCTTGAAGAAAGCAATCTTAAGGATGGCTCCGAAGATTGATTTGGATAGAATTGATGTGCTAATTGATTCGGTGGAGGGTTTGACACCTACGCAAAAGACTTTCTATAAGACGATGATCAAAAAGAGGAAAGAATGCATCATCGACCCATCATACGATTTAATAATATCTAAAGATTAAGACTCAAATGTGTTTGAGCGTATAACTTCTAAGTTATATTTACTTTGTGCTATAAAAATATTAAAGAATACATAAAGGAAAAAACAACAATGGCTAAATAAGTTTCCACCGTTTGATGCTGGCTTTGAGTCCTCTGCGGCGCTGCCGCAAGCTGCGAGCATTAATGCTGCCATAGCGCCAACAAGAAAAAGATCATGAAATTAGCGGAAGGACACATCATTCAATCCGCGAAGATTTCGTGTCTATTTACTCCTAGTGAGAAAAAGAAGTAGGGGTTAGATACCGCCAAAAGCATTATAATGTGTGCATTAATGTGGGGTTAAGCCATGACAACAGAAGAGAGAATCACGAGATTAGAAGATATCGAAGAGATTAGGTATCTGCAGGCAAAGTACCAAAGATGCTTGGATTGCAGGGATTTTGATGAACTTGCGAATTGTTTTTGTGATGATGCGGTCTCTTCATACGGCAATGCATCGATGTCATACCAAGGAAAAGATGCGATCATTAAATTC
This sequence comes from Bacilli bacterium, assembly GCA_024408295.1. Lineage (GTDB taxonomy): Bacteria > Bacillota_I > Bacilli_A > RFN20 > CAG-826 > UBA4951. Next base: position 1,522 of record JAKSVE010000005.1, read on the forward strand.
CTCGCTGGCGTCATGAGCATCAACATGCCATCAACCCATCTCATCCATGGTGGGGAAATCGATTGGATAAATCCTGAATTTGCTAAGGCGAAGTGGTACCTTGAAGACCACCTTGTTCACCAGAGGTTTTTAGTAAAACTTCATGGCGCTGCAATCTATCACGTCGAGTACAAAAAGATAGAAGGCAAATGGAAAATATCCTCTATCGGATATGAAAGATGTTACGAGTATGTTGAACATAGAGGATTACTAAACATCTTCACGTTAAAAAAGAAAACGATCCTCAAAAAAGTGAAGAACGCTAATCCAGAAGAGCTTGGAGAATACGGTCAGTACTACCAGTACAACACACTGAAGAAGAAAAAGAAGAGCAAGTAAGATGAAATGTTTACTGATTTACTACACAGGTACTTATAACACCAGATATTTGACTGGTCTGCTAAAAGAAAGGCTCGTTAAGGAAGGTGTTGAAGTCGATACCTATGAAATAGACGCTCTCAATATGGAGAGACTTGATTTCACCGGGTACGACTTAGTGGGATTGGGCTATCCAATCTATGGTTTTAATGCGCCTTCTAGATTTTTGAAGTTTGTTAGAAAACAGGAGTTCCCAAAAGGCATCAAGACATTCATCTATAAAAATTCTGGAGAGACTTATCACGCTAACGACGCCTCATCAGTTAGCGTGGTCCGCAAGTTGAGAAGATGTAAGGCTGAGATAAATAACGAATACCATTTCATCATGCCATACAACATCCATTTCAAGTTTGATGACGCTCTCGTCAGCGAGATGCTAACCATCGATGACATGCTCCTCGACATCTTAGTAAAAGAGGTTTTGCAAGGAATTCCAAACATCAAAAAGTACAAAATTCTCCACAAAATCATCACATTTTTTGTAAAACTCCAGTATATCGGTGGAGACATAAACTCCTTTTTCTATCGAATCAAAAAGGATAAATGCGTCAATTGCAACAAGTGTATAAACGCATGTCCAACCAAAAATATTTACCGCAACAAGAAAGGCGCGATCAAATTCCATCATGATTGTTTAATGTGCATGAGATGCTCCATGAACTGCCCAACAGATGCAATATACATCGGTTTCCTCGACGCTTGGGGATGGAGAGTTAATGGAGCGTATGATTTCAAGAAGATCAGAGCGATAAAAAATGAAGAACCTGTTATCAAAGATAACACTACCGGATTTTTCAAATGCTATATCGAGACTTATAGGACAATAAAACAACGTCACGAAGAATTGTTCAACGACCAGTAGTTTGTCCGTGCCAGCCGGGGATTGGTTGGCATTTTCTTTTCAAAAGAAAGAAAAGAATCTAAAATAGAGGCAATCATTATGAAAAAACCATTGTCCAAATTAATTACCGCATCCCTCTTAACCGCATCCTTGGCGGGCATTGTCGCATGCAAAGATAAGAAGCCAAATGTAGGTGGGGATTCTGAGAATTCATCACTTGTCGACACTTCATCGACCAACGATGTTCAACGAAAGGTTTTCCTTGTTATCAACGGCGAACCAGTTGAAGCTTTGGTTGAAGATGGATTAATCAAGACTCCTGACATGACCAAGGAGAACAAAAGGTTTGCTGGTTGGAGCATCGATCCTGATGGTGCATCCGCAACATTTTCAAGCAATGATTTATATATTTCTGTTATCTCGTTGATTGTTGGTGGCACCGAAGATATTACTTTGTATCCAATTTATGCTGACATAGCAAAAGTAACATTTATGTTATCTACGCCTCAGGTCTTTGAATTGGACTCTCTTGCCATGAACATCGCAAATGTCGATGTAGACGACAAGATTAACTTTGACTTCTTGGGCTGGTCCTTAACTGAAAACGCCACAGAAGCCACGATCGGACACAACATTGCTATTACTTACGAAATCGTTAAAGAGTATTTGAATTCAAATGCAAGCGTTACCTTATATCCCGTGTTCGTTCTCCATGAGGTCAACATCAATATCCACAAGTATTTTGCATCAGAAAAGATGCCTGAAATCAGAATCGATACAGCTGGTGGCATCGCAATCGACGATAAGTCATTGATCGATCCAACACAAAAAAAGGGAATGAATAGAGAAATCCCTGTTTACAACTATGTTGGAGCAACAATCAACGTCTCAAGTTTCGGCGAAGGATATGATTTGGTGGACGCCGTTGGACAGGTCAAGGTCAGAGGCAACTACACATCAACCTATAAAAAGAAACCAATCCGTATCAAATTCGATAGTAAGCAGAAGATGCTCGGATTGAACAACGATAACAAGCTCAAGAGCTGGGTTTTACTTGCCGAATGGAAGGACCCATCTCTTATGAGAAACACTTTGGCGGATTTCCTTGGCAACTGTCTCCTTGAAAGTGATGGGCTTTATTGCACAGACTTCCGTTACGTTAAAGTCTATCTAAATGGAGAATATAACGGTGTCTATGTCCTTGCTGAACAACAGCAACTGAATAAATATAGAGTCAACGTTCCTGAATCGGAGCTTGAAACAGACGGAGTCAATACCGGTTATATGCTCGAGTATGATGGATATTACAAGAATGAACCTGCAATCCAGTCGTTCGAAGTCGACTATTCAAGAGTCAAAGCGGGAAGCAAAGGGTTCTCGGTGGTCAACGACATCATGAACCAGGCCCAGCATGACTATATCGCTAAAGCGATTCAGACAATCTGGGATGTCATCTATGATACAACAAAAGAGAATCACGATGACTTATCCACAAAGCCATATTACACAATGGACGCAAATTGCAATAAAGTGGTTGATAGAACAATCGCAACCGCAGAAGAAGCAGTAGCAAGAGTCATGGATATCAAATCATTGGTCAACATGTATATCCTCCACGAAATCTGTCAGGACCGCGATATCGGTTGGTCATCATTCTATTTCGTCATCGACTTAAGCGAAGAAGGTGACAGAAAGCTCAAGTTCATCGCTCCATGGGATTTTGACTACGCGTTAGGAAACAATACGTATAGCAACGCTCAAACCGGTAGCCTTGCAGATCGCCAGGCTATGATTAATGACGGTAGATTGGTTAGATCCGGACTTTCATATAAGTTTGCAGATTCGGCATTGATCATCGATACAGACTTTAAGTTTGCCAACACCAAATATCTCTACGCAAAGAACACAGACAACCCTTGGTTCACCGTATTTGGTAATCAGGAGTGGTTCTATCGAAAAGTCCAGCAGAGATGGAAGGACGCCTTGAAGGCGGATGTATTTGAGAAAGCATCAGAAATGATGACAAAACTCACCAAGATTCAGGGTGCAGAACTCCAAGAGAACTTTACCGCAAAATGGGGAGAGGCAATGGGCAAGAAGATTGACCAGTACCAGCCAGACCTCATCACATATTTCACAACACAAAAACAGGCTGCAGATTATCTTAAATTCTGGTTTGAAGCTAGAGTAGATGGTCTGACCGAAGCCTTCACCGAGGAAGTTAATAAATACAATTAACAAGCAATTATGAAGAAAATCGCATTGATACCATCTTTAAGCCCAGAAGCCAACTTTGTGGATATCGCAAGGGAGGTTTTTGAAGCCGGATTGGATGTTGTCGTAGTTAATGATGGCAGCGCACCTGAATATGATTATATATTCGATGCGATCGGAGAATTTGCCGATGTCCTTGGTTATAGGGAAAACCACGGCAAAGGCTATGCCTTAAAGTATGCATTCAAGCATATCAAAGAGAAATATGCAGACGAAGAATATGTCGTTGTCACGATGGATAGCGACGGACAGCATAAGGTGTCTGATGCTTTAAGGGTGTTGGATGAAGCAATCGCTAATCCAAATTCTTTAGTCCTCGGCAGCAGAAAGCTCGATAAGTCTGCACCAAGAAAATCTAGAGCCGGCAACTGGATGGCTAGAACAACCTTCCTTCTTTTCACAGGTACCAAAGTCTATGATACACAGACTGGATTAAGAGCATTCAATAAGAAGATCATCGATACCATAATGGGCGCAAAAGGCGACCGCTATGAGTATGAAATGAATATGCTCCTTGACTGTGTTAGAGCCAAAATCAAGATAAAAGAAGTCGATATTGCGGTGATTTATATCGATAACAACTCCGGATCTCACTACAATCCATTCAAAGATACGATGAGAATTTTCTGGGAACTCATTAAGTTTTCACTTTCATCATTGATTGGTTTTGCGGTGGATTATGGTGCGTTTGCATTATTAACTCTTGCTCCTGTTGAATGGGCATATTGGACATTAAGCGCAAACATCATCGCTAGAGTCATTTCATCAACCGTAAACTTCTCGCTTAACTACAAGTGGGTGTTCAAGAGCCATGATAAGTTATGGAAGGCAGCTTTAAAGTATTTTGCTTTGGCCATCTTCATCTTGGCATGCAACACAGGATTCCTATATTTATTAGTCGACAAAGCTGGCATGAACCAGTATTTAGCAAAGCTACTTGTTGAAATCGTCATGTTCACCGTATCATGGGCGATTCAGAAGTTCTTCATCTTCGTTAAGAAAGATAAGTAATCATGATCAAGAAATTGCTATTCCCATTAGTGTTCGGTGTCGTCTTAGCGGGGTATTCAACCTTCGCTCTTTTGGACACGTTCGTTGTGGAACAGCCAATGCAGGATGTATCTTTCGATAGCCATTTCTTCGATGATTTTCCAACCGCTTCATCAAGCGTGCCAACATCATCATCGAAGCCTGCCTCTTCATCGGTAAACGAAACTTCATCTTCTAGACCAGAGTCTTCTTCGTCTAGCAGTGAAATCTCATCCTCATCCAGTTCATCAAGTTCATCTAGCTCTATGCCAGTTGTGCCTGGTACAACCATATTTCCTGACGCCCCAATTTATACCGACACACCAACATATACTGAGAATACGTATACAGATAGCCATATGTGCATAACCATCCTCACCGAAACCGTCCAGGTTAAGAACAAGAAGGGGCAGATGGTTGATACAGTGGTTTATTGCGCAGATATTTATCTTACAAGTGCGCAGTATATGAAAACCGCACTAGCAAAAGACAAATACGGCCAGAAGATTGTAGAGCGTACCTCATCCATGGCAGAAAGACATAATGCCGTATTTGCAATCAACGGAGATTATTACGGCGCTCAGGAACGTGGATACGTACTTAGAAACGGAACCGTCTTTAGAGATTCAAAGAAAACCGTTGATATGGACAAGGGTGATTTAGCCATCTACACAGATGGAAGCTTTGAGACATTTAAAGAAGCGAATAAGAGCGTAGAAGACATGCAGGCATTGAAGCTTGATACTGGAATCAAGGCTTATCAGATATTCTCATTCGGACCAATCTTGGTAGAAGATGGTAAAACCATCGTCTCAGAGAAGGATGAGGTTGCTATCAGCTCCAAATTAGGAAACCAGAGGACCGCTATCGGAATCATTGATAACCTTCACTATAGAGTGGCGGTTTGCGATGGAAGATTATCTTCTTCATGGGGCATGGAATTGTACCAAATGGCGGATTATATGGTCGAAAAAGGCTGCAAAACCGTCTATAACCTCGATGGAGGAGGCTCATCTACCATTTGGTTTAATGGAAGATTATTGAATAGACCTAACACCAACGGCGAGAAAGATATCGGAGAGAGGGAGGTCAGCGACTGTGTTTACTTTGCGTAGTGATAAGCTAACCGTTAAGAGAAACATGTTCATATATCTTGGCGTGTTCCTCTTCGTTGCGCTTGTCGGATTCATCTATGAGCAGTTCTCTCACGGCGTTTACTCTTTCTTCATGGCATTTGCATTCCTCTTCCCGATGGTTCTTGGATTCTTGCCATACTTAGCCTTCTTCTTGTTCGGAAAAAACATCTTCCCAAGCGAAATAACAAGCGATATCTATAACGCAGGAGTGGCCACGATTACGGTGGCCTCACTCTTCAAAGGTGTATTAGATATCTATGGCACGACTAGAGACGTGCACACGTATACCTTGTTTATATCAGGAATCGTGCTGCTCGCTCTTGGGATTATCTCCTATTTGGTGATATTGATTATATCCAAGAAGAAAGAGGATTAGAGAATGCGCCTATTAATAGGCGTTTTTCTTTAACGGCTAATGAATTAACAAAAATACAAAATAATGCTTGACGTTCTTGTGACCGGGCATAAAATACGCCCAAAGCAAAGAAGAGAAATAGTACTTGCTTGTGAACTTAAAGCGAGCCGGAGTTGGTGTGAGTCCGGTAAGGGAGCAACAGGGAACGCATCTCGGAGCTGCAGCCTGAAGTAACAGTAGGGTGTGCCGGGTTCGCCCGTCAAAGCGTCTGGGTTTTACGAACTGAACCCATAGAGTTTCATCCTTGTGAAAGGGTGATTAACTAAGGTGGCACCACGTAATCATTTACGTCCTTAGGCTTTATAGAGAGCTTAGGGATTTTTGTATACCCTAGGCGAGATTCGGAACTTTTAGGAGGAAAATTAATTATGAAAGTCAAATCTCTAACACTTCTCAGCCTAGTCGCATTATTTGGTCTTACAGCCTGTGGCGGAGCAAAATTCAACACGGTTGATCAGATCAAATCCAATGGAACACTTACCGTTGGAACAAACGCAGAATTCGCACCATTCGAGTACATCGAAAATGGCGAAATCACCGGTCTTGATATGGACCTCATCAAAGCCTATGGCTCATATTTAGGAGTCAAGGTTGACATCCAGGACATGGATTTCGACGCAGCATTGCTTTCAGCAAGCAAGGGCAAAGTCGACTGTGCCATCGCAGCCGTCACAAAGAATGCAAAAAGAGAGCAGACACTCTCCTTCTCAAACGCATATTACTCATCAAACCAGGTTGTTATCGTTAAGGACGACAGCCCATATGCAGCACTTACAACTGAAGATGCAATCCTCTCAACATTAACAACCAACAAAGCAAGCATCGGATGCCAGAGAGGCACAACCGGACAGTATTACATCGAAGGTGATGAAGATTGGGAATTTGATGGAATCACTGATTCAACATGCAAGACATACGATACAGGCGCTCTTGCAGTCAAAGATCTTCAGAACGGAAAATTAGACGCAGTCATCATCGACTCAGCTCCAGCAAACATTTACGTCACAAAATACGAAGGCGTTAAGGTTTTGCCAGTTGTTTTAACAGAAGAAGAATACGCAATTGCGGTTACAAAAGGTAACCAGACCCTTGTTGATTCGCTCAACACATTCATCGCTGAAGCAAAATCAAAAGGCACATTTGACGAAATCGTTAACAAGTACTTCGGTGAATAAGTATGAAAGCAGGGCTTAAAAACAAGATTGTTTCCCTCAGCATGCTGGGTATAGCCCTAGGAATTTTCGTCACACTTTATTTATTTAATTTCAAGGCGATCAACGACGCTTTGGTACTAAATTTCTCCTCCAAAAAGACGGTAGAGCAGCTCTTTGAAGGGCTGCTCAATACCGCTTTGGTTACGGTGGCATCTTTTGCCTTAGGATTACTCCTTGGCATGATTACTTGCCTCGTGGAGAAGATTGATAACGATTCTTGGTGGATGATGGCCATCAAGAACATATTTAAGATTTACGTGAGCGTGTTTAGAGGCACCCCGATGGTCATCCAGCTGCTCATTATATATTTCGTTGTTTTCATGGACTTCACGGGAAGCGCCTTATTGATAGCCATTCTCTCGTTCGGTTTAAATTCAGGAGCGTATGTCTCTGAAATATTCAGAGGTGGCATCAATGCAGTACCTAAAGGGCAAATGGAGGCATCCAGGAGTTTGGGATTATCCTATTCATCCAGCATGTTCCACGTCATCCTTCCTCAGGCATTTAGAAATGCTTTCCCGTCCTTAGCAAACGAATTCATCACATTATTCAAAGAAACATCGATTGTTGGATTCATCGGTGCGGTGGATCTTTCTTTGGCGTTTAGAAAACTTGCGAACGCCACATTTGACTACAACACTGTCTACATCGTGATGGGTATCGTCTATTTCTTGTTAGTGTACCTATTCACGTTGTTATTCAAATTAATTGAGAAGGGGCTTAGTAAACATGCTAGAACTTAAGAATGTAACGGTCTCTTTCAATGACCAGACGATATTAGAAGATATCTCCTTAGAGGTTGAGAAGGGCGATATCATTGCAATTATTGGTCCAAGCGGTGGGGGTAAATCCACCTTAATCAGAACAATGAACATGCTTGTCACCCCAAAAAGCGGTGAGGTTTTGTTCAAGGGTGAGGCATTATCAAAACAAAACATCAACAAAATGAGAGAAAACATCGGAATGGTGTTCCAACAATTCGAACTCTTCCCTCACCTTACCGTTTTGAAGAACATGATCCTCGCTCCAGTAAAGCTTAAGAAGATGGACAAGGTCACTGCGATTGAGAAGGCAAAAGTGCTGCTCGATAGAGTGGGATTGTTAGATAAGATAAATGCATATCCAGGTTCATTATCTGGTGGCCAGAAGCAAAGAATTGCTATAGCAAGAGCGCTTCTTATGAATCCTGAGCTCATGCTATTTGATGAGCCTACTAGCGCATTAGATCCTGAGATGGTTAAAGAGGTGCTCGATGTAATTAGAGACCTTGCATCTCAAGGCATGACCATATGCATTGTCACCCATATGATGGGCTTTGCAAGAGAAGTGGCCAACAAAGTGTATTTCGTCCACGACAAGCAAGTGTATGAGACAAGCGATGTTGATGGATTCTTCACCAATCCAGATAATGATAGGGCTAAGGATTTCCTCTCGCATATCAACCCAAATAACTAAGCAAATTCAGAAAATTCCCACTTTTTGTGGGATTTTTCATATTAAAGAAGACAGACAAGAATTCAAATATTTGTCATAAGTTTTAGGGGTTAATAGAGTTATTTATGTCATTTCACTAAAATGACAATACTTTATTATCACCCAATAGGAGGGATATTCATGAAAGTAGGAAAATTAATCGGTGGCCTCGTAACAGTCGCAGTCATTGCAGTTGGAGGATACTTGCTCTGGCAGTCAGGAATGCTTAGCAAAATGGTTCCTGAAGTCGATACGGATTGCAAATCACTTCTCGACAAGGTCAAAAACAAAGATACATCAAAATATGTTGAGGCAGTTGTTGAATACAACCACTCAGACAAGGGAAAGGGAACATATACATACACCAGAGATGACAGCGGTAAGTTTGTTTGCTCAGATGAAAACAACCCAACAGTTGTTAGCCTTAGCCTCAACACAACACTCGCTGAGACTCTTGAATTGATCAATAACAATTACTCGGATGCTGAACTCAAGGAAGAATACAAATTCAAGACTGGATTAGACACATATACAGTCTCACATGAAGTTCACACAAAAGCAGAGGATGTGGATATGGGTGATGGCATTATTATTCATTTGGATAAATCCGATAGCACAACCGAGGTTAAATACAACACCGATGGCATGGTCACCAGCTCATATTCAAAGAGCACATACGGCACGAAAACATCAACTGAAGAATACTCAGTTAAGTGGACAACAAAATAGTGAGAAACAAATGGCACCGCTTCGCATGAAACGGTGCTTTTCATATGGCGTGATAGCCGACTTTTACGCTTTATGATAAAAATGCTATTTTCATATAGACAAACTTGCGATTTTTATTTTGGCAATTTGATGGAAATCGGCAAACTTATCCCCGTCTCTTATCCTTATATTTATATTATGCGTAAGCGCACACGATAATATACACACAGTAAAATAATGACTATTTTTCGATACTTAAGCGTTTACATTGGTGATTTTTAGCAAATTAATAAACAAACATTATTTTGTGCCAATACATTCGAATCACTCTAATCTTTTTGCCTAGGAATATGATAATTATGCGTTTTGGCCTAGAAATAAACTTTTGTTATTTTTATGCCTATAGTCTATCCTAATAAGTAACATCAATACTTTTTTCAGGGAATCTATTCCCTAGAAAGGGAGATTAAAGTATGAGAAAAAACAGATTATTAGCATTATCGGCAGCTATGATGATGGTTGTCGGATGCGGAACCACACAAGGTTCGAAAACTGACGATTCTTCAGCAAAGCCAGAAGAGACATCAAGCGCAACTCAGACCTCTGTCGAGTCAAACAAGCCAGCTTCTAGCTCATCTTCGTCAAAATCATCATCTTCGTCAAAATCCTCAAGCTCATCTTCAACGCAGACATCAACAACATTTGAGCCAAGCTTCGATTGGTCATCAATCGTTTCTCCTTATGGAAATAAGAGAGATTATCAGATCTTTGACAAGGTTCCAGAAATCAAGTTCACCACAACCGAGGGTTTGAACTGGGCAACACAGCCAAATAGAGAATCCGATAAGCCAGAAGTAGCAGGCACCCTCACACTTTCCAACTGCGACACAAAATTCGCTCTCGACAGCGTTGCCGCAAGCATGAAAGTCAGAGGTAACTACACATCTAACTACCAGAAGAAGCCATTCAGAATCAAATTCGACGCAAAGCAGTCAATGCTCGGCCTTAATAAGGGTGGCAAGTACAAGAAGTGGGTTTTACTCGCAGACGTTAAAGACACATCCATGCTTAGAAATTCACTTGGATTCTATCTCGGTAGAAACTTGATGGATGACAAGCTCTTTGCATCAGACTTCACACCGGTCCACCTTTACCTCAACAACCAGTATTGGGGACTCTACATCCTTGCAGAACAGAAGGAAGTCAAGTCAGGACGTGTTGAAGTTGCAGAACCACCAGCAAACTACAGTGGTACCGACATCGGATACCTCATGGAATTGGATCACTACTACAAGCTTGAAGAAGCTAAAGGAGAAGCAGGAGATCCAACATTCACAGTCGACTATAAGCCAAAAGCAATCAACTACTATGCTCAGGGCCAGCAGTTCGGCGATGGTAAGACAGGAGATATCGAAAAAGGCTACACTATCGGAAGCGATATCACTGATAGAACCACACAGATTCCATTCATCAAGAAGTTTGTCGAGAATGTCTACACCGTTATGTACAACGCTGCATTCAACAACACCCTCCAGCAGATTCAGGATGGAGTGGTTACCGCTTCTTCATACACAGATGCTGAGGAATGCTTATCAAAGGTCATCGACATCGATTCATTCGTTGCAGCATATATCTTGGGCGAACTCTCATGTGACCCAGACGTCGGCTACTCATCATTCTATCTCTCAGCCGATATGTCAGTCACAGGTAACAAGCTCTTAACATGCAACTGCCCGTGGGACTTCGATACAACATTCGGCATCAGACAAGGAACAGTTGAGAACTCACAGGGCATCTATGCCGCAAAATCAACCAACATGTGGCTTTCAATGCTTCCAAAATTGCCATTCTTCATGCAGAAGGTTAAAGCAAAATGGAACGCAGCTAAAGAAGCTGGAGTCTTCGCCAAGGCTAACGACATGATTTCTGAATTCACAGCTAAGTATGTTGCAGACTACAAGAAGAACTACGACAAGTGGCCTCGTACAATGGGTTCAAACCCTGAGACAAACTTCGAAGTTAGAAGAGATGTTCAGCAGTTCAAGACACAGGCTGAATGCTATGGCCAGATGTCAGATTGGTTCAATAAGCGTGTTCAGTTCTTAGACGGCGCATTCAACGAAAAGACAGCATTAGATGTCCAGACAGAATTCGCAAACTACAAGAAAGATGCAACCAAGACAAGATTAGAGGCTGAATCAGCAGTCCTAGAAGGCGGATGCTCGGCTAGAAATAACGTCACAGGAGAAGGTGTTTCTTCAAATGGCTACGTCGGAGATCTCGATGGAAACCAGGGAAGATCTATGACATTCACCTATAATGCCGCTAAAGCTGGCAAAGTCCTTATCAATGCTGGTTTATCAGCAAGAACCGATGACAGAACGTTCAGCGGCATGTTCACCATGGATGTCAACGGAACAGCAGTTACCCCAGAATCAATCACAATTCCTGCTGGAACAAATGAAGGTGGAGCTAGAGATTATCACTTCTGGACGAATGTCGATGTTGCAATGGTCGACGTCAAGGCTGGTGCAAACCAGATTAAATTGACCTCAACTGGCCAATCCACAAACTTCGATTACATCGACGTCTACGCAAAATAAACAATAGAATCTAGGCTGCTCTTCTAGAGCGGCCTTTTCTAACGAACATTTGAAACAATTTTCAATTAGTCTTATTGTTATATATACAAACTCATTTTGTCGAAAGGGAAACACTATGAAGAAACAAATCAAACTCGTTTTTGGTCTTGCAGCTACTTTATTCTTGGGCGCTTGCGGAACTAAGACACCATCAGAACCACCTCTTCCTCCAATGGATGAGGCAGTAGCCTCTGCAATCGATGAGAAATTGGAAATCACAGGAGCAGAAGCGGTCTACGGAAATATTTATCTCGATGAGGAAATCGATGGAGCTGCCATTACCTGGAGCTCATCAGATGAAAGCATCATCAACCCACACTGGGATGGAGAGAAGGCACCAGGCGTTGTCACTCGTCCAAGTGTAGACACCACAGTCACATTGACCGCTAAGGCAGTCAAGGATGGAACTGAGGCAAAGTTCACAAGAGAAGTCACAGTCAAAGGTCTTGAATACCATATCCAGGACGAGGACTATAAGGGTTATCTCTTCGGTCACTTCATCTCTGAAGACGGAAAAGAGACAGGCGGACAAAGAGTGGCAGTCGGTGAGCAGATGTATTTTGCATTCGCAGACGCTGATAAAGGGCTTCACTTCAAGGATTTGAGCAAGGCTAACAACCCAATCCTTTCATCAGTCGTTGGAGAAAGAGGCGTCAGAGACCCATTCATGATGCGTTCTCCAGAAGGTGATAGATTCTTTATCGTTGCAACTGACCTCTCCGTTTATACAAGAGGCGGCTGGGGCGCTAACACGAATGACTTATTCTCAAGAACCGGCAGCGATTACCTCACATTCTGGGAATCAAAGGACTTAATCAACTGGGAAGAATCTAAATCCATCAAGGTTTCTCCAGAAAGCGCAGGCATGTGCTGGGCACCTGAAATGATCTGGCATGAAGAAACAGGACAATACGTCATCTTCTTTGCTTCTTGCTTGGTTGATACGCCAAAAGACAAGAACAACAAGAAAGTTGAACAGGACGCAATCTATTATGTAACCACCAGAGACTTCGTCCATATCTCAGAAGCACAGCTCTTAATCGATAATCAGAAGCTTTCAGAATGCGATAAGTGCGGAAGCGACAACCTCGAGAAAGACCCTGCTAACTACAAGCAGTTAGTTTGCCAGGATTGCGGAGCTAAGAGTGAAATCAGAATCTCACTCGACGCTTCAATCACATGCATCGATGGCACATATTACTACGCAATCAAGGATGGAGATAACAACGTCAATGGCGGTGGTATCTTAATCGCAAAGACCGATGATTTATTCGACTACACAAGCTGGGAGAAGGTCGGAGAACTTGAAGAGACGGGATTAAAGCTCACCGATGGAGCTGCTCCAACAAACAAGAACCTCGAAGGTCCAGAGTGGTTCATCTACAACCAGAATGACCGTCAGGATCCAGACCAGATTGAAATCGGACTTATGGGTGATAGATATATGGGCGGCAACGGATATATCCCATTCTCAACAACCAATATCGACGATATCCATAACGACACTGGCGCATGGAAGAGACTCGTTGAAGGCGCTGATAAGGACTATTCTTGGGATTCCTTAAGAAAGCGTCACGGCACCATCATGAGAATCACCGAGGATGAGTGCGAGACTATCAGAAATCACTACGGTCTTGAATACTAATTGAATTGAACACTAGGCTGCCCATCTGGGTGGCCTTTTATAGTCCCAACTCCTTATGGAAGTATTTTAAGGTTGAATAGTGATATGTTCTTTCAAACCTTTTGTCTTTTGTGTGGGACCCTCTTATAACTGCATCGGTGTAGGCATCAAGATATTTAATTGCTTTCTTGACGATAACCGGCATATTTACAATCATCTCCCTATATTCGTCTCGGTCAACTATCACCTTTTCCTTGGATAAATATTTTTTATCAATAACAATAATCATCTTCGAGAAATCCAAGCCTGATTTATTATTTCTCGAACGTCTTGTATTTCTAAACAGGTAAGCGTGTTTGTGGTTGATGTTTGTCCTGAATGGAATACAGATTATATATGAACGGTATTTGAAAGAAACGCAATTATAAGGTCTTCCTTCTTTGGACATTATTTCCGGGCATTGATCAGATGGGTAGTCATGTTCGAATAATGGAGTTAATCGACATAGTTCGGTTAAATAATTCATATGTTATTTCCTCCGTAAAAAAAACGGGACCATCAAAAAATGATCCCGCATGAATTGCTACGCTCGGTCACGTTTTATTTTACCGACGAGTCAGAACCGTCACTCGTCATCTTCTCTCGGTCACGTTTTATTTTACCGACGAGTCAGAACCGTCACTCGTCATCTTTACGTAGGTCTTGCGACAACATGATTATAAGCGAAATAGAAGCTGTATCAAGTATAAAAATATCACCGTTTTTTCTTATGTTTATTTGGTATATAGATACGTATGACTTGATGTCTAGCAATAAACATAACATTGAGAAAAATTTTTTCTCTCCGAACAATAATTAAGGCAGAACCCCTCATGTATGTATGTAAGGTGCGTTTGTAAACCGAAAGTTAACAAGTTTTTAACCGTTGATTTCTTTTAGAGTAAAATAGACAAGACGATACTTTGGTCACTTAGGAGACAGGCAATGAAGCTTTGCGACAAAATTACAAAACTCAGAAAAAGAAAAGGCTACTCCCAAGAGGCCTTAGCCTCCATCATGGAGGTATCTAGACAATCGGTCTTCAAATGGGAATCCGGAGAGAATACACCGGATTTAGAGAAGATCAGGAAACTCACCAAAGTCTTTGACGTATCGTTTGACGAATTACTTGACGATGACGTTGAGCTGAGGGAGGTTTCCGAGGTGTCACCCCGGCAAGAAACAAGTAAAAATACTCCGCTAAAAATCGTTCTTGCTTCACTTGGAGCGGTTGCTCTAGTTGGTTCATCATTTGCAATCGGCTACTCGATCAAGAAAAGACCGGTTGTGGTTATTGAGAATAGCAGTTCTAGCTACTTAAATAGCGCTGAAGAATCTAGCGAAACCAATTCATATACGCCGACTGGAGAAGAATTAACGGCTTCACTGACGGTTGATGACTTAGTTGGCAAGTGGGAAACTGCGAGATACATTTGGACCATCGGCAACTTTAACGGGAATGTCATGCTTTATAGCGTCTACGATAAAGTGGACAAGACTCAAGATGCCCCAGAATTAAAGCCAGAATATTATAGGAATTCTGTCTTTGATGGATATAACGAGACCACGGGTTTGATGGAAGGAAAGATTTTCCATTACACCGGAACCGATACGGTAGACTGGTATATAGTCAACCTCAAAAAATCATCCGACGGTGATATTTCCATATATTATAAAAACCTAACATTCAAAGCATACTAAGAGCGTTTACCGCAAGTAAGCGCTTTTAATTTTTGCCAATGTAAACGCTTAGAAACGGCAATTTTTGTAAAAAATAGCAACTTTTTTGATAAATTTTTAGTAACTAGAAAAAATCTCAAAAAGAGCAGATAGCATCGAATTATTTTTACCAATTCACACACAACTTACACAACCCTTTATAAACAAAGTTTAATAAAAAGTAATGACAACTTTTTTTATTTGAATTAATATAAAGGACATAAGATTACGAATTCAGCTTTATCAGCGCTTTGGTGACCTTAATTTTGCGTTCTAGGGGTTTGCAAGTAAAAATCAACTCCAAAGAAAGGGTAATACTGAAAAAGTATTAGGAGAAATTATGAAAAAGACAAAGAAACTCGTCGGACTCGTAACATTGTTATTCGCAGCTGGCTCAATCATGGCAGCTTGCGGCGGCAACAACGAGGGTGGAGACACATCCGGCAACACACCAGCATCTTCATCAGTCCACAAACACAAGTACGTTGAAGATAAGGATGCATCAGTCGCAGCAACCTGCACCTCAGAAGGTAAGAAGGTTACAAAGTGCGAATGCGGAGACGTCAAGGAGACAAAGGTCTCAAAGGCAGCTCACACATGGGAAGATGTCGAAGGCGGAAAGGCAGCAACATGTACAGAAGCAGGCGAACAGAAGCAGAAGTGCAAAGTTTGCGGCGAAGAACAGACAGTCGAAATCGAAGCATTAGGCCACGATTGGGGAGAAACAGTTTGGTCATCACAGCCAACATGTGACACAGCAGGAGAAGGCGTTCAGTCATGCACACGTTGCGATGCAACAAACCCACAGACTCAGGAAGCATTAGGCCACAACTATGTCACAAACGACACAGCAGAACCAGATCCTGGATACGCAGCAGTCCGTGTTTACCAGTGTGAAAACGGATGCGAACAGTCAGCATTAGGCTTCAAGGCAAACGAAGTTACAGAAGAATCAAAGTCACACCTCACAATCGGTGAAGATGGCGGTGCAGCATTCTGGGGCCGTCCAATCGGAAACAACCTCGAATTAGACGAGAACGGAACATCAGTCAACCAGGAGGTTGGTGAATTAGTCTTCGACGAAACACAGACAGGCGACTTCTTCGAATACAAGTTCAAATTAACAGCAGCTCAGGTCGCTCAGTTAGGTGGAGCACAGAAGCTCTACTGCGACGCTAAGCCAGCAGGCTACATGGGCCAGAACAACGTTGACTTCTGGGCATATGGCGCAGACTCATCAGACTGGACCCCAGGCGCATACATCGATGGCGATCGTAAGGGCGAACTCGTCGATGACTTCAGATACGTCTTATACGTCGACGGAGAGCGTCAGGATATGGACGCAACAGTCAGAACACCAGTCAGAAGAGGCGATCCAAGAGCTGAATACGTCCTCCCATACACATTCAAGCTCCATGAAGGTGAGAACTCAATCAGACTCGTTATGTCTGGTGGTTATAGATCAACATTCTACAACTTCACATTCAGATCAGCAGAAGCTCCAGCTGACGATCCAGCTCCAGCAGCAAAGACATACGAATACACAGCAGCTGAGTGCACAGAAGGCCAGAAGGCTCCAGTTGCAACAAACAAGGACACACGTCTTGGTAAGGGTATCTTCGATGACGTATGGAGTGTCGAAGGCGTCGAAGCTGGCAAGTACGATGTCTACCTCAATGCACAGGTTTCAGCAGGAAACGCTTCAAAGGGATGCTGGAACTCAGCATACGCTATCAACGAATTAGGTGACAAGGCTTCAAACAACGGCTCAACAGCAGAGCTCCAGAACGACTACAAGTACAAGATCAAAGTCGACGATGGCGCATATGTCAACCTCGGTCCTGCAGACAAGAGCTACGGTGACACAGGATTATCAGAATCAGAAGCTGGTTGGACAAATGTCGCTCTTGCTCAGATCGACATCGCAGCAGGTGCTAAGACAATCACAGTCCACAACATGAACAACGGATACTCAATCTGGGTCTTCGGAATCAAGTTAGTCAAGGTTGCTTAATCAACACCAACTAAAAGCTTAAGGGGTACTTCGGTATCCCTTTTCTTTTTGCGTTTTGTGTTTATGTACATCCACAAGCGTTGTGTATATACTTAACGTATGAAACGTATCATTCCTATCATCTCAGCAATTCTATTTATCATCGCGATGTCTATCGGCTTCTACACGAATTTGACTTCGTTTTCGATTGATGCCCCAGCAACAGAGATAGTCTTATCAATCATCTTTGATGTGACGATTATACTATTTTCCGCTTTTGCGATTGTTGAATTGATAAAGCAAGACGATAACCGTAAAGGTATGGTGTTCTTTAATTCAATATTTATTGCCATGGAAATATCGGGCTTGATTAGTTATCTATACAGCATATCTGCTGTTATTGCATCCATCCCTCCGGGCTACACCCTCGACCCATCTTCGTATGTGAATATCGGATTCAACGTAGGATTGTATCTCGATATCATACCATTCTTCATCGTTGCAGCTGCAGTGTCTGGCAAAGTTGAAAAGCTTCGCAAAATCATGATGACAATAGGATTGTCCGTCGTTTTGATTGTAGAGTTCATCTCCTACATGAATATCATGAGCATGATTACTCCACCGATTTCGTACACGGTAATGGAATTGATGATCACATTTGGTATTGTCTTGGCAGCAATTGGAACTTGGACGATAACTTATAAGAGGCAAACCGAGATTAAATAAGAGGCAGATGCCTCTTTTTAAATTAAAAAGGGCATATAGCCCTATTTGCTTCCCCAGTCGAATTTATATGAACCCGAGTGGTCATGTCCGTACAGTTTAATGGTGTAGTGGCCCGGATCAACATTTACGGTGAAGTTCATGTCGTTATCGATGTGCCCTTCGTATGGTGTTTCTTTTCCATCTGTGATTGTGACATCAAGCATTCCGGATTTGGTTGTTATTTCTACTTTTATGACGTTTCCCTCTTCAACATTAATCCAATGGGAGGCCTCTCCCTTGAGTTTTATGTATTGGCAGGAGACGGTGGTCTTTGTGGATGTCGATACGCCTCCGATGACCATATTAGTTGAGCATCCCACCATCGCGAAGGAGGCTAAACATAATGTCGCAAACTTAACAATATTATTCATGGGCAATAATATAGTTATTATTAGATCAATATTCAATGTGTATTTTAGGCTGTCTGAGGCCTTTATGTCGTGCATGTTGGTGTTTTCACATGTAAATGGGTGCACGCGCTTAAAATGATTAATAGGATAGTCATATTCAAAAACACAAGATTGTAATGCAATTGGTATCAATAAAAATTAGAATATAACTATATTCTTAGCGCCTTCAGGCATAGAAATCCTCTTGTACTCGTAACGAGACGATAGGACCTTAAAGAAAGGGATTATCAAATGAAAAAGAATTTTAAACTCATTTTTGGACTTGCATCCACATTGCTTTTAGCGGGATGTGGTGCGAAACCAGGCGTTTCGACCCTTCCTCCAATGGATGAGGCTTTAGCATCATCAATCGATGAGCAACTCGAAATCGTTGGAGCGGATGCAATCTACGGCAACATCTATCTCCAGGAAGAAATCGAAGGTGCAACAATCAAATGGGAGTCATCAGACGTCAACATCATCAATCCTAATTGGGATGGAGATATGGCACCTGGTGTTGTTTCACGTCCAAACGAAGACACAACAGTTACATTGACCGCTACAGCAGAAAAGGACGGAACTGCAGCGAAATTTACAAGAGAAGTTACAGTTAAAGGCCTTGATTATGAAATTCAGGATGAAGAATACGTCGGATATTTAATGGGACACTTCATCAGCGATTCAGGCGCTAACGGAGAACAGATCTACTTCGCATTAGCAGATGAAGGACAGGGCTTGAACTTCAAGGACATGAACAAGAAACAGCCAGTCCTCAAGAGCACAGTGGGAGAGAAAGGCGTTCGTGACCCATATATCTGCCGTTCACCAGAAGGCGATAGATTCTTCCTTGTTGCTACCGACTTAAGCATCAATAACAGAGGTGGATGGAAGAAGAATGCTCAGGGATATTACGACCCAAGCTGCACAGGCTCGCATGACCTTATCTTATGGCAGTCAAATGACCTTGTTAATTGGGGCGATCCATATGTCATCAAAGATGTTGCTCCAGAGAATGCTGGTATGGCGTGGGCACCTGAGATGATCTACGACGATAATGCAGGAGAATATTTAATCTTCTTCGCATCATCTATCATGAATACCGAGACAAAATATAAGGCTAAGCCAAATGCTATTTATTACACCGCAACAAGAGACTTCGTCCATTACTCTGAAACCAAGCTCTTCATCGATAACTATGATGAACCAGACGGCAAGGCTAGAGAAATCATCGATACAACAGTCATCAAGATTGATGATACATATTACAGTGCATCAAAGGATGGCGATAACGACGAGAATAATGGCGGAATCCGTATCATGAAGACAACCGACTTGCGTGATCCAACATCATGGGAGAAAGTCATGAATCTTGCTGATACAGGACTCAAAGCATCAAATAGAGCGCTCGACAACAAGCTATTAGAAGGACCGGAGTTCTTCCGCTACAACAGAGATGACAGAAGAGATGCCGATATCGATGAATACGGCTTATGGGCTGACCAGTATGCCATCAGCGGTGGATATCTCCCATTGAGCACAACCGATATCGAAGATACGACATCCAGCTCATGGAAGGTCTTAGCACAAAGCGAATATTCCTTCGACTCATTGAAGAAGAGACACGGAACAATTCTTAGACTCACATCTGAGGAGATTGCAAGAATCAAAGAAGCATATCCTGCTGCTTAAATTAATGGCCTTTGTTCAAAAATAAGAACAAGGGCTTTTGTTTTGGCTTCCTACTATGTTTTTATCATAGATAAAGAGCGAATGATTTATATAATAGAAGCATGAGAAACAAAAAAGTTGCTAACGTTCTCTTGTTTGGTGCGCTTATTTTCTCATGTGCATTAGTGGGCACTGTGCCAAAGAAAGAAGAAATCAGACATAGGTTGGTGCTAGAGGAAAACGAATACATTAAGTGTCTTAACCCAATCCTTGAAGTCAAGGATGGAGAAGATGCCGTCTTTACGTTGCACCTTGAATATCTAGCCACGATCGATGGTTGCTCATATGAGAACTACCAAGTCGAATATATCTCTGACACAGAGGCTCTTCTAACTCTAAAGGATGTTGATTATTCATCTTTTGTTTCTTTGACATCTAGCTACGATACATTGGATGCAGATGACGAGTTCGAAATCGACGATTCTACGGTGGTTCATACGGTAAAAATCTCGCAAAACCCGGATATTATCCTTGATAAGAATGAGTATTCTGTTGTTCATGGAGATAGACTTGTCATCGAATTCGACCTGGTAAAAGACTCTTTCGTCTTAAGTGTATCCTATAGGAAATACAAATTAATCGATAAAGGAGAAAATCATTACATTTTGGTGTTGCACAACATCAAAAGAGACATGGTCGTGTCTTTTAAGACAACAAGGGAATCCGTCTCCTATGACCCAAACGGAGGCAAGTTCAAAGATGGGTTAGAGTATCTTGCTATGCCGATAACCCATTCGCATCTTAGGGCTAATGCAGTAATTGGCAGCGACTATATGTTCTGGCCAGGCCATTATCAGATAGGCTGGAATACTGAACCTGATTACTCTGGCACATTCATTTCGTTCGGAAGCAGGTTTAATGATTCGGTGAAGACTCTTTATGCCCAGTGGGAGAAATATACGGAATATAATTCTTTCTCGTATGAAGAAGGGGAGAAGGACATAACAATCGTTGATTATCACGGCAATGACACTAGAGTGTGTATTCCAAAATTCATCAATAGGAAAATGGTGACCTCAATTAAAGAAGGAGCCTTCTCTACCGCTCAAGTCGATACCCTGATTATTCCGGATTCAATAAAAAGCATTGAGAACAACGCATTCAAAGATTCCGGCATACAGGAAATATATATAAGCGACAATCTCAAATGTATCGGTGAGCCTTTGTTTGGACAACAAAAGATAAAGACATGCCATATATCAGCATTAAACGCTCCGGTGAATTCTGGAACATATTATGATGCATTCCAAGACAAGCTGGATTATCTAGACATGGTCAAGGATGAGAAGAAGATCATTCTTTTTGGCGGATCTTCATCTCGCTATGGCTACAATTCTGAGACGATTATGCAGGCTTTCCCTGATTACAAAGTCGTAAATATGGGCGTTTTTGCATATGTTTCTGCATTTATACAGCTTGAGGTTATAAAGAATTATCTTAGGCCTGGGGATATTGTGTTAGATGCTCCAGAATTTGACTCGCTCGACTGCCAGTTCTTCGTGGATGATTCTTTTGAGATCAGAACGACATATTTCTTTGAATCGAATTACGATTCGTTTGCCCTCCTTGACCTTACTAGAGTAGGTTATCCGTTGAACAATATGGCCGTTCACTTCCAGGAGAAGGCCGTTATGCCGCCGAAGAGCTATGAAATCCAGGCTAAGCGTTTTGATGACGACATGAACCATTATAACTATGACACTTACAACATATACGGAGACTATACATTAAAAAGACCTGACAATCCTTACGACGAGTGGATTAGTCAGCCGATTTGCGATTATACGATCTACAGTTTCAATGATGAGATGTTTGAAGCTTACAATAACGTCTATAGAGAACTAAAAGAGGATGGAGCGGAATTGTTGTTCACTTACGCTCCAAAGAACATCCATTGTCTGACGGATGTATCAACAGAATATGAAATCAATCGACTTCACGAAACGATTGTTGAAAGGCTCGAATGCCCTGTCATATCGGACATTTGGGATTCGTTGATGCAAGGCTATTACTTCTTCCTTATCGACAACCATTTGAGTGATTCTGGCGTTGTCATCAGGACTGAGAATGTCATTAGAGATTTAAAGAATTACTTATCCTCCAAGGAATAGATTCTTGTTGTGTATTCACTCCAGAAATAGTTTGTCTTGTATAGAGATAATGCTTCTTTTGGGACATATATATTTGCACTCGTTCCTTCGAGTAGTTTTCTTCCTACCCTAATCGAACTTGGGACATTGTTCTTTAATTCAATTCTCTTTAAATCACCGCAATTTGCGAAGGATTCGTCGCTAATTGAGGAGATATTGTCCTGAATAAGTATAGTTTTTATTCCGTTGACATTCTGGAATGTTTCTTTGGTAAAGGCATCAATTCTCTTGCCCTGATACCTATATGGAATGATCATCCTTTCCTTTATATCCAATAAAGAGGAGACGCGCGCTCTATCGTCCTTAACTTGATATTCAAAACAATCGACGTCTTGATTGTCGCCATCTCTTTCTTCTTCGATCGGAGATATAGGTTTCTTGGCATAAGGGAAATTGATTTCGCTTGTGTCGCTGAACAGGATCTTAAGATCTCTAATCATGTTTCTTGTGTAATTGATTGCCCCTGCGTTGTTGAGGTGGAAGTTGGTGTCATAGAAATATTCATAGTCCATGATGCAGCTTCCAGGGTTTCCTAGTATCTGGAAATCCAGCTTATCTCTTAATGACTTATGGTATTCGATAAATGAATCCTGAACTGCAAGTCTATTCATTGGTGAGTAGTGGTAGTAGAGGGTCGCACCTTTGCTTTGAATCTTGTCGTTATAATCATTCATGTACGAGATGAAATCATCGGATATGACATTATCGTTGAATAGAATTGGCATATTTTCATCGTGGAATCCCGGCATGTTGTTGTACGCTGGAAGATCTGAAGATATATCTCCGTATTCATCAAATGACGATCTTTTGTAGATGTCATTTGGTTTTGGGGTGGACTTTGTGAAGTAATAGTTGGCTTTTGAAAGCGCAAAGGTAGGGTAGGATTTTACCAGTTCTGTTCTCTCCTCTTCGCTGAGCCTCATCATAAGAGATGGCTCTCCGTCCAACGCTTGCCACATCAGATTCGCATTGAAATACGTCGACAAGGTTTGTTCTTGCTGCTCTGGCATAAGGATGACTATGTCATCTTTTTTGATGCTGTCCAATGACGCATCCATCATGACTTTTGTGCCAAGGCCGGCATATAGGCCGAAATCGACGATCTCATAGCCTTCGATATTTTTTTCGATTAATTCGCTTCTTAACGCAAAAGGGACTGAGGAACCGCCTATAAATACGATTTTCTTGCCTTCTACTTTCTCAAGGCGTTCAACCTTATATTTGAATTCCCCCAGGAAGGTCTCTTCAAATTGTGATGGCATCGCAAATCCAAACGACAAAAGAGAAGCGGGAACACTTAGTATTCCAACCAAGCTAATTGCTAGAGATATTCCAAACTGCACTTTGTTCTTCATGTTTAGAATTGGAAGTAGATAAAACTACTCTCTCCTACTGTTGATACCGTAAAGATCCATGCGATGATGACCGCTATACAGAGCGTTGCATATGTAACCGTCAGCAATGATGTCGCCTTTTTCTCAAATACTATTGCTTCGAACGTCGGTAGATATTCGACTACAATTAAAAGAATTATCGAGAATGCGATGTGCATTGTTGTTTCGATTGTGAAATATTCCATCCCTGATCCATCTAAGAATGATGTAAATATTTTCGAGAACACCAGCAATGCATCTGACATCGTGTTTGCTCTAAAGAAGACCCAAACAATGTTCACTAATAGGAAGGTTGTTACGACACCAATCACCTTCTTCGCTTTTTCATTGAGCGATATCTTTGATAAATGAGGAGATAAGAGGCCCTCTATTATCCTCAATAGTCCATGGATAACTCCCCAAACAACAAAGTGTAGAGCAGCGCCGTGCCACAAACCAGATAGCAAGAAGACGATGAAAATGTTTAGGTATTTTCTAAACGCTCCCTTTTTGTTTCCGCCAAGAGGTATGTAGACGTATTCGGTGAAGAAGTCGTTAAGAGATATGTGCCATCTATTCCAAAACTCTTTCAGGGATGATGAGTAGTATGGCTTATCGAAGTTATCCATGAGCTTAATTCCCATGATGCGAGAAACGCCTTTTGCGATATCTGAGTATCCGGAGAAGTCGCAATATATTTGGATGCCGAACATGAATGTGGCAATAAGCAATGACAACCCAGAACTATTTGCCACATCACCGAACACGTTATTTACGAAGATGGCCATGCAGTCGGCAACGACGATTTTCTTTACGTACCCGATGGCCATTTTCTGCAAGCCATAACGTAAGTCCATCGAATTGAAGTGATGCTTTTCTTTGAATTGAGGGATGAGATTCTCACTTTTCTCAATAGGTCCTGCTACTAGTTGAGGGAAATATGAGACGAAGAGAGCAAAGATTATGAAGTTAGGTTCGCATTGCTTCTTGCCCAAATATATATCTGTGACATAAGAGATCGTTTGGAATGTGTAGAAAGAAATGCCAACCGGAAGGATGATGTTTATGAAGAACGGATCCAAGGAAGAACCAAGAAGATTTGCAATGGAAATTACCGAATTTACAGCGAAATTGAGGTATTTGAAGACAAACAGCGTTCCAAGTGCGACTACCAAGTAAAGTATGAACAACAGCTTCCTAATTCCTTTGCTTTTGTTCTTTTCGATTGACCTTGCCATCATATACGAGAAAGCGGTGGTGAATAGAATTAAGAAGACCAATTTGAAATCCGCGAAAGCGTAGAAGAAATACGACGCTATAAGCAGTAGTACTGGTCTTGCTTTATTAGGCAAGACAAAGTAGAG
The DNA here is from genome assembly GCA_024408295.1 of Bacilli bacterium. Taxonomy (GTDB): domain Bacteria; phylum Bacillota_I; class Bacilli_A; order RFN20; family CAG-826; genus UBA4951. Next base: position 26,815 of record JAKSVE010000005.1, read on the forward strand.
GGTTATAACCACTGGTAAAAAGACGATAAAGGATATGGAGGTGAAGCTCATACTTTCCTCCTTAGTCTTATCATCAGCGATGCTATATCAACGATGGCAAAGCCTAAAAGCACGATAAGTATCATTTGGAACGAAGCGTTGTAGAAAAACGCGAGGAGAACAAAAACAGGCACACATAAAAACGCTAGTAGTGACAAATAATCGCCTATTTTGGATTTTATGAAAATGCTTGCCAGAGTGATGATGATTTCGGCAACGGCAACGCAAAGTAGAGCTGGATTTGACAGCAAAACATTTAGCATCTTCTAAAACAGACCTCGACTATGCCTCTATTTTAGCAACCTAAAATACCCTTTGCAATTTTCTCAAAGCTTAGGTTATGTCGGCATAATTGTTTACAATACAATCTGGTATATGAATGTTTTTATACGATGATTATATAAGGTGATTTCGTATGTCTCTACGAGCTCAAAGCCTTTTCTTTCGTAGTAGTGATAATCACATGTTTCATCTGTCCAAAACATGATTTTACTGGCTCCGTGCTCTTTAGATACTTTCTTAAGATTAGCAATCAATGCACTTCCTGCGCCTTTTTGGATGGAAGCAAGAAGACCAAAATAAACATCATCATCGTTTAGATATTTGGCTACCTTATCGTGGTTATAGTTTAGGTATTCTAAATATTCATACGCCAACTTCTGATTGCGATTTGATAAAGATTTGACGTGGTTTTTGAAGAATTCTGCAGAGCTATTGTTCTCGTTTTTAAAATAAGCCAAAGCAAAACCAACGATTTTGGAGTCTTCCGCAACGTAAGTAATTTCGTTGTTGTGCAAGTAGTGGCGGATCAAATAATCGTATGTAAAAGAGACGAGCTCATCATCCATTTCGACCTCCTCGGCCCAGTAATGAGTGGCGATGGCTCTAAGCTCTTCAAAATCTTTTTCTCGGTATGGTCTAAGTATCATTACGCCCAGTCATCTTCTGCTACAGGAACTCTGATGTCTCCGAGGATCTGTATGTCGTTGACAAACCATTCGTGTGTGCTTGGCTTGAATCTAAGCTTGATTTGCCTTGGCATATCCGCTCCAGACGAACGCACATAGATAACTGCCCATCCTTCGTTTTCATAGGAATATGGATTATCTTCGATATCAATCATATAAGGGGCGGTAGGTGTGTAGTTGTTCTGTGGACTTGTTCCCTTGAGGAAAGATCTTGCTTTGTATCCTTTCCCCTTTAGTCTCTCTTCGATAAACATTCTCTCGTATGTTGATAGTTTAGCAGGTCCCTTGAGGTAGTTTAGACACTCAAGTGCCTCCTCTTTATTTTCTTCATACATAACTAGAGCAATGATGGTCATTGCGCCAGCTTCAAATGGTGCCCACAATTTTGCTTCTTTTAGAGTTTTGAATTCCTCGAAAGTGGTTGGAATCGTATTGAATACAAATGTTCTACATGCCATAAAGATGCCTCGCTTAGATTAATTATATTACAAACTTTTATTGGATTGGTAATTGGTTAGCAAAATGTGTTGATTGATGAAAATCACACACCATTGTTTTCATTAAGCAAGATATAGATGTGGTATATCTAAAGATAAATTCGGTAAAACGATATGTAAACGATTTCACTATATTTTTCAGTAATTCTTTATTGATAAAAAAATACGGATAGATAAAATATGATTAGGTAAAAAAATACCGATTAAAGTTTGACAGGAGAAATATATGAAAGAAGAAAAGAAGATAACCACTCCACAAGAAGATGTGGATGTATTGGTTAAGAAGGCCACAAAAGCCCTCGACGAATTCCTTAACCTCAACCAGGAACAGGTTGACTATATCGTTGCTAAATGCTCTGTTGCAGGTTTGGATCACCATGGATCGCTTGCAAAATTAGCGATTGATGAAACAGGAAGAGGCATCTTCGAAGACAAGGCCACAAAGAACTTATTTGCATGCGAGTATGTCGTTAACAACATGAGACACCTCAAGACAGTTGGTGTTATCTCAAGCGACCCAGTCACAGGTATCACAGAAATAGCAGATCCAGTTGGTGTTCTTGCCGGCATCACTCCGGTTACAAATCCAACATCTACTGTTATCTTCAAGGCCTTGATTTCATTGAAGACCAGAAATCCAATTATCTTCTCATTCCACCCATCCGCTTTTGAATGTTCAAAGGCAGCTGCAAAGGTAATCCTGGATGCAGCGGTTGCAGCAGGTGCACCAAAGAATTGCATTCAGTGGATTGAAGGCGGAACGATGGAACACACATCTGCATTGATGAATCATCCAGGTGTTGCATCAATCCTTGCAACCGGTGGAAACGCAATGGTCAAGGCAGCATATTCATGCGGCAAGCCAGCAATGGGTGTCGGCGCAGGAAACGTTCCTGCATATATAAACAAGTCGGCAGACGTTGAACAGGCGGTGAATGACATCGTTATCTCAAAATCGTTTGATAACGGTATGATCTGCGCTTCAGAACAAGCTGCAATCATTGATGCAGATATTTACGAGGAAGCAAAAGCGTTATTCGAAAGATTCAAAGTCTATTTCGTCAACAAAGAAGAGAAAATCAAACTATCACGCTACATGTTCGGAGTCGCAGCAGGCGATGAAGGCGTTGAGAATGCAAGATTGAATCCTAACATCGTTGGCAAATATCCTTGGTGGATTGCTGAACAGGCAGGATTTGAGATTCCACACGACACATCAATCATCGCGGTTGAATGTGCAGAAGTCGGACCAAACGAACCTATCACAAGAGAAAAACTTTCGCCAGTTCTCGCTATCCTTAAGTCAAAAGATGAGAAGCAGGGCTTCAAATTCGCAGCAGAAATGGTCGAATTCAACGGTTTAGGCCATTCAGCTGCCATCCACTGCAAGGACCAGAAGATGGCTGATGATTACGGTGAAGTCGTTAAGGCAATGCGTATTATCTGGAACTCGCCATCTACTTTCGGTGGTATCGGAAACGTCTATAACTCATTCATCCCATCTCTTACATTAGGATGTGGTTCTTATGGCAAAAACTCAATCGGTGGCAATGTCAGCGCAATTAATCTTTTAAATATCAAGAAAGTCGGTAAGAGGAGAAACACAGTGCAGTGGTTCAAAGTTCCAAGCAAGATTTATTTCGAAAGAAACTCAATTCAGTATTTACAGTCATGTAGAGATGTTAGCAAAGTCTTCATCGTCACAGACCCTTCAATGGTCAAGTTCGGTTTCTTGAACAAGATCACAGAGCAGCTCAACCTCAGAAGAAACACAGTTGAAATCCAGCTCTTCTGCGACGTTGAACCAGATCCAGATATCGCAACAGTCGAAAGAGGCGCTTCATTAATGAAGTCTTTCGAACCAGACACAATCATCGCGTTAGGCGGTGGTTCTGTTATGGATGCTGCAAAAGGTATGTGGTTATTCTATGAACATCCAGAAGTTAACTTCGATGACTTGAAGCAGAAGTTCATGGATATCCGTAAGCGCGCATTTAAGTATCCTGAGCTTGGAAGAAAGACAAAACTCGTCTGTATTCCGACAACATCAGGAACCGGTTCTGAAGTTACTCCTTTCGCCGTCATTTCAGATAAGAAGAACAACAAGAAATATCCTCTTGCTGACTACTCATTGACTCCAACTGTTGCAATTGTTGACCCAGAGTTCACTACAAACCTTCCTCCAATGCCAACCGCAATGACTGGCATGGACGTTCTAACTCACGCAATTGAAGCTTACGTTTCAGTTATGGCGAATGACTACACAGATGGATTGGCATTGCAGGCAATCAAACTTATCTTTAAATATCTCCCAAGATGTGTTCACGACGGAAAACATGATCTCGAGGCTAGAGAGAAGATTCATAATGCGGCAACAATTGCTGGTATGGCATTTGCAAATGCATTCTTAGGCATGGCACATTCTCTTGCGCATAAGACAGGAGCATATTTCCACACTGTCCATGGATATACATGTTCAGTCTTCCTCCCATATGTCATTAGATACAATGGGCAGGTTCCATCAAAGCTTTCCGTCTGGCCGAAGTACAATAAGTATTGCGCCGATGTTAAATATCAGGAAATTGCACAATTGCTTGGCCTTCCTGCATCAACACCAGCAGAAGGTGTCGAATCGCTTGCAAAGGCGGTAGAAGAACTCGCTTCAAATATCGGTCTCAAAAACAATTTCAAGGATATGGGAATTGATGAGAATGAGTGGATGGAGAAGGTTGAGGAAATCGCTGTCCTAGCATACGAAGATCAGTGCTCCCCAGCTAATCCAAGAGTACCTCTCGTTTCCGATATGGTCGAGATTCTTAAGAAATCGTACACCGGAGAAAAACTCTAATTATTGAGGCATCATAATTGATTATGGTGCCTTTTCATTATAAAAACTTTGCAAAAAGCCCTCTAATTGGCTAGAGGGCATTAGTTGCAGTATGTTTTTCTATAGTCCTTTGGATTCATTCCGATGATTCTTCTAAACGCTTCTGTGAATGTTGAAGTGTTTTTGAATCCGACTCTATGTGCGATTTCAGATAGGGATAACGACTTATCCTCGAATAAATGTTTTGCCTCTGATAATCTGATTTTGTTTAAGTGATTGATAGGGGTGTCATCCATGAATGCCTTGAAGGCTTTTGTGAAGTAAGCGGTGGAGTAGCCCGACTCTTTTGCGACGGCCTCAATCGTTAATTCAGGGTCTGATGAATGTTCGAACATGTAGACCAGGCTCTGTTTTATTCTTGGTGAGTGCTGTGTCTTTTTACGTCTGTTGTCTTCTTCGCTCGATAATCCTTCAATAATTAATTCTCTAATAATGAAGTCAGAGATATATGTCAGCTTTTCTTTTGGCGTTCCTTCTAAATAATAGTTTTGATACTTTGCAATGAGGTCCTTGATTGTCTTGCTTGCAATGAACCTTGTGTAGAAGTATCTGTTTGCATAACCGTGAGCAGCCTTCTTTTTATCAAAATACTCTCTATCTACCACGATGCTGATGACTGCGCACCTATCATCGGTAATAAAGATGCCGTGATCAGTGAATGGGTTAACAGGATATATGTAACCAACCTCACCGATGTAGTTTGCCTTGTCGTAGTGGAGCGCTGGAATTGTTAATTCAGGAAGAATGAACTCGTATGCTTCGTGAGAGTGATGGAATGGAGGGATAACGTGTATTGATTCCTCTTTGATTTCCGCAATCGAAAACGATTCTAGAGGGCAGACTGTGTCGTATTGTGAAAGATCTGCTTCGTTTAATGCGTGGTTCTTCTCAATGTTCATGCGTTAATAATAATTAAGCCGTACGCACAGTTGTAATTATTTCTTTATATTTTTCAAATATTTGTCCTAAATTCAATTCTCCGTTCATTTGATGCGTTTTTGCAAAGAAAAAGAGAACCTTATTCGGTCCTCTCATTGATTGTTTTGCCTGCTAGGTATCCGGTCGATAGTGCCGTTTGTATATTGAAACCGCCTGTGTATGCATCTACATCAATGACTTCTCCGGCAAAGAACAAATTTGGCATAAGCTTCGATTCCATCGTACTTGAATTAATCTCTTTGGTGGAAACTCCGCCTGATGTGACAACCGCTCTTTCAAAACCAACTAGGCCTAGATACGTGAGTCTAAAGTGTTTGAGTGCCTGAACAAGTTCCAATCTTTTCGCTCGGGAGAAGCTTGTGCACTTCTCGTCTACATCAAAGAATGTGTGGTCGAGGAAGAAATCCATAAATGAACGAGGCATCAATCCTTCTAACAGATCCCCGACATAATCATTTGGTTTATTTTCGATGTCCCTGTTGATTCTAGCTAGAAGCGTTTCTTCGCTCAAAGCAGGTTTCAAGTCTATCTCCATTTCGATAGTTTCTGGATCGCGTCTATTTATCAAGGAAGATGTGCTTATAACAATCGGACCATCGATATAGTCTTCATAGAATGTCATCTCTCCAAATTCGCTATGTTTCCATTTGCCATCTTTGACATTCAAAGACACGCATTTTAGTGTAAATCCTGCCATTCTGCGGGGAATTCTTTCCTCAATCTTCAATCCTGTTAATGCTGGAACTGGGGAAATTATCGAGTGATTTAGCTTTGAAGCGAAGCGATAACCATCGCCTGTGGATCCGGTTGATGGGTATGAAACTCCGCCTGTTGCTATGATGACATAATCGGCGAAATAGGTGGCTCTCTTAGTAAACACTTTATATTGTTCACTGGCTTGCTCGATTGATAAAACTTCCTCATTGTAGTGGAGGTAGGCACCTTTAAGTTTTGCCTCTGATACCAATGTATCTGTGATGTCGTATGACTTGTAAGATTCCGGGAATACTCTATTGCCTCTTTCTATGACTAGCGGGCATCCTTTCGCCTCAAACCATTCGATTGTGTCTTTGCTTGAGAAGTTATTTATTGCGGAGAATAAAAATTTTGGATTGGTGACAACGTTGGCGATGAAGTCCCTTTCATTGCAGGCATTTGTGAGATTGCAGCGGCCTTTCCCTGTGATAAAAAGCTTTTTGCCTGCTTTCTCGTTCTTTTCCAGAACGAACACTTGGTTGTTCTTGTTAGCTGCAGCAGAAGCTGCGATGAGTCCTGCCGGACCAGCGCCGATGATTATAGTTTTCATGCCTATATTCTACTTTACTTGAGCGTCGAAAGAAACCGAAAGGAAGGACAACCATAATTTGGTTGTCGAATTTTCTATCGGTCTAATCGAATGTTTTTGGTTTGACATAAAGTCAATGTTTGTAACTCAACACCAAGAAAACTATAATAGTTTTACTATGAATAAGACACTTACGAAATTACGCAATGCTACATTTGGAATATTCATGGGCGAAGCAGTCATCATCGTGGCTGCAGCCGTGTTATATTTCTTTACTGATTTTTGGACATCTACTGTTAATGCACCTAATATCCTTCTCTATTATCTTTTAGTAATAGTCTTCTTCATCGTATTTGATGCTTTATTCTTCTATTTCTCAATGATTACTCTTAAGAAATCCAGAGAGAAGAACGACCTTGATGCCGCAGTGCTCGTCGGAGGTGATATCGATGACGCATATGACTTTGGCAAGATTGGTATGATTGTCGTTGATGAGAATGACGTTGTCATTTGGACAAATGGTTTATTCAGAAACCTCAATGTCGATATCATCGACCATGATGTATTTGAGTGGCAACCAGAACTGAAGGAATTAATCAATGCGCCAGTTAATAAAGAGATAACGATTACATTCTCATATCATAACTACGCAGTTAAGTATCTATCAGAACCAAGGTTATTTATCCTCAAGGATACAACTGATTTAAACGAACTTCAGGTCCGTTTCGACAAGCAATCGATGGTCCTTGGAATTATCAACATCGATAACTTTGATGATGTTGCAGCCGACACAGACGATTCTGCAGCAGCAATTAACGTTATCCGAAACATCATCTTTGATTATGCAAAACAGTTTAAGGTGGTTTTGAGAAGAGTTAAGAGTGATACATACTTCGCTGTTTGTAACTACGACTCCCTCAAGAACATGACCGCAGACGGTTTCTCCATCTTAAAGAAAGCTAGAGACGCAGGAAGAGAAGAAGAGACGCCGTTGACTTTATCCATTGGTTTCGCCCATAAGTTCCCTGAAGCAGGAAAGCTCAATGAAGCCGCAAGTATCGCCCTACAAAGCGCATTGGCTCGTGGCGGTGACCAGTGTGTCGTCTCCGAATTCGGCACTGATTTGCAGTATTATGGCGGAAAGACGACCGGTGTTGAGTCAACCTCAAAGGTTAAGATGAGAAGCCGTGCCGACTCACTTATCAACAACATCAAGACATCTTCAAATATCATCATCATGGGCCACGATAAGATGGACATGGATGCTTTAGGTTCATGTTTAGGTGTCAGGGCAATCTGTGAGTGGTGCGAAAAAGAATCCAAGATCGTATTCAACCCTAAGCAGGTAGAGGCAAAGACTAGAGAAGCATTCTACAACTCGTTTGATAAGGAGCAGGCTCAAGATATAGCCGCCTCACCTGATGAAGCGTTAGGATTAATCAAGGAATCAACCTTATTGATTGTCTGCGATATTAGAGTTCCGTTGGGCACAATGGCTCCTAAGCTTCTAGATAAGGCTAGCAAGATCATCCTTATCGATCACCACAGAAAGGGAAATGTCTGTATCGAAGATAATGTTATCCTCGACGTTTCAGATCCACTTGCATCAAGCGCATCCGAATTGGTGGCTGAAATGATCAGATTTGCTACTGCAAATCCACGAATCGACATCCCACAGTCATACGCAACAATTATGCTGTCAGGTATCTTCCTCGACTCTATGTACTTCAAATCAAAGACAACCGGCATGAAGACATTTGAAGCGTGCGAAATCCTCAAAGGACACGGCGCGGATAACGCTCTCGCATCCGAGTTCTTGAAAGACGAACTCCAGGAATACCAGCTGATTAATGAAATGGTTTCTCAAGTCAGATTCCCATTCCCTGGTATTGCGACTGCAATCAATTCAACGGATTTGGTTGAAAAAGAGACTCTTGCAAAGGTCGCAAACAGAATCATGGACCTCAAAGGTATCAATGCATGTTTCGTATTTGGTAAAACCGCTCCAAACGCGTGCGGATGTTCGGCGCGAAGCGATGGCACAGTCAACGTTCAGTTCCTGTGCGAAAAAGTCGGTGGTGGAGGACACTTCAATGCCGCAGCAATATTCTTTAAAGATTTATCAGATCCAGCCAAGGCCAACGCTCAGGTTGTAAGTGTTCTTAACAACTACTTAGATCAGGCTAGAGGCGATATGGGCAAAGAGGAAGAAGGAGATTAACCATGAAAGTAATTTTATTAGTCGATGTTAAAGGCTATGGCAAGAAAGGCGAAACTATCTCAGTTAGCGACGGATATGCAAAAAACTATTTAATTCCTCGCAAATTGGCGGTTAATTCAACCGAAACTAGCCAGGCTCAGTTAGCAAAAAACAATGCCATTGAGGCAGCTAGACAAAAAGAACTCAAGAAAGAGGCTGAGGCAATTGCAGCCCGTTTAGAGCATGTCCAGGTCGAATTCAAGGCAAAAGTCGGAAGCGATGGAAGAATGTTTGGAACCATCTCACCGAAAGAAATAGAGCAGGAAATGAAAAAGCAGTGGGATATCGTTATCGACAAGAGAAAATTCATCGATAAATATCCTGCAAATGCGCTTGGATACACAAAACTCAAAATCGAATTATACAAAGGCAGCGAAGGTTTGGTTACCGGAACCGTTACAGTTCACATCAGTGAGGCAAAATAATGGCGAATAGAGTCACCCTACCATCAAACGTTGAAGCTGAGCGTTACGTTTTAGGCTCAGCACTTATTGACCCTGATGCTGTTAGCATCGTGGTTGTTTCATTATTCGAAAAACAATTCTCGAATGTCGATCATAGAAACATTCTCGTCTTCAGAGCGATGAAGGAGGTCTACGATAGAGGAGACCCGGTCGAGATTCAGACTGTCACAGCGCAGATGAATAACACAAACACGCTGGATGAAGCTGGCGGAGTCCCATATCTTATGGAATTGGTTCAGTCTGTTGTCGATCCTGACAACGTCGAACACTATATTTCAATTGTTCAGAACACCTATAATCTCAAGCAGTACTTGTTAACAATCAAACAAATACAGGACGACTATGCTGAAGGAAACTTTGAGGATATGATGGATTTCATCACGGCAAGCACTCAAAAACTCAGCGAAATCTCAATGAAACGATCAACGGCAGGCTTCCTTCCTGCTGGAGAGATTTCCGAAGCGGTCCAAAAGAAGATAGAGTCAGAGAAACATAGAGGCAACAAGATTCTTACTGGTGTAGACACTGGATTCAAGAAATTGAATGAGTACACACACGGTTGGCAAAATGGTGATTTAATCATCCTTGCTGCAAGACCATCAGTTGGCAAAACCGCATTCGCTTTAAACCTATGCTTGAATGCGACAAGACAGAACGATCAGGCTGTTGCATTATTCTCATGCGAAATGTCTAGCGATCTTGTTATGAGACGTATTCTTTCCGCCGTATCAAAGGTTGAAAACAACAAGATTAATACAGCGGATATTACCGATCCACGTGATATCGCTAGATTCAAGAATGCAGTAAATGAAATGAAGAGCGTTAAGCTCTATATTGATGATACGCCACGTATTAAGTTAGGTGAACTCGTAGCGAAGACCAGAAAGCTTAAAAACGATCATCCTGAGCTATCTTTGGTTGTCATCGACTATCTTGGATTAATCCAGACAGAACAAAAGATGGAATCCACTGCAAAGGAAATCGGTCTTGTCACAGCAACCTTGAAGGAATTAGCAAGAACACTTAACATTCCTGTCATCGCTCTTGCACAGTTGAACCGTGATGTCGAAAAGCAGGACGGACATGTTCCTATGCTCTCTCACCTCAAAGATTCTGGTTCTATTGAGCAGGATGCTGATATCGTCATGCTTATGTATAGAGCAGACTACTACAAGGATTTAGGACATAGCGACACTAGTGAAGGAAAACCTGGATCATTTGAAAACAGGCTGAATCAGGAAGTTGAGAAGAATAAAGATGGAAATAGACATGACATCTCAACGGTCACCATCAACGTTGCTAAAAACAGAAACGGACAGATTGGTAAAGTAGTCCTCCTCTTCTCTAAAGCATATTCGTTGTTTGACAACCCATCAGAAGAGTTTGAAAAGCAGCATCTCAAAAACCAAGACTAATGATTAGGTTTATCAATATCGGTTCCGGTTCAAAAGGAAACGCTACATTAATCTATAACCATGACACCCTTATCCAAGTGGATATGGGTGTTCCTTTGTATCGACTAAAAGAAGGCCTTGAGAGAATTGGCAAGTCTGTAGAAGATATAAAGGGTGTTTTCATAACGCACGATCATTCAGACCACATAGGAACGATACAGACAATCAAAAAGGTGCCGACATATACTGCGTTTGGTAACCTTCCATTTATTGATTGCATAGTTGAACCTTTTGAAGAACTAGAGATAGGTTCTTTCCATGTCAAAGTGTTAAAGACATCGCATGATGCCACAAACCCGATTGGATTTATCTTTTCCGACGATGAACAATCCATGTTGTATATGACTGATACAGGCTATATTCCAGAGGAAAGCCTAGGGTGTATGAAAAACTGTGATTACTACATCATTGAATCCAATCATGACATAGTCATGTTGAAGAGAAGCCACAGGCCAAAATTGCTTAAAGACAGGATATTATCTGACCATGGTCATTTATCTAACGTTGATTCTGCATCGTATATTGCTGGTCTTATAGGCGAAAACACCAAATGCATTTACCTTGCCCATCTATCCGAGGAGTGTAACACGGAAGAAAAGGCAATTAATACCTATTGTAAGACATTTGATAAACTGGGAATGGAATATCCAGTCTCAAAAATCATCCCGCTGAAACAGTGGGAAATGGTCGAGGGAGGAGATCTATGAAAATAAAAGTGATATGCATCGGTTCCCTCAAGGAATCATATTGGAGAGAAGCGGAGAAGGAATATTTGAAGAGGATAAATCCTTATTGCCAAATAACGATAGAAGAATACCCTGACCTTCCTACACCAGACGGCGCATCTCCTGCAATCGAGGAATCTATCAAAGCAAAAGAAGCCGATAAAATACTCGCAAAACTTAAGCCAAGCGAATTTGTTTGCACATTAGATCTTAATAAGAAGGAACCAGATTCCGTTGAGCTCTCTGCACAATTGGAGAATATGATGAGGAGGGGTGGATCCTCCGTCACGTTCATTATCGGAGGTTCTTTAGGGCTAAGCGAATCTCTGCGTGCACGCGCAAATGCGTCTATATCATTATCCAAATTAACCTTTACACACCAAATGACTAGAATTATCTTATTAGAGCAGATTTATAGAAGCTTTAAGATTCTAAATCACGAGCCTTACCATAAGTAGGAGACATTATGAAATATCCAGAATTTGAACAGTACACACAAGTAGAAGATAGCGAGAACACCCTCGTAAACAAATATGTAACAAAGGATGGACACATCTTCTACGTCGAGCCTGGATTCTATTATGGAATGTTAGGTTATAAGGATAAGAAAGAAGAAGAGTATCCACGCATCCTTGAAGCCATCTATAAGGTAATCGAGGAAAATGAGAAAGTCGTATTCACAGGTAATTATGAAACCCCATTCCTCGATAAAGAAGGATATATCTATAGAGAAATTAGCGATATCTCAGACCCTTTATGCATATTTGTCGAAGACAAGAGCAGAGGTTCCGATTACGGCGACTAAACAAAACCAAAAGAAAAGGTTCCGTTAGAGCGGAACCTTTTTTGGTGAATCTTAAGCCTGGTATGGCTTCAATGTTCTCATGGACATCCACATGATTCTGACGCCTGAGAAGAGGATGAATAGTAAGAGCGAGTAGTTCTTGAAGAGGAAGCCTAATGCAAGAGCGAGCACAGCTGGAGCGAATGATGACCAGTATGCAATCTTCTGGCATTCCCAGAACTTGTAATGTCTGAATGGGTTGTTCTTTCCTCTTGTCATGATGAATACGACAACGCCGAGAATGATTGTCAATCCAGCATAGATGCCTAGTCCCATACCTGTTGTTGCCCAACCACGTTTATTTTTGATTGAGTTGTGTGAGAGAGTCATATATGTTGTCCAGTTCTCGATTGTCTCTTCTTCGGTTGCACCGAGAAGTGATGTCAATGAGTAGTTGGTTTCTCCTGCTGGATTCTTTGAATCAAACTTGAACTGTCTTGATAAGGATGATGAATTCGCCATTGTTGGGTCCTTTTTGTAGCAGTAGAAGGAGTCTTTAGCAATAAACATCACGTTGATATTGAACTTATCGGCGACCTTTTCGTCTGCGATAACTGGATTTTTTCCTTCGAAGACGGTCTTTGCTGTTTCTTCAATGTCTCCGTCTAAGTTAAGGTAGACAGCGAAGTCGACATATTTGATTTTTTCGATGACGACTTCCGCATTCTCGCCAGCTGCATCTGTCTTAACATATGAAACGTTCTTTTCAACGATGTGTGCATAGTATCCATTTGGGTATGCTTCGTTCCATTTGGTTGAACCTGCATCGCTGACTTCTCCGTTCTCAACCTTAAGATCAACTCCTTTGAGTTTCATATCAGCTGTGAAATCTGCTAGCTGAGAAGTGTAGTCATATGAAGGAGAGCTTAAGAAATCTCCTCCTTTGACTTTGAATTCGTTTGTCATCATTGGGATGACTGCGAGAAGAACGGAAAGGACTCCGATTATAATCGCGTAATACCAAGGCTTTGTTCTAGCGTCTACTACTGTTTCGTTGCTGAACCAAGACTTAGCGAAGTATTTTGTGCCACTCCAGATTTTGCTCCAGGTAGAAGCCTGTTTCTGGTTGGCTTTCTTTGCTTTAATCTTTTTCTTAGTTGACATATCTCTAATTCTCTTTTGCTATTAGCAAATGAAACAATACACTAAATTAACAATTTATACAAAGAAAACATACAACTATGTATGTTCTTATGACCTCATATTTTGTGAATATCGCATTAATACAGATGTTTTTACCAAAGTTTTGTGGGGATATTTCGCAACAATGCGACGAAAACGCAGATATCGTTTGATATATCTTATGCATGGCATATAATATGCCCACCGAAGGAATTCGGTAGCATGTGGGGCCGTTCCGGTTTTGACGGAGGATTTGTCTGGCCTTGGCTGCAGCGGCGTGGTTAGCCTTAAAACCAAAAAACAATAACTGACAACAATTCAGTAAAACCTTGGATGCTCGGTGCAAACCGTGCAGCCTTCGCTCGCGCTTAATTTAGCCTCGACGTAGAGCCCGCACTTCTTTAGCGGGGGAGCAAGTCACCATCTGATTTCTCGTCTATTCAGGTGGCTGGCTTAAGACCAAGACGATAAGCCTTAACCTTGTCCGGGGAGAAGGGTCGAAAATTCTACGGACACCCTTGTGGATAGTTTGGTTCTATCGCGTCCCCAAGGTATTAGATAGAGCCTAAGCTGTAGGCGCCACCGTTGGGGATCCTTCGGACAGGGGTTCGATTCCCCTCGACTCCACCAATCAAAAAATACCCGCTTCACTAGAAATAGTGGAGCGGTTTTTGATAAAATTAGTAATGCAAAGAAAGGTGATAAATAGTGATTTGTCTCATTAACAAAAGATATCTTCCGTGTGTCTCATCAATTGTATTAGCTGTTAAATACAAAGGATGGAGAACTTTGGTTTGCTATTTTGATCCTTTTGATAAAAAGGTAAAGATAGAGAAATTATGGCAACTAAGTAACAATTATATAAATAGAGGTTTTTATTTGATTGGAGAAGATGACAATTTTGTTTCTAATCGCGGCTGGTTTGGTTATGACTGGATAATCAATGAAATTCCAACATTATTTTCAAAACTAAAGAAGTTTAGTGCTGATATCAATAGCAAAGCAAATAGATTGTTTGAGAAGCATGTTATGAAAGATTGGTACGAAATTGTTGACAAAAAAAGTTCTACCTCTTTTCTAGAAGCCTCCATGCACTTACATGATAGTTCAATTAAGGCTATAAAAATAAAAGATAATAAAACTCTAGTATTAGTCGATACATCATGGGGAAATTACGTTTTAATACAAGCAGAAGATTGCCTTATTGATAACGTTCTTGATGATGATGTTTATAATGATGCTTGCATTGAGTTTGAAGATAATAAGATATCTATTGTCATGAATAAAATGTTTGATGACGGTAGCCATGATTGCATAGCAAAAATTACTGCATCGAAAGTGTTTTGGAAAATTATTATTTCCAATAAAACAGATTACGGCAGAGAAGAAGTTCTTGATGATAGCATTTTTGATTAAATGACGCGGAGGTTTATGCTCGAGGTACCGTGCAATTCTGCCCTAGTCACACACCTAAAAATACGAAAGCAACCCAATCTTGAGCAAGAACAATAGTTCAAATCAGTGGTGACGCGTGCCACGTAATGATTGCTCCACCAATCTAAAAATACCCGCTTCACTAGAAATAGTGGGCGGTTTTTTGATAAAATTAATATGCAGGTGATGGTATGAAAAGAAGGATGAACAAAGCAAAAAGAAGCATGTTGAAATCCATATTAGCATCCTTTTTATCGCTAATGGTTCTTGTGGCAACAATTGTATGGTTCGCTTTAACACCTGAATCTGAATATATTTGGGGAGGAAGTTTTTATATTGCTCTTATCATTATTTCTTCCCTTGCTTCTATTGCCTCATTAATTGGAGTGTTAGCAAATTACAATAGTGCTTATTACAACAAAAAGAGATATAAGAAATTAATTGATAAGTACAGCAAAGTTTATGACCCTACGAAAAGCATTTCCGTTGATGTAAACGATTTATTGTATTATCTAAACAAATATTATTTAGGTGGCGACAGAATAGTTATTAAATGTGGCGATGAGTTTCATATTCTAGAACGACAAGTTTTGCCTGACAAATCAAGAGGCATTTATGGTTCTATATATAGTTTTGATCACAAACTATTTGGCTCCAGGTTTGACAAATTACTTGTCTACCAATACAACTCGGAAAATTCTTTAAGCGATTTGAAGACTATTGAGCTAATATATCGCAATGGTAAATATCCGAAATTGCTGGCAATAAAAAGGAATTATGACAATTGCCTTCCTCATCCAAATCTAACTATTTGGGGTGTGTTTTTAAGTGTTATTGGGATTGTATTTTGTTTGTTTGCAATTGGAAACAAAGATTGGATTTCATACTTGATTGTTGGGGGCTTAATGCTCTCTGTTGGGGCAATCTTCATTCTCGTTTTAACCAAGAAAATCAGATTAGAATCTTTGGTTAAATAGATATAACGCGGTAGTTTGTGCGCGCAGTACCGGGTGGATATCCCCGTCACCTGATACAACCATCAACTTAATTCAATTTTTCCAACCGAAAAATAACACAAATCAGTGGTGACGCGTGCCACGTAATGATTATTCCACCATTCAAAAATACCCGCTTCACTAGAAATGGTGAGGCGTTTTTTGATAAAATATATGTAGGTGATCGCATGAAAAAAGAAATATTTTTTAGGGGTAAACTGATGAGAATATTTGGGTATCTAGTCATAGTGATATTGGATATCTCGTTTTTGCTTTTGATGATATTTGCCTTTAATCTCAACGCTCTCATTGTTGGGTTGTTGATGTTACTATTGTTGAATTTTTTGATTATTTGGCTAAACATAAGAAAAATCATAATTTATGATGATTCTTTGATTGTAGTGGAGTTCGTGAAACACAAAGTGTTAAAAGCTGACATTGTTAAGATTTACGATGATTTCAATTCAATCGTAATCGAAACTAATAACAAGAAAATAAGAACGTCTGGTTACGTTTACTTTAGACATTTTATTGATCACGATAAGAATAAGGAATTGATAGACTATCTAAACAAGTGGTTTTCTAGAAAATAAGCCGTGTGACGCGGAGGTTTATGCTCGAGGTACCGTGCAATTCTGCCCTAGTCACGATATTGCAATTTCTATTTCGCAAAAATGAATATTGTTTAAAAATGCGAAATATATTATCATTTTCATGAGGTCATACATGAAGATAATTCAAAGAGATTTTTACCTTAATCAGTTGATTGGGGTAATGGATATACCAGATATCAAGGTTATCACCGGAGTGAGAAGATCGGGAAAATCGAAAATCATGGACATGCTGCATGATTATTTATTCCGTAATGATGCAAATATTGTTCACATCAAATTGAACATGAAGGAGTTCGAAAACCTATTGAGCGGAGACGAATTGTACGATTATGTCGTGTCACGCTTCGATGAAAATAGAAGCAATTATCTCCTTATTGACGAAGTGCAGATGTGTTCTGGGTTCGAAAGGGTGATAAACAGCCTTCACGAAGAGGAGAAGTTTGACATCTATCTGACCGGCTCCAATGCGTTTTTACTGAGCAGCGACCTTGCCACTCTTTTTGGAGGACGCGTTTTTGAAATTAAAGTATTTCCGTTCTCGTTTAAAGAATATCTTGATTACTACCCTTCATCAGACATCGACTCTTCATTTGATGACTATTTCAAAAAAGGCGGAATGGCTGGGTCGTATTTGTATAGGAACGAATCGAACGCTTCATCCTATGTTTCCGGGGTTGTGAAGACGACCATAGTCAAAGACATTGTTCAAAAATACAAGATAGAAAACGAAGACCTTCTAAAAATGATTTATGAGTTCTTGATGGATAATGTTGGTTCGCAAACTTCGATAAGAAATATCGCAAACAAGCTTACGTCTTCGTCTTATAAGACAAATGATAGAACGTGTGGAGCATACGTAGACTATCTATGCAAAAGTTTCCTGTTCTACCCGATTCAAAGATTTGATGTCAAAGGGAATAAATACCTAGAATCCGACATGAAGTATTACTTGTCCGATTTGTCGTTCAGAAGAGCGATTTTGGGCAATCGATATTTAGACAGGGGTCATCTTTTCGAAAATCTTGTCGCACTGGAATTGTTACGTAGGGGATATGAGGTCTACGTTGGCAAGCTATATGACAAAGAAATAGATTTTGTGGCCATAAAAAACGGGAAAAGAATGTATGTTCAAGTGTGCGATGACATTTCAAACGAAGCCACTTTTGCGCGTGAGATAAGACCGCTTCAATCCATTAGAGACTCGTATCCTAAGATCATTATTGCGAGAACAAAGGCTGATCTGTATGACTATTATGGAATTCAGATAATCGATATAGCTCGATGGCTGTATGGACAATAAAATA
>JAKSVE010000006.1 GCA_024408295.1 Bacilli bacterium
ATCTCATAATAAAAACCCCTCCAGTTGGTTGTCCAACTTTTGGGGTTCATATCATTTACGCCGGTTTTAATTCGTTTTGCGGTTATTTCTGGAACGCTGCAGCATTGAATGATGACTTCAATGAGCAGGTTCTGTTGAAGATAAGTTCGTCTGAAGTTGATAACTTATCTGTGCAGAAGTATCCGTTTCTGATGAACTGGAAGTGGTCTCCAGGAACTGTGTCTTTGAGGGAGACTTCGATATAGCCTTCCTTAACAACCCAAGAATCCTTGTTCAATCTCTCAAGGAAGCTAAGTCCCTTTGTCTCTTCCGTTTCGTCCCAAATGAGAACATCGAATAAGTTGAACTTTGCTTTCTTTGCAGTTGCCTTATCAACGAAGTGGATTGTTCCATTTGGCTTTCTTCCATCAGATGGGTTATTACCGTACTTTGTTGTTGGGTCATATGTGCAGTGGACAAGGGTGATATTTCCGTTCTCATCCTTTTCAACTGATGTTGCCTTGACGAAATATGCGTTCATGAGGCGGACTTCACAATCAAGTGCAAGCCTCTTCCATTTCTTGTTAGGCTTCACTTCGATGAAGTCTTCCTTCTCGATGAAGATATGCTTTGAGAATGTGATGGTGTGTTTACCGAGTTCTGGGTTTTCAACGTTGTCGAGGACTTCGAGCTCTTCGACTAAGTCTTCTGGGAAGTTGTCGATTACCACCTCGAGTGGTTCGATGACTGCCATAGCACGCTTTGCACTGAGTTTCTGTTCTTCCATTAAGCAAAGGTCGAGCGCGCTTGATTCACAAGTTGAGTTGATTCTTGATAAGCCGGTAGAGAGGATGAATTCCTTGATTGCGTTGGCAGTGAATCCTTTTCTTCTGAGACCTACGAGTGTTGGCATACGTGGATCGTCGTATCCTGTGACATATCCGCCTTCAACGAGCTGACGGAGATATCTCTTGGACATGATTGTGTTGTTAATGTTTAGACGGCCCCATTCGTACTGATGTGGAGCTGGTGACATTTCGCAGTTTTCGATAACCCAGTCGTAAAGTGGTCTGTGGTTATCATATTCGATTGAGCAGAGTGAGTGTGTAATTCCTTCGAATGCATCCTGAAGAGGGTGTGCAAAGTCATACATTGGGTAAATGCACCACTTGGTTCCTTGTCTATGATGAGCAATATGGATGATTCTATAGAGAACAGGATCTCTCATATTGATGTTAGGGCTAGCCATATCAATTTTGGCTCTGAGAGTCTTTTCTCCATCGCCATACTTGCCTTCTCTCATTTCGCTGAAGAGCTTAAGATTCTCTTCGACGCTTCTATCTCTCCAAGGTGAGTTCTTTCCTGGTTCGGTGAGAGTGCCACGATATGCTGTTGTCTCTTCTGGAGATAAATCATCAACATAAGCAAGACCCTTCTTGATCAATTCGATAGCCTTGTCGTATGTCTTTTCGAAATAGTCTGATCCAAAGAAGACGTTAGCTGGCTTATATCCGAGCCACTCTAAGTCCTTGATGATTGCATCAACGTATTCAGCGCCTTCGTTTACAGGGTTGGTGTCATCAAATCTTAAGTTTGTCTTGCCGTTAAATGCCATCGCTAACTCGAAATCGTTGATGATTGCTCTAGCGTGGCCGATATGTAGGTATGCGTTTGGCTCTGGTGGGAAACGAGTCATGATTGAGCTTACTTTTCCGTCGGCCAAATCATTTTCCATGATGGTTTTAATGAAGTTATTTATCTCTGCCATATATATTCACTCCAATTTTTTCTTAGTGTTTTAAACACGGGCTCTAATTTACCACAAATTACTAGTAAATATCACTAGTAATCTTATAAATCTTTTCATTGATCGTTAAATTATCGTTTTTGATCTACAATGAAAAAGGGAAAAAATAGAGAATAGAAATCTTTACAATCTGGAAATACCACAGCAAGAAATAACGCAGGAGATGACTTTTGATTTTTATGCGTCTAAAATGTTTGCATGCATAAAACGATTTTATTTGACTGTGGTAAAGTGTTGATTGGATTCTCGCGTAAGAAGCTTCTGAATGTTTATGTTGGCGAAGATGAAGAATCTAGGGATTTGATTAACGAAGCCATATTCAAAGATTGGGGTATGCAGGATAAGGGGATGCCAACAAAAGACTATTACGAGTTAGCAAAGTCAAAACTCCCAGAACGCTTGCATCAGTCAGCCTATAACATCTTATTTCATTGGAAAGAACAGACTTGGCCTCTTCCTGGAATGATGGAAATTGTCCAACGTTTAAAGGAGAAGGGTCATCAATTGATTTTGTTATCTAACATGCCTGACACATTCTCATACGACCATGATGATATTGATGTTCTTAAGTATTTCGATGATTTGGTTTTTTCCTTTGTTGTTGGCCTTGCAAAACCCGACCCTCAGATTTTCGTCTACACACTAAATAAATTTGCAATAAAACCATCGGATTGCTTGTTTGTTGATGATAACCCAGATAATATTTTGAGTGCGGAGTCAGTTGGTATCGATGGATACTTATTTGACCCCGAAAATACAGCAAAATTTATTGAATTTGCTGAGAAAAACGAATTATAGAACAAGTTACTTAAAAAACTTTTGCAACCGATAGTTGCGAACATGAAAACTAGAGTTGGTAGACGCAACTTGGTTATAAATGTTTAGATATCGTTGCGGCAAGGAGGCCGGGACTATGAATATTAAAACAGCAGACAGATTATGCACACTCAGAAAGGAACACAACCTTTCTCAGGAGGAGTTAGCAGAGAAACTTGGCGTATCACGTCAGGCAGTCTCTAAATGGGAAAGAAGCGAGGCATCCCCAGACACTGATAATTTAATTGAACTCGCACACATATACGGAATCTCCCTCGATGAACTCATCAACGGAGATGAGGCAATCGAGCTTATCAAGGAAAGCAAGGTCGAAGAAGAGGAAGAGATCAAACCTGATTACCGTTACGAAGACGATGGTTATGTCGTTACTATCTATGGTGATGAGGCCATCTTGGATGACGGCGTTGAGACAAGAAAATATTCAATCAAGGAACATAGAGCTAAAAAGAACAGAATCCACACAGTCAAAGGAATCGTTGACTCAATCTTTGTTCTTCTTGCGGTGGCAACATTCTTGATTGCAGGATTCCTTACAAATCAATGGGTAAATTTCTATTTCGTCTTTATTTTGATTCCTGTTGCCGCATCTATTGTTGAGGCAATCTATAGAAGAAGCATGAAGGCATTCGCCTATCCAGTATTGGTTGCAGCAATCTATTGCGCAATCTCGCAGCCTACCGGTTTGTGGCATCCATTATGGATCGTGTTCTTAACAATCCCTGTGTATTACGCAATCGCAAATCCGGTCGACAAGAACAGAAAGACCGATGACTTTGAAGTCATAGACGATGCCTTGGACGAGATGAGATCCAAAAAGAAATAGTGGTATTCAGAAATCGCCGTCGCTTGATGGCGATTTTCTTTTAATATAATTAAAATAAACATATAATACGGATATGCCATTAATCATTATTTCATCATTTATTTTGTTCTTGTTAGTCGCATTCTTTGTAGGGACCTATATAGTCTATAGGATGGCCTTCTATAACGATATGAAGAACAAAGAAGAAAGATGGGAACCAATGAAGGGTCCTCAGTATAAAAAATTTGAGGATACGTCTAGAGCGATGATCGCCTCCTCGCGTCAGATTCCTTACGAGGAAGACATTTATATCAAAGCTAAGGACGGAACTAAATTACATGCACGATTGTATAAGTCGATAGTTGATACTGGTGTTTTCGCTATCGAGTGCCACGGCTACAAAGACCCAGCTGTAAAAGATTTTTGCGGAGGCCTCGAACAATCGTTGAAGATGAACCATAACGTTCTTCTCATCGACCACCGCGGACATGGCGAAAGCGGTGGCAGAACAATCTCATTCGGAATTAAAGAAAGATATGATGTCATCGATTGGATAAACTACTTAAACAATAGATTCAATTCGCCTGACATCTTGCTCTATGGAATCTCCATGGGCGCATCCACTGTCTTGCTTTGCTCAAACATGAATTTGCCTGCAAATGTCATCGGAATCGTTGCAGATTGCCCATATTCATCTGCGAAAAGAGAAGTTGTTTGGACTGCTAAAAAGATGGGAGTACCTCCAAGTTTAGGATACCCAGCTTTATTCCTTGGGGCTGCAATCTACGGGCACTTCGATCTAAGAAAAGGCGAAGTTGCAGAAGCGGTTAAAACAAGCTCAAAGAAGATATTGCTAATCCACGGAACAGATGATCACACAGTTCCGTTTGAAATGGCTGAAGAAATATATAACGCCAACAAGGACATGATCACATTCGTCCCGGTTGAAGGTGCGCCTCACGGGCTCTCGTGGATGGTGGATAATAAAAAGTACCTAGACTCGCTAGATACTTTCCTTAAATCGATTATGCGCTAAATGTTGCCAAGAAGATGTAAATCGTTATCTCCAAGATTGGACACATTGCAACCAACAATATTGGTAACCATAACCACATTTTCTTTGCGCCTGCGCGCTTTGCCTTGTTGTTATGGACTATTGCAAATATGAGAGGGATTAAACAGAAACCGGAGCATCCTGCTGTGTAATATAATCCGACGACGAATATGATCGATCCTCCGAGTGCAATGCCAAGTGCTGGATCTGTCGCGTCTCCGCTAGGGTCGTAATTTGCAATGCTTGCTGCCGAATCAATAAGAAATGTAAGAACGTAGAATAATGCGAAAGCACATGCGATTATGCCGATTATTTCAAAAATTCTTCCAAAAACTTTAAGAGCTTTCATAACTTAGTTGACTCCTTTCGTAAATATCATAAACCTTTTTCGCTCAAGGTGTTATTATATTGCTACTGCGCCCGTAGCTCAGCTGGATAGAGCACTTCCCTCCTAAGGAAGGGGTCAGCCGTTCGAATCGGCTCGGGCGCGCCACCGCTTTGCGGTTTTTCTTTTTGAAACATTGACAAAGGCAATACTCGCTAGTATCTTATTCGTGCACTTAAGTGCAGGATTTGGGGCATTAGCTCAGTTGGGAGAGCGCCTCCATGGCATGGAGGAGGTCATCGGTTCGAGCCCGACATGCTCCACCAAACCGCAATCAACCCTTCTATACGAAGGGTTTTCTTTATTTCTTCTTTCATCAAATTGTTGAATTGGAGTGCTTAAATATTTATATTTATATTGAGATATGGCAATTTTAAACAACGCTATAAAAGCAGTAAGCAGATTAAACAACAAACAGAAAGCATCCCTTTTATACGGAAATGGTAACTGGGAGACTAATTTAGTTAATAATTCGTCTATCGGATCTGTAGTTATGCATGATGGTCCTTGTGGTCTAAGAATTCCTGAAAAGGGGCTTCCACCTGCAGGATCGTTTGTTCCTAATGGCGATCCTTCCACTTGCTATCCTGCTCCTTGTCTTGTTGCGTGTTCATGGAATCCAGTTGCAGTTGAAAGGATGACCTCTTCTTATGCATACGAGGCAAGACTCCATGGTACTGATTTAGTCCTTACCCCTGGAGTTAACATTAAGAGAAATCCTTTATGCGGAAGAAACTTCGAGTATTTCTCTGAGGACCCTTTGCTCTCAGGCAAAATGGGCGCTGCATATATTAATGGCCTTCAGAAGAATGGCGTTGGAGCTACTATCAAGCATTTTGCTGCAAATAACCAGGAGTTTTGTAGATGTGTTTGCTCCTCTGAAGTTGATATGAGGGCACTCAACGAAATCTATTTGAAGCCATTCGAAATTGCTATTAAAGAATCTGACCCTTGGGCTGTTATGTGCGCATATAACCTGATTAATGGTGTCCCTGCTTCAGATTACACATATTTGACAAAGAATACTCTGCGTGACAAATGGGGATATGATGGAGTTCTTATGAGCGACTGGGGCGCAACTTACGATAGCGTTCTCTCTCACGAAAACGGACTCGATCTTCAGATGCCTTGTTTCGATAATCATTCATCCAGAATCGCAAAGGCTGTAAAGAGAAATAAGGTATCGCAATACTCGTTGGATAAATCATCTGAGAGAGTTGCGAATATGTATTTCAAAACCCTTGCAAAGCCTGAATTGAAGCCTTTTGATACCCATGAGGAAGCAAGAATCATGGCAGAAGAATCCATCGTTTTGCTCAAGAATGACAAAATGAGCAAAACGGGATATAAGTGTGCTTTGCCATTATCTTCATACAAAAACACTTGTGTCATTGGAGCTTTGGCTAATTACGCTGTGTTCCAGGGCGATGGTTCAAGTAAGGTTACCGTGGCTCATGGTGTAGCAAAATCTTTTTTGGAAGTTATCAACGAAGGAAAGAATGACGCAGAAAAGGTTCCTTATTGTCAGGGTTACTCATATTCTTATGAAAAGGACTGCGAATACTTTGGAATCGACAAAGCTGCTCTAATGTCGCACTTTGATAACGACGAGAAGAAGGTTGGAGAATATCTTGATGCGAAGTTTATTGCTGAAGCTTCAAATATGGCTTCTGCTCACGACACCATAATCATTTTTCTTGGTCTTCCTCCACTAGAAGAATCAGAAGGTTTTGACAGGGCTCATATGCTTCTCGATTCACGCCAAATTACTTTATTTAAAACCATTGCTTCATTAAAAAAGTCTGGTTCTGCAAAGAAAATTATTACAGTTGTCTGTTGTGGATCGCCTGTCGAACTTTCATTTGCAAATATTTCGGATGCTATTTTGCTAACGTATTTGCCTGGCGAAGCTGGATACGAAGCCCTTGATAATATTGTTTTAGGACGTGTAACGCCATCGGGTAAGCTTGCCGAATCGTGGCCACTCAAAGGAATGGATGTTCCTAGCTATGATTCATTTGGAAAATTCCGTAGAAGGGCTTTATATAAGGAAAGTATTTTTGTTGGTTATAGATATTATCTTTCAGCAGGCCGTAATGTGTTGTTCCCGTTTGGATACGGCTTAAGTTACACTACTTTTGATTATCTTGATGCATCAATATCGGACGATGAGATAAATAAGGGCGATACAATTAAAGTGTCAGTCACTATTAAGAACTCTGGCAAGTATGATGGTTCAGAAGTCATTCAAGTGTACTCTTCTTTTAACAACGGAGATGTCGAATTAGACCCTGAATATAATGTTATAAGGCCATCCAAGGAATTGAGGGCTTTCTACAAGGTCCATTTAAAGAAAGGCCAGAAGAAAAAGGTTACGATCGAGATTCCTGTAGATAATCTTGCGTATTTCGACCCTGTTACCGATTCTTATGTTTTGGAAGAAGGGAAATATACCCTCTATATTGCGTCCTCATGCGAAAATGTAAAGAAGTCACTAAATGTTATCGTATCATCCGACGATCAAGTTGTTCCTGCGGATGTTGATAGTGGTTACTTTAAGTTTGCGAAAGCTGGAATTCACATTGTTCCAAATAAGAACTTCTATTCTCACCTGAATCGTCAAGAGCCCGCAAAGGATGAACCTAGAAAGTTCACTGTGCATTCTACATTGAACGATATTAGTAAGACGGTCATCGGTTCTATTATCAAAAATGCTTTAACTAATTCGACATATAAGAATGTTAAAAACGGCAGCCTTACTGAACAAAATGCCGAGAATTATTTGAAGATGGTTCTCAACTCACCTATATTCTTCATGACATGCGGTGGGATGAAAGAAAAATACGCTTATTGCATTGTGCATATGGCTAACCATAGATGGCTGAGAGGCTTATTTGCTCTCATAATAGGTCATTAGAGGACGATTAATCTTCTATTTGAATAAATTTGCAAGCGTCGGTGGCGGAATGGTATACGCGTTGGTCTCAGAAGCCAATGGGGCAACCCTTGTGAGTTCGAGTCTCATCCGGCGCACCAATTGATAATATAGCATCCTCGAAGGGGTGCTTTTTAAATTATATATAAGTAAATTGTCGCAAAATGACCTAAAATCTTTATACTTTAGTATAATAGGTGCATGCGCCCGTAGCTCAGCTGGATAGAGTACAAGCCCCCGAAGTTTGTTGTCGGCCGTTCGAATCGGTCCGGGCGCGCCACATTACCGGTGTAAATACCGGTTTTGTTTTATCCATTAAAATAATAGAAAACTGTCCATTAATAGACAAAAGCCTTAACAAATTTTGTTCCTTAATATATTATATTGCTATGGCAAAAATTGATCGTAGGTTCATCAAAAGCGAAAATGAGATCTTAAAAGCCTTTTCTGCTCTTCTAAATAGGTATGAATTGGCCGATATCTCGATTCAGGATCTTGTAGAGGAAGCTGATATTAATAAGTCGACTTTTTACCTCCATTATTCCAATTTGGGACAGGTTCTCAACACATTGCAAGATAAGCTGATTACTGATGTTTTTGAAATTTATCAATCTTCTGATGGCGACTTCTGTCTTTTCTTGGTCCGTCTTATCGATGGCATAAAAAAGAGTAGAAAAATCTATAGAACGGTACTCCTCAATTCCACTCAATACTTCTTTGAAAATATATATTCGATTTTTTGGGGATCTTATTCTGAGACTGATTTGAAGAACAAACATTTGGATGTTTCAATTTACTCTCGCATGTCTCTTATTCACTCCCTTTGCAATATTCTTCTTCTTTGGTGCCAGGGAGGATGTGTTTCTTCTAAAGAGGAAGTTATAGAGCGCCTGAACCGAGATATTGAACACTATTTAAAATAGATATTTCCTTTTATATAGAAATCGTTTTATAATTTCGGAGCGCCCGAATGGTGGAATGGTAGACGCGATGGACTCAAAATCCATTATCTGATGAGGATGTGCCGGTTCGAGTCCGGCTTCGGGCACCATAGAATGAAATAGGTCTGGTTATAGCCAGGCCTTTTCTTTTTTCGTGCAATACTAAAGTAGTACGCAAATTATTTGTAATAAGGCTGAGAGGTTCTTATGGTGGCATTTGAAGAAATAAAGAAATCAATACATACATTGAAAAGGCAGACGAATCACTTAAGGCGTTAGGCTATACAGACATTCGTTTCCGCACGTTACTAAGGTGGCGTCGGATGTCGAATATATTCTTGAAACCTTGGGTTACGATTCTCATATTGTCGAACTAGGCAAAATTGCCGCATATTTGCATGACATCGGAAATTTGGTAAATAGAACTGACCATTCACAAAGCGGCGCTATTATGGCCTTTAGAATCTTGGATTATTTGGAGATGGAGCCGTCCGATATTGCTGATGTTGCAACTGCGCTAGGAAACCATGATGAAGGTAGTGGCACACCTGTTAGCCCGATTTCTGTAGCCTTGATTTTGGCCGACAAAGCGGATGTAAGAAGATCGAGAACAAGAAACCGCGACACAATGCATTTTGACATTCACGACAGAGTCAATTATTCGGTTAAGAAGTCTCAGCTGAAGATTAACTCAGGCCACACAATCATCAAACTTAAACTCGAAATCGATACAAAAATCAGTCCAGTAATGGATTTTTTGAAATTTTCACAAACCGCATGGTCTTGTGCAGAAAGGCCGCGGAAATGCTGGGTTTAAAGTTCAAACTAATTTTGATGAACAGTCTTTGATGTAGGACTTCTCTGACGCGCCTACGTTTCACATAACAAATATCTATTCAAACTTGATCGTCAGTGCTAATATATATTCATAAACAAAGCCAACAATGTTAGTTACTCATTTTGGCGCCATTTAAAAGGGAGAAAAAACAATATGAAAAAGTCGTCAGCAATTTGGCTTCTTTCCGCAACAATGCTTTTAGCAGCTTGCGGCAAGCCAACCGACACACCAACTTCTTCAGTCTCTGATGAGCCAGCAAGCTCACAGAAACAGGAAGAGAGCAAGCCAGCTTCAAGCTCAGAAGCAAAGCCATCTTCATCAAGCAGCGAAGCAAAGCCATCTTCATCAAGCTCAGAGGCTAAGCCAGTTGTTCACAACCACAAGTGGGTTGCAGGAACAAAGACCGGCAAGATCACACCTGAAACATGTGATGACCACAAGGCATATCGTCTTGACGTCACAGACGCAACAGGTTGGAACAAAGCCGACACAAAGATGAACGGAAAACCAACAGCTGATGGACCAACAGCGACATCAGAATCAGTTTGGGAAATCGAAGAAGGCCAGCTTCCAGCAGGTAAGTACGACATCGAAATCGTCGCAAAAATGACATATGCTACCCACGGAACCAGAGTCTGGAACAACATGTGGGAAACAGAAACAGAAGCAACAGGCGATAAGGAAACAGAATCACCATATCGTTATTGGGTTGAAGTCGGCGCTACAAAGTACGATCCAAACGTCAAGGAAACATGGGCTGACATCGGTTTAACAGCAACCGAAATGAATTCAGTCAAGAACGCAACAGGCGTCACAGTTGACTACGATCAGACAACAATCAAACTCGAGCACGGTAACATCGGATACTCATTAATCATTGAGTCAGTCCGTTTCGTCCTCATCGAAGCAGCTCCAGCTCAGGAACCAAAAGAACCAGTCGTTACATATGATGGAATCGACTTAGTCTCAGAAAACAACAAGACAATGGTCAAGATCACCGGTTCAATGGAACACGTTAAGGCTGCAAACCGCAACTTTGCATTCGCACTCGCTCACAAGAAGGTCGATAGCGTTGATGCTGGCGACGGCGGATTCATCGTCGGTTCAGAAACTCCAGCTGCAGAAGACTACAAGTATGCTCCAACAGTCAAGGCTGACGGATCATTCGAAGTCAAGGTTGACGTTTCAGAAATGACACTCACAGCAGGTGCATATTCAGTCTATGCAGGACCTACAGGATTCTACAAAGACGTCACAGCAACATTAAGAGGCCAGTCAAACGGCTCAGCAGAAGGCAGCCAGATCGGTGGAACAAAGGCAAAATCAAATGGATACAAGCTCTACTTCCGTGATGACGTCAACGCATTAATCGCAGACGAACTTCCACCAGTTGAACTTGTCGAAGCATTCTACGAAGCAGGCACAGGCGACGACGCTGGCAAGACATATGTCCTTATCGGCGGTGAACTCGGCTGCACAGAAGCTGAATTCAAAGCATACACACCATTCGTACAGTTCCAGAATACAAGCAACTGGACAAATACACGTTTAGACAACCAGCCAGGAAAGGTTGATTTAGTTGTTAGAGGAACAAAAGGATACGTCAGAGCAGACGTCTCAACTCTTGCTCCAGGCAACTACAACACACACTTAAACATCAAGGCTAACTCACAGGCTGACTGCAAGATGGACGCAGCTCTTGACACAAAGGAAACCCCATTCTACAACGACGGAAAAGACTGGGCTGTCTACTCAAATCCAGCTGGAACTCAGCCAGCTGAATTCTGGGGTAACTTAGGACTTGTCATCGCAGCACATCCACTTGATATCACAGAAAACGTCACATTAATCGAAGCTGAAAACGCACCAACAATCTCAGGTGGACAGGTCACAGCTAAAGAAGAAGGCTCAACAGTCTCCGGAACTGGATATGTCGCAAACATCAAGAAGGGTTCAAACTGGTGGGAACAGTCAGGATCAATTGACTTCTCTCTCAAGACCGCTGCTGATGCTACATACACAGTTGAAGTTGCATACAAAGGTGCTGCATTCGAACTCAAGATCGACGGCCAGACTAAGGGCAACTTAGGCGAAGCTGGTGATGCTTGGACAACAATCACATCTGATCCGTTCGAACTCACAGCAGGCAAGCACACAATCACAATTGCTGGCGCTTCAAGCACTGCTGCTTCAATCGACTACATTAAGCTCATCAAGGCTTAATCAAAGTAGATTAAACACAAAACGGACTCTGTCAAAAGGGTCCGTTTTTTTGTTTGCCAAATCATCGGCCTGCTTGCAAACAAATCGGTTTTTCTGATTCTTCTCCCTAACAATGTTTATTCGTTTGTGATATAAAAATGGTATGTCTATATTAGCAGCATTTATTACACCTCATCCCGTCACTTCCATTCCGGAAATCGGAAAAGGAGAAGAGGACATTATCTACAAAACCGTCGCGTCTTTAGAAAGAGTTGGCAAAAGGATTGCACAGCTTGAGCCTGATACGATTGTTTTGATTAGCGCTCACGCAGAATCATATTCTGACTACTTTCAAATTAGTGATGGTGACGTTGCAATCGGGTCTTTGGCGCGTTTTGGTGGGGCTAATATCACTTTTAGAAATTATTACGACAGACGTTTCGTCAAGGCTCTATGTGAAATGTGTGAAGAGGAAGGCTTCCCTGCAGGAATTGATTCGGAAGTTCACCATTATCTCGACCACGGAACGATGATTCCTCTATATTTTATTAATCAGCAATACAGGGCATACAATCTAGTGCGTCTTGGTATATCCGGCACTAGTTTGCATTCTCATTATAGACTCGGAGAGCTCATCAAAAAGGTGTCGAATAAGCTCGGAAGGAAGACTGTTGTTGTCGCTTCCGGCGATTTATCTCATTGCCTTACCCATGATGCTCCTTATGGATTTAATGAGATGGGCGTTAAGTATGACACCAGAATGATTAAATCTCTCGAAACTGCCAATTTTATGGATTTATTTGGTTTCGGTGAGGATTTGATAGATATTTCGAAGCAGTGTATCCATAGAGCGGCATGTATCATGGCTGGCATTTTGGATAGACAATCAATAGAAACGAAAATCTATTCATATGAAAAACCACAGGGTGTTGGACTATGTGTAGCAGAATTTGTCACAGGCGGAATGGATGCCTCTAGAGCGTTTGGCGACATATATCGTTCAAGACAACTTATGGAAGTGGATAGAGTCAAGCAAAACGAAGACGAGTATGTTAAGTTGGCAAGACAGGCAATCGAGAATTATGTCAAGACCTCCACAAAGCTAAGAATCCCGTCAAACATTCCATCTGAGATGCTTGGGGAGTCCAAAGGAGTATTTGTCACGATAAGACAAAACGGAGCCTTACGCGGCTGTTTAGGCTCAACAAAACCGATAGCCAAGAATTTGGCACAGGAAATTATCACGAATGCCATGAAAGCTGCGACCGAGGATCCTAGATTCGATGAGTTAAATGAAGAGGACCTCCCATATATCTTTATATCGGTCGATGTTATTTATGATCTGATCGAGGTTAAGTCTGTTACGGATCTTGATCCAAAGATTTATGGAGTGGTGGTGGAGCAAGGGAAACGCCACGCTACTCTTCTTCCTGGACTTGCAAGTGTCACTACTTCAGAAGAGCAACTCGCTCTCGCAAAAAGAAAAGCAGGCATTCCTCAAAACGAGAAATGCAGGCTTTATAGATTTAGTGTTCAGCATCATTAATCTCGCTTCTTGCGGGATTTTTTAACGCGCAAAACCCTCATCATTTCGATTTTTTGCACAGAATTCTCCTCGATTATTTCTCCGCCGAGATGCTCTGTAAACCCTAGTTTCTTGTAGTGTTTTTCGAACTCTGGGGCCACTCTGATTAAAGAGTTCATCCCACCGATTTCTCTGATTTTGGTTTCCGCAAATCTCAAGGTATATTGCGCAATCATCTGATGCCTTAGTGGCTGAAGGACAGCAATGTTTTGCACCAAGTAGTTTTCAGGGTCTACTTCGACTATTTCGCAACAGGAAATAGGCGTGCTATTTAACATCACAGTTAGATAAATGGTGTATGTCTCCTTGTTTGGTTCAATTTCATTCTTGAAGACGGAGTTCCACACTGAGAGAAACTCGTTGGATGGCTTATATTCGAATTTCGGTGTTACCATGCATGCATTGTATTCTATTTTTAGGAGACATGTCCAAACTTTTATAAAGTTGAGTTTGTGATACACTAATGGCATGAACATCAAGAACCTTTTTAAAGATTATAGAAAACTGCTCGCAATCACATTTGCGATTTTAGGAGCTGCATTTGTTGTTGCTGATTTTGGTGTAAGTATCACCATGTCCTATATGGCTCATGACTATTCGTCTAATGTCGTGTTCACGTTCATAAACTTCGCTATTATGTGTTTGGTCTGCTTTCATTTGCTAAACGGTAATATAAATAGCAATTATTCTGCCTATCGTGGGATGGCCATGTTTATTTTCCTTATTACCTTTGGCTATGCTGAAACCGTATTGATCAACGCTCCATTACTGGTTGCTAGTATTATCAATTTCGATATTATCACCCTTGCCGTTTTGCTTCTCATGATTGGTGCGGTAGTGGTTGGCATTCTATCTTATATTCGCGTTAGGAGATTCCTTTATAGAAGAAACGTCACATATAGATCTCTATTTTGGCTCACATTTGCGTTTACTGCGATTGTGGTTGTTTCCTCGCTACTCCTTACGGTTCTTCTGATAATACTCAACGGTTCGTTTAAACCAAGTTATCTGGATTATGCAAGCTTAGGCGATGCTTTCCTATCGATATCGGTCTTGTTTACCGTCACAAGACTTAGTCCTAGATATTATTAGTTTTCTTGTTAGTTTGACTGACTTAGTCTATATTTATCTAGCCGCCGACTTAGCTCAGTTGGTAGAGCAGCTCCCTCGTAAAGAGCAGGTCGCTGGTTCGAGTCCGGTAGTCGGCACCATTTAAGAAATCAGCCGCAAGGTTGATTTTTTATAATTTGCTCTTGTCTAATTAATCTTTAGTGCATATAATACCTTTCGCGTTA
Organism: Bacilli bacterium; assembly: GCA_024408295.1. Lineage (GTDB taxonomy): Bacteria > Bacillota_I > Bacilli_A > RFN20 > CAG-826 > UBA4951. The sequence goes on from JAKSVE010000006.1 coordinate 14,661, forward strand.
ATCGAGAGGTTAACGGAACATACATCTGGGTGTTTAGCTCAGCTGGGAGAGCATCTGTTTGACGTACAGAAGGTCAGGGGTTCGATTCCCTTAGCACCCACCAGATGAATAAGATAACGTCCGAGAGGACGTTTTTTCTTTGTTTAGCTCTTTATTGAGCTGAACAATTGTTTTACAATAGGTCACGAGTTCTAGGAGAAAAATTATGCCAGTCACAAAAGCAGCACCAACAAAGGTCTATCATGTTTCTCAGACCGAAGATAAGACAATGTGGAGAGTCACACTTGCCGGAGGATCAAAACTCGATAGCGGCAAAGCTAAGATCATAAAGACTTTTAAGACACAGAAAGAAGCAATCGCATACGCTGAATCTCTTGGCGATGGAGAGAACACCGTTTTAGTTCACAAGAAGGGCTCAAATGGCGGTGGCATCCGTAAGCACTAATCTATTTTAATCCAAAGACCTTTATATTGAGGTTTTTGTGCACCTGTAATTTAGTGGTAGAATTCCATCTTCCCAAGTTGGCTGTACGGGTTCGATTCCCGCCAGGTGCTCCAATCATATTAAAACGGCCTTTTGCGGCCGTTTTTCACTTATTTTCTCGATTTTTTCTTGTTGTGTTTCTCTTTTCTTTCTTCTCTAGACTTTATTCTTTTTGCGAGTTTTGCCGTCGCTATTATGAATGAGACAAGACCAAATATTATAGAGATTACGGAGAAGCTTGCGACGATGATGTCGTATAAAGGTTTTCCGATGAGGTTGAATAGAAGCATTATCGGCACAATCACCTTAATTACTTTGATTAAATATTTGGTGTTGTAGACGGTTTCCTTTATGGCCCAATCATCTTTCCCTTTCAGTCTTGCTCTTAGAAGGATGTAGTAGAGGAGCAGCACAACTAAATACATAGAGGATGCCACCATGAGTATTATGACTGGGATGGTAAAACCACTAGATAGAATTTTGAAAAGAATGCCTATCAGAGAGAAAGCAAGTGTAGCCAATAATATTGATGCGCTCCATATGAATTTGATGATGTTTATTCCGTTGGAAAACGCCTTTTTTGGCTTTGTTATAAACATGTCGAGTATGGAATTGTCTTCTCTTTCTTCCGCAATTTCTTTTCTCATAGTGAAATTATCTCATAATCTCTATTTATAGTAGAGCGTTATTATTTTATGTTTACAAACGAATGTAATTTGTATAAATTACCACGTGGAGGAAACACATATGTTACTTAACGGTATTTTGGCCTCATCGACTGAATGGAACTTCAGTATGGCTAACTATGGCGCAGTCTGGGGCGGATTGGTCCAGATTGGTCTTGTCGTTATTTCTTTGTTCTTGGGAAACATGCTCAGAAACCTCATTCCTTTTCTAAGAAAATCGCTTATCCCATCAGCTTTAATTGGCGGAACAATATTGTTAATCATCAGCATTATCTGCAATCAGCTTGGTTTCCATCTTGTTGATAAACAGTTTATGCAGGTTCTTACATATCATGGACTTGGAATCGGATTCGTCGCAATGACGCTTAAGACTTCCAAAGCAACAACAAAAGCCGGAAAGATTAAGGTGGTTGAGACTGGCTTATTGACCGGTGGTACATACATGCTTCAGGCTCTATTAGGTTTGGGCATTACAATTATCCTCTTCCTTGCAGGCTCTGGGTTCTATGCTTCAGGTCTTATCCTTCCTTTAGGATACGGTCAGGGCCCAGGTAATGCTCTAGCATGGGATATCAACTACACAAATGACTATCCAACCATGTTCAGTGGAAACGGAAGCTTTGGCTTATCTATCGCATCAATCGGCTTCATTGTCGCTTCTGTTGTTGGTGTTGCATTCATTAACATCAAGAGAAAGAGTGGCAAGATCACAACCGTTGGAGAGATCAAAGAACAAGAAGAAATCTATGCAGAATCCGGAGAAATTCCAAGTTCTGAATCAATCGATAAGTTCTCAGTTCAGGTTGGCTTAGTTGCTATCGCATACGCTTTATCATTCGGATTCATGGTCCTCCTCGGCTTGATTTCGGAATTCACAAACAACCTCGCATGGGGATTCAACTTCCTCTGGGGCGTCTTTGCCGCAATGCTTGTAAAGCTCGTGCTTAAGCTATTGATGAAGGGCAAACTCGTTAAGAGAAACTACATCAACAACTACCAGATGGATAGAATCTCAGGATTCTGCTTCGACGTCATGGTCGTTGCCGGAGTTGCCGCTATTGAGATCAAGGATGTCATGAACTACATCCTTCCAATCATCCTTCTCTGTTTGGTTGGCGCTCTTGCATCCTATGTTTATATCAGATTCGTTACAAAACATTGCTTCAAGGGCTATGAGCACGAAGCGTTCGTCATGCATTTTGCAACATATACTGGTACAGCTTCAAACGGTATGATTCTCTTGAGAGAAGTAGATCCAAACCTCGAGACTCCTGTTGCAAATCTCTACGTTATGTCACAGGTCATCGCTATGGTCTCAGCAGCTCCATTGCTTTTATTGCTTGGTTTTGCTGGTAAGTCATTGACTAATTCGTTAATTGCTCTTGGCGTCTTTGCCGTCTTATTTATCGCGTACACATTGTTCTTATTCAGAAAACTCATCTTCAAAAAGAAAAAGGCTGAACCAGAGGTAGTAAATGAGTAAACAAAAGAACCAATTGGTTTTGAAAAGACACCGCTTTTACAGCGTTCTTTTTCGCCCAATCATGGCGTTGTTCAATCTTGTTGCCGTCGGCTGCAAGGTCAAGACAACCAAATTGAAGAAGGGCGAGAATGTCCTTGTTCTTTCTAATCACCAAACAGATTTAGATCCTGTCATAATGTACCTGTCGTTCAATAAGCCAATGTACTTGGTTGCGACCGACACATTGCTTTCAAACGGTGGGATGTCAAAGTTCTTGCGCCATACTTATTCCCCTCTTCCGAAGAAGAAGGGCATGTCCGATATTCAGAATGTAATGGACATGATTCGCGTTGCAAAAGAAGGCGGAAGTATCGCGCTCTTCCCTGAGGGCAATAGAACATACGCCGAATTCCAGTTCCCGATTGATGTTGCAACCGTTAAGCTTATTAGAAAACTTAAATTGCCTGTCCTCTTATACAACATCAAAGGGGGAAACGGAGTAATGCCTCGTTTCTTCTTTAAGAGAAGAAAAGGCAAATTCACCGGTGAAGTCGTAAAACGTCTCGAAGTGGATGAATATTCCAAGATGAGCGATGACGAACTTCTTGCTGTTGTAAAGGATACAATCAAGGTCTACGACTCCGAATCAGGAGAGCTTTATAAATCTAAGAACAGAGCGATGTACATGGAGAATATGTTCCACGTCTGTCCAAAGTGCGGATCCGTTTCGAAACTCCATTCCGAAGGTAACTATCTAACTTGCTCCGAATGTGGCTTAAAAGTGGAATACACTGAAGATCTGCATCTAAAATCAGATGACGAATCATTCAAATATACCAAATTGATTGAATGGTACGACATGCAGAAGGAGTGGACTAGAAATTACGAGCTAAAACCTGGCGAAACTATCTTCGAGGATGAAGGCGTGAAGCTCTATCAAATCGAACTTTATAAGAAACGCAGACTCGTCATCGAATCAAAGATGGCCCTCACAAATGAAGAATTGATATTTGGCCACGCTCATTTCAAGGTGTCTGACATCATTGTCGCATCTCCTATTGGAGGAAGGCGCATGTCGTTCACATGCAATGGTAAGAACTATCTCATCATGTCAAACAAGAGGTTTAACCCTCTTAAATATATCTTAATGCTGAATAAACTCGATTCTGGTATTAAGAGAATAGGCTACGACCACAATTACTCTTTATAAATAGAGGCGATGTCTGATAACGTCGCCTTTTACTTTTGTTTTCGAGCATTCTAAGACGCATATTCCTTTATGTTGCATAGATTTCTGTTCTCAGTCGTCAGGTCTCCTATAATGCTTAGAATCGCATAAAGAAAAGCACCCCTGAGGATGCTTGACTGTTTAGTTTACTATGCGCCCATTGCCTCACGGCCATAGATATAGATTTCTAAGCCGTAGTTGGTCTGTCCGAATTGGATGACGTGATCAATGTCTTCTGCTAAGCCTGGAGGGAATGCGTAATAACCATATTCTGAGTAATCATACTCATCGGCATCATCCATCAAATCACCATATGGAACAACCGTGTAGAAGTTATCTTCAAGAAGCTTCGTGTATTCTTCTTCAGCGTCCCAGGCAACGTTCTTGATGATGATATCGATATATCCCTCACTGTTGATGTGCGAGTCGTATCTATATTTGCCGTTATCCTCAAGGTGTGGAAGGTCGTGGCCAAGTAGGTCGACGACTAAATTTGTTGGCCATGCATCCTCTGGAGCATAGGTGTAGTTGTAGGCAAATATGCCTAAGCACTCCTTGCCCTTGTGATTTCCTTCAAGGAATTGCATTTCAATTCCCTTTATTGGAGTGATCACCTTATCGGCAAAGTAGACATCATAGTAGTAGCGGGTGAATCCATCTGTATCCCAACCCATTTGCGTGTCGTAGGTTACCTCGTATCCTGCGATTGAACACAAATCTGCATATGTAACGAGAGCATCCTGGATTTCGTCTTCGGGAATGTAACAGAAAATCTCTACGAGCGGATCGCCGAAATCGTCCTCTTCGACAATGACGTCAAACTTATCGCATGGAAGACGAGGCAAATCCTCTCCGAGGTTTCCGATGATATCGCTTGTATATTCTTCGCCCCAAGCAGAAGGGCCAACTGGTTTCTTGCTAGTGCTTGAACCTTTATTAGCAGAACCGCATGCTGACATCGCAATTGCTGCGATGCCAAGCAAGGTATTTCTAACGGTGTTTCTCATAATTATTTAGAGACGGTCTCTCCTCCGAAGAATGAGAAGTTCTCATAGTCGTTGATGATGAATTCGTCATCGTTTATTTCGATTCCCTTTTCGCTATTTCTAAGATCAAGTTCGATTGTAACGCTTGGATCATCGTCATATTCGAAGACGTACACGTGATCACCGTGTAATCCTTTATAAGAGAAACTGTATGAGACATCATCGTTTGAGAGTGTTGCCTTTCCTGCTGCTGTTACAGTGAATGAGAATGGCGCGCCATTTCCGTCTTCGCCGCTCCATGCTCCGACAACTTCAGCTGGAAGCGAACCTTCTGCAGCTGCTTTGACTGTGATTCTAACTGTTTTTGAGACGTTTCCGTCCTTACCTTTGACTGTTGCGGTAACTTCAACGACACCAGCAACAGTTCCAACGCTCAATTCGCCTGTCTTTGTGTTGATTGTGGCCTTGGTTGTTGTACCTGAGTTGACGTTGTTATTAACTGTCCATGTGATGGTCTTGTCTGATGTGATTGATGAATCGAAAGAAGTGGTAAATGTGACTTTGCCGGTTGTTTCGACTTCAGTTGCAGAAGGAGTGATGCTCCAGTTTGTGTCATTTGGATAAACGTTGTCCTTGACGACAAACTTGATCTCTTTCTTGACGGATGGGTCTTTCTTTGAGGCGACTGTGATTGTGACCTCACCTGCCTTCAAGAATTTGACGGTTCCGTACGCTCCAACGGAGATGCCTTCCTCCTCATCGTAATCAGCATCCTGTCCAACAACCGTTGCAACAGTCTTGTCCGATGATGAGTAAGTGACTGCGGTAACATTTGCGTTATCTGGATATGCTTTTAAGAGCGATAGGTATGTTGTTGAACCTGCCATAACTTCATACTTGCCATCTGCGTTAGGTGTCAATGAGCCAACCTTGACTGTGAAGGATGTCATATAGACTTGAAGCTCAGCGTCGAATGAAGACTTGAGAGGTGACTTGATTGTGCCGTTATCAAGATACTTGATGTCGCAGACAAAGATTGTTGAGTGTGAGAATTCAAGAGCAAAGCTTTCGCCTGTTTCAGCGTTTGCTAAGAGGATTCTATCGTTCTTTGCGCCTGTGATTGTTCCGGTTACCTTATGGCCAAAATATTCAATTTCCGCAGTGGTTTCGCTGAGAATTGTAGCGGAAACATACTCTCCTTTATATTCGTTGCCAACGTATGATGCGAGAGTTGGCTTGTTTGCGACTGTGATTGTGACTGTGTTTGATTTCACGCCGTTTGAGGCTTCAGCATAGACGTTTGCTGTACCTGCAGCTAAGCCTGTGACGACTCCATCAGCGCTGATAGAAACGATTTCTTCTCCGCCTTCCTCGATATGCCATGTGAGTGATTTATCTGTTGCGTTATTTGGCGCAACGAGGGTGTGGAGAACCTGTGTTTCGCCAACATAGATTTCTGCTGATGAAGGAGCAGCGGTAACACCTGTGACTGGGACTGCGATTGTTGGGTCTTTCCAGTTGTTGCATGTCTCGTCTTTTGAGAAACACATTGAGTCGAATGTGATGCCACACTGTCTTCCAATCATTGAAGCCTTCATGACGATTTCGACCTTGCTTGCTGCTGCAAACTCGACTTCAATCAACTTGCTGAACTCCCCAGATGCCTTTTGCTTGATTTCTGCAGTGATATCGTGCTCTTCGTATGTCTCTCCATCGTTTGATGTACGGACAACGATCTTTGAGATGTTATCAATATTGCCCTTATGTGATTCATAGAAGAATCCATAGTTGAACGATAATTTTGATACTTGCTGTTCACCGAAGTCAAAGTAGAGTCCTGGGTTGACATCTTTGTTCAAGACTTCCTGATCGGATGGGTTAATGACCATGTAGAGCTTTCCAGAGTCATACTGGTCTGAGTTCTTGCCGTCCAAGATTTGAGCGCCAGGTCCTGCGGTAATGGTGAATGGTGCATTGGTGTTGATGTTGTTGGCTGCCAAGACTTCCTTTGTCTTTGCGTCGATTGCGACGAATTCAAAGTCGTAGACCGCATTGCTCTTGTCCTGGGTTGGAGGGGTGTTGACCTTGACTTTGATATGTTCTGATTCGAGTGTCTTGTTCTCGCCCTTAACAGTCGCATAGATTTCAGTTTCGCCTGGAGCGATTGTGTGGACTGTCATGGCTTTGTCGCCCTGAGCATAATCAAGGGAGACGATTTTGCTGTCGTAGTGCCATGTGATGTCAGCATTTTCCTGCTTAACCAAATCCCAAGCTTCGAACTGCGTAGGGGTTAAGACCGCTTCAACGATGAACTTCTCGTCGATATCGCATGCGACATCGTGATTTGCATCGCCTGAAACACTCTGTCCTGCTTTAACTCTAGCGTGGATATCTGTGTAGTATGCTTCCTGGTAGTCGTGTGGCCATCCTTTGTACTGCCAATATGTTGTTTTTGTATCGTCTCCGAATTCTGGGATTCTTGATTCATATGGAACCGCTGTTTCTCCGAAGTCATCTAAAATGATTTCGACATAGTTCTTTGGATCTGCCTCGTTGACGTCATCGCAGTAGCCAAAGATGTGCGAGATGTATCCGTCTTCGTTAACGAGAATTGCGATATCGATAATGTCATTGAACCATGCATAGTTGAATGCTGTGTAATTCAATTCCTTGATTTTCTCGTTTGACTTGACGAAATAGACGCCCTGAGTCATTGCAACGTCTGCTGCGGTTAGGTTGTTCAAGAATGCTGGGAGATAGAAGTATGCATTCCAAATTGAAAGGTCGGAATTTTTATAGCCTTTCTGGAGCCATCCACCCTTCGATTTTGGATTGCCCTTTTCGTTGTCCCAGAATGTCCATGACTCGCCTTTTTCATCGATATGATAGTAGGAGAGACAACTCTGGTAGTCGTATCCGCTTTGAGCGAGGTCCCAGCTGTAGTCACAGATGAGATCGCCATCGTAATATTCATAGTCGGTTTCGGTGTTAGCGCCGTCATCGTAGCTCTGATAGCTCAAGACGGTGACGTTTGAATAATCCTTCTGAAGAGCCTTATCAAAAGCGGCAGTTGGCTTAACGATTGAGCCTCCCTGGCTTGATTCATCTCCTGGATTAACGCTTGATGTGTCAACCGGTTTGGTTCTGCATCCTGTCAATACCATGGCAGCCGCAGAAATTAATAATATCTTTTTGGTTTTCATTTGTTTTTCCTTTCCGCCTACCGATTAATAGTAGATTGCAATCGCGATTGTCTGTTGTTCTAAGCAGTACATTAAGCTGAGTAAATGCTCATCTTTTCCGTATGAGTAATCGCGGGTTGTGATAGTTAACGATCCTGTTGATTTTCTTTCTTCGACGAACTTGTATCCTTCTCGCTCGAGAACCGCTCCATATGCGGTCATGTCATCGAGTGTGACACCGTCATAGTAGAGGGTCAGTATTTCATCGTCTCCGATGAATCCGAACTCGAAGTTGGATGCGTCATTGCTGAGCTTTGGCAAATCCTTGCCCAAGAGTTCTGTGATATATAAGTATGGCCATGCGTTTGTGACGTTTGCGGTGAGCACACCCATATAATACTCATACATGATTGTGACGTATCCGGATGGGCTTATTGCTTCGTTGAAGTAACTGCCAACCTTGATTGAATATCCTGCCATCTTAAGTGATGACTCGTATTCAGTAACGTCCTTTTCGGTCATGTGGTAGGCATAGATGCTCACTCGCATTTCATTCTTTGCGGTGATACTTGGATAGATTTCGTAGCAATCTGCCTTTATTTCTGGAATCTTTTCGCCAAGAATCTCTCTGATTGTTTCCTCTGGCCAATAGTCGATTCTGTATTCGTATCTATAGATCATCAACTCGAATGCTGTTTCGCCATCAGCATCTTGCTTAAGCTCGTATTGAACAATCAAATCATCAGTTAATGAGTACTCGATGAATCCGTATGGCAATTCGCCTGATAACTGATATCCAGCATTGACTAGAGACTTCTCATATGTGGCCTCAACAGTCCTTTCGAATATTCCGTAACATCGGATGATAACTAAGTCTAGCGAGTTTCCGTTGTCGTCAGTTTCCTTTGTAATTCCGAAATAGTACTCGTCTGCATCAACGGTCGGTACCATTGACGCTTTTTCTTTCTCTGTGATTTTCCCAATTACAGATAGAACATCGTCGTCCCAAGCTTCTGAATGATAAGTCTCATCGTATTCAACATTAAGTTGAGACTTAGTGGATGAGCTTGGCTGGCTATTGTTATTACCGTTATTTCCGCATGAGATTGCGCATCCTAACGTTAAGAGTGATGCGGCAAGTGCCAGTATAGTTTTTTTCTTACTTCTCATTGAGAAAACCTCCTTTCCTTCTCAAATGAACCCACTTAATATAGACATATGTTTATGAAATTCAATGATTATATTCAGATTTTACTATTTTATTTATAAAGGGGTAAGAAATATGGGGTTTTTGCAGGGATTTTCTAAGATATTTTGGTAGGATAAATCACGTTTTGATTGATACAAAAACGAGTTATTTGATGTAATAATAAAAGCGCTTTACTTGTGTATAAAATTATACACGCTTTAAAACGTGGTGAATTGGTGTAAGATAATATTCAAGGTCCAAAAGAAATTAATCTTTTGAGACATTGAGGTGGAGTTATGATTACGATTTTTAACACAGGATACCTAGCTAACGGAATTATTGACTTAGTTTTGTCGCTTGTTTTGTTCTCGCTTTTGGATTTGCCATTTATTCTTATGGTGAAGAAAAAAGGTCTTTTTGCTGGTCTTGTTTCTGTTCAGGTCGTTTCAATCTTATCACTCATTCTCTGCCTTGACGTTATCACTTACATCTCAATTGCAGTGGTCATCATGCTTGCTGCTCTTGGCATATTCGCTAATTTCAACCAGTTCAAATTTTTCTTCTCTGGCTCAGCCAAAGGAAAGAGCATTAAGGATTTATTCAACAAGAAGCCAACCGAGCGCGCTGTCACTATTTATGACAAGAGTGGTGTCATTGATGAGATCGACGAGGCTGTTAGATTCTTATCAAGCAGAGGCACCGGCGCTCTTATTACCATCATCAGAAAAGATGACATCCTCAATGTTGAGACCAATGAACCAATCATCAAGCAGAAGGGCGTAGCTCTCGACGCTGTTGTTAATGCAGAACTCTTGGAAACAATCTTCTATTTAGGCACCAGACTCCACGACGGTGCGGTTGTCATTAGAGACAACAAGATCATTGCGGGTTCAGTATTCTATGAATCAACGAAGAGACCGTTAACAGGAAAGTATGGTGCTCGTCATCAGGCTGCAATGGGTATTTCTGAAAACTCAGATGCAGTTACCATTATCGTTTCTGAAGAAAACTCGAAGATTTCAATTTGCCATGATTTGATGATGGACGTTGTTCCGCCAGATCAGTTCAAGGCTCAGTTAGACTTGGTTTTAAGCCAGGATTCAGTTGCGAAGATCCACTAATAAGACATGGACTATTCAGTAAAACTAACCATATACATTTTAAGCGCAATCATTGTTTTCGGATTGTTGGTTTTTTGGATTGTTTACTCGCCTATTAAGCACTACCTTTGGAGTACAAAATCCAAAGACATGTTCTACAAGAAGGTCTACAACGTAGCCAGAAATTTAGACTTATATCTCGTCAATGGGTTAGATATCAAAGTTGGGGATGAAATCCACGCTCATATCGACCACTTGATTGGCGGAGACAAATATTTATATTTGATTACAACTTACTATTACGACGGATGCCTTGAGGCTAGAGGTGATGATAGAAGCTGGATCTACTACGCAAAGAACGGCACTAAATCAAACGTTTCGAATCTTATTTTTGCCAACCAGAAAACCGTTAATGCTTTCTCTATAAGAACCGGTTTTCCATCCAATATGATAAAAGGAATCGTCGTTGTTAATGACGACTGCTTCGTAAACAGAAACGACTCTCAAGTCGGTGAGAATGCTTTGTCTACAATCTCAAGTCTGGAGAATATAGTGGCTCAGTATGAACAAAGCGATGTCGGCTCATTTAACGCCGAGCAATTAAAACAGGTAATCAGAGATCTTCATGATTCAAATGAGGTGAATAATGGATAGAGAATTATCGCCAAAACAGAAGTATAAGAAGTATTTCGTCGGTGTTTTACCGATGATTTTAGTTTTTATTTTGGCTTCTGTCATTGCGTTTTCCATAGGTTTGTTCTCGATTGACATGCTATTCTTGACCGTTCCGTTCATACTAATCCCTGTTCTATTTGCCTTGCAGGTCAATATGGCAGATGTAGAAGGCGGATCCCAATTCTCCAACAAAGGTCTATGGTCATCATTCAGACGTTATTTCGTCGGTCCTTTCAATGGCTGCTATAACGTCATCAACTCTTTCTTCAAAGCATTCCTCTTCTCCCTTCTCGGATCAGTGATATATGCAATCGTATTTGTCTCCATTGCCCAATACGTTTCGCCAACATTAGGCACCACGATTGAAGCGGTTGTTTCGATGATTGAGTCTGGAGTCGGATTCGATGATGTGACAGCATCATTATCATCCTCCCCGACATTCGTGTATATGTTGCTTTCGGTTCAGATAGTCGAAGGACTTATCTTCACCGTCTTGTTCATCCACTATATCTTAGGCTCGGCTCCAATGGCCCTTATCCAAGGCATTATGGGAGCAGGAGATAGAAGAGGCGTCAGGATGATCTATCAGGCCACAAGAAAGTCAAATAGAGGCCTTTACAATAAGAATTACAGCAAGTTTGCATGGCCGTTGTATCCGTTGGTTATCGTCGGATTCTTCATGGGATTAGCCATCTCCCTTCTCGTTTTAGTGAGAGCAGAATTTGTCTATCTAGACGATCCTGTTACCGTTTTTAATGGCCTTATGTTTGCAATCCCAATGGGCGTTCTAGGATCAGTTCTTCTCTTAGCCTTCTACCTCCCATATTTCTTTTACTCGGTCGAGGCGTTTGCATTTGAGCTAATCCCTGTAATAAGAGATACATCTGTCAGAATCGCAAAACAAAACTTAGAAGAGCTCAAGCGTATGCGTGAAATTAATGATGAACAAGCACGTGCGTATGAAGAAGACATAAAGCGCGCTCAAGAAATCGACATCGAATCAAGCGAAGACGATAGTGAGGATAAGTAGTGGGCGTGCTCTTTAATTAATCAAAAGGCTGTTCGCAATAATACTTAATCTAAATATTCCCGTATCTTGCCTAAAACAAAACCCCCGATTATCTCGAGGGTTTTTAGTTTTACTGGAGCAAGATACGGGAATCGGACCCGCGTGTCGACCTTGGCAAGGTCGCGTTCTACCATTGAACTAATCCTGCAACACGTCGCCTTTCAGCGTGGACTATTATAATAATCTAATTTGATATTGGCAAGTGGTAAAATCAACTTTATGAGAATATAATCTTAGAGGCTCCATTTAGGAGGAGATATTTATGGCAGACTACAAAGATTTAGCAAACCTTATGTTCCCAGACATCACTGAGACAGTAGATGATTTAGAAAAGAGATACCCAGCAAGAAATTTGCCTGAAGGCGCTCAGGTCACACGTTTTGCACCTTCCCCAACAGGATTCCTTCATACTGGTTCTTTGTTCACTGCGCTAGTAGGATTCAAATACGCTAAGCAGTCTGGTGGTGTTTATATGTTCAGACTAGAGGATACAGACACCAAGAGAACAATTGCAGGTTCTGGCGATGAGTTAATCGACCAACTTGGAAACTTCGGCATTGTTGCAGACGAAGGCTACTGGCCAGACGGCGATAGAGGCGCATATGGCCCATATCAGCAGTCAAAGAGGCGCGATATCTACCGCACTGTTATCAAGCACTTGGTGGAGCAGGGCAAGGCATATCCTGATTTCTGCACCGCTGAGGATTTAGAGAAGATCAGAGCATACCAGGAAGCCAATAAGATTCTCCCTGGATACTATGGCGAGTTTGCTAGAGATAGAAACCTTTCAGTTGATGAGCAGATTGCTAGAATCAACAATGGCGAGCCATATGTCGTTAGATACAAATCACACGGAGACCACAACAACAAAGTCTCATTCGTAGATGCTATCAGAGGCAAGCTCGATATCGCTGAAAATGATGTCGACGTTGTCATCCTCAAGGGTGATGGCCTCCCAACATATCACTTCGCACATGTTGTTGATGACCACTTCATGAGAACCACATTAGTTTCCCGTGGTGAGGAGTGGATCCCTTCAACTCCAATTCACTTGGATTTATTCTCGGCTTTAGGTTGGGAACCAACAAAGTATGCCCACCTACCAGTTATCATGAAGCTTGATAACGGCAATAAGCGTAAATTATCCAAGAGAAAAGATCCTGAGGCTGCAGTGTCCTATTTCTTGCAGGAAGGATACCCAACAAAAGGATTGCTCGTCTACCTCATGAACATCGCTAACTCCAACTTCGAGGAGTGGACAATCGCAAATAAGGACTTCGAGTTATCACACTTCCAGTTCTCATTCGAAAAGATGTCATTAGACGGCGCTTTGTTCGACATCGATAAGCTCCAATATTTCTGCCGTGAAGTATTAGGCGCTGAACACGCTGATACAATCGTTCCAGCAGCAAAGGCTTGGGCAAAGGAAAACAATGAGAAATTATATGCAAAAATCTCTGCAGATGAGGCATATGTTTCCCGTATCGTTAACATCGATAAGGATAAGCAGAATCCACGTAAGGACTTCGCAAACTACGCTGAAATCGAAACAAAGACAAGATTCTTCTACGATGAGGACTTCGCTCCAATCAAAGCAGCGGGATTCCCATTCAATGAAAAGTTCGATAAGGAATTCGTCAAGTCATTCTTAGCAGACTGCGCTGAAAACATGATCTACGGCGTAGATGAGATGACATGGTGGAATGGTGTCAAAGACTTGGCTGCAAAGAATGGATTCGCAACCAACAACAAAGAGTACAAAGCAAATCCAACTGCATTCAAAGGCAACACTGGAGATGCAGCTGAATTAATCCGTATCGCTCTTACCGGATCAAAGATGGCTCCAAACCTTCATGAGGTCATTGAAATTCTCGGCAAGGACAGAGTTGTTGCTCGTTTATTGTCAGCAATCTAATTAAAATCTTGCAAAGCGATAACCTTAATGGTTTAATATCGCTTGCGCGGCCCTATCGTCAAGCGGTTAAGACACCGCCCTCTCAAGGCGGGTTCCCGAGTTCGAATCTCGGTGGGGTCACCAACAAACAAATTACGAGGCCCAGCCTCGTTTTTTTGTGGTGAACACATAGAGATGAGAAGAGGGAACCGCAAGAGGCGGTGCAAATATTCGCATTTTCATTTCTCTGATGCTTTTTTCTTTCTCTTCTTTTTCTCTCCCTCGACCTTAGCTTTATTAGCCTCCCTCTCCGCCAAAGTGATATATCCATCATATTGATAACGGAAGCTACGACCAATCCTCTCTACTTCGTTCTGAAGGCCAATCCAAAAGAATCTAACACCCCATCTTTTCGAATCGTCCAACACATCCATATCCGCATATCTTGCTACAGGAGAGAACTGTATTGGACCTATATGTAGATTCCTTATGTAACTCCATTTCTTTGCGTCTATTTGCTTGCACACTTGGCGAAAATTGCAGCAATATCCCTGCTCTTCCGTTCCGTGATAAATGTAGTTCGCTTCGACATTATCCTCGTAAAAACCCCTAAAAACCACTCTGTGGACAATGTCCTTAATAAATTCCTTACTCTTATTCAATTCTTCGTTTGCGGCCTCTACAAGCGATTCTTTCCCTCTTCTGAAATCTTCAAAGCAGTAGCGTTTCTTGCCCGTATTATCCAACGTACCATCGCCAAAATGCATGTACACAATAATCTTTAGAGTCCTCTCACTTATTCCCTTTGAACGTAGGTACGCAATAAAGTTCTTAAGCCCATACGTTCCAACTGTAGTGGCGGTGCCAGTTTTTAGTGATATGTATTTTCTGTCACCCTTAATCTCGATATAGAAGTCCGCTTTATTTGCCCCTTCCACCAGCTCTGATTTTATGAGATCTCCATCATCGAGGTATTTGTACATGTGCTTCAGATTTCCTTTTATGCCATAAGGTAAATCTTTATAAGTCTTGCCATTGATCACGTTTACAAAATTAATCTCAAGTTTCTTTCCGTCGTTCTTCATAAAAAGATCCTCCTAATACTTACTAGACGGAAAATCGGATTTTTTACCAAAAACTTTTCAAAATTGCCATTTTTTGCCGCGTTTTTGCGAAACTTTTTATCCAAGAACCATATTTAACACATTAAATTGTGCCAAACGATACCCTGTGCATTAAAAAAAGACAGGCGGCCCTGTCTTAGTTTTGATTGCTTATTCGAAGTAGGTGCAGCTGATATTTATCGAATCATCGATATTGTCGTGTCTCCACAATATATCGTAATGGTTGAGCTTTCCATCAGCATTGAATCCCCAACTGAAATGGTACTCACAAATACCCTCGCTTCCAGGTGCATCTTCGATAACATTACAGTAGTAGTGGTTATAAATTTCAGCTCCCTTTCCGGCATCTTCTTCGAAATGGAATGTTGGATTTGTTGAATTGTAGAAGTAGTCGATGCAGTCATCCATGGTGTATGTATCAATGACGTACATCCATTCCTTGAACTTTCTTTCTCCGTTGACATCCCAAACCTCAATGATCTCCATAAGCGACTTTAAATATGAGCAGGATACCAAAGTAAACATGCTAGCAACACCAATTGTTATCTTTCCGAGTTTGTTCATGTTAAATCCTCCGCAAAAAGTAAACTAATCTTGAAAATATCGTTTATTATCTAAGGGATAATCAGGACAAATAATCGAAAACACAGGTCTGTTAAGAGGGTTAAGAGATGATTCTTCAGTCCTCTTGGATTTTCATTTAGCTTAAGCGTGTGTATAATGTGCGCATGAAGAAAAAGACGTCTCTCCTATTAACCTTGACCTCAATCATGGGCGCTACATCGTTAGCCGCCTGCAGTTTTGAATTGGAAGGATCATCAATAGAACTCTCTCATCATGAGCACGCTTCTCAAGTAACTCCTAGTTTGTCAGTAGAGGTGTTAAAGGATTTCGAGGGTCTTACATTCAATGACGAGACAGTCCCCTATGATGGCGCTGCCCATAGCTTATCTGTTAATAACCTCCCTGAAGGAGCAGTAGCGGTCTACACCGGAAACAATCAGATCGACCCAGGTACATACACGGTTACCGCAGTAATCTCAAAAGATGGATACAACACCAAAACCATGGTGGCTAAATTGACCATCACCGCAGCTAAATTCAGCGGTATTTCTTTCAAAGACGACACCTTCATCTACGACGGCAAATACCACAGCATCAAAGTCGAAGGCGCACCAAGCTTTGCAACAGTTAAGTATTCCGGAAACGACAAGAAAGATATCGGCGATTATCAAGTCACCGCAACAATATCAGCCAAAGGATATGAAACCATTACCCTGAAAGCCACAATGCACATCATCAAAGACCCTAGTATCAAACCAATAACTGGAGTCACATTTGAAGATGCTACATTCGAGTACGACGGCAAACCACATTCAATCGAAGTAAAAGGCATGCCAAGTGATGCAACGGTTAGATATTCGAACAACAACCAACGTGACAGAGGAACCTATAGAGTAACCGCAACAATTACGGGCGAAAAATATGAAACTTTAACCCTCACAGCCACACTCTCAATCATCAATCCATATATCAAAGATCTACAATTTACAGACGTAACAATGATCGAAGGAAAGCCAATTAAGCTCAAAGTTGCAGGGAAATTGCCGACAAGAGCAGAGGTTTCGTACTCAATCAAAGGCTACAGCAGCCTAGAACAAGTAACCGCTCCTGGAACATATGAAGTATACGCAACCGTCACCGCTCCAAACTATTCTCCAACCGTCTTAAAAGCCAATTTGACAATCATCAAAAACGACTTCTATGGAGTCGACACAAACAAGAACGCATTCCAGTTCACCAGCGACACAAAATACCAAGAACTCAAGGATGAACTCCTCAAAGGAAACTACACCTGCGAGATTTCAGTTGAAGATGACTATTTCTATCCGGATGGCACCACACGCCACCAATATGGCAATGCTATCACCCATTATGTTGATGGCGATAAATATGTCATGCATTATGACTTAAGAGATCCAACTGCAGAAGACGAGGATTTCCTCCAGGAACAATGGACGTTCGCAGAAGTGGTAGGGGATTATTCATTCTCGACCACCACGATGTTTAGCGCATTCACTGAAGGCATCGGCAAAGCCCCAAAAGACTCATATAAAGAGACCTACCAAATGAGAAGCGCCATGGAGGCTCTATCCCACATCTCCGAATCAAGCGATGGTGGATTCGAGGATGGCACAACAGGCGGATATAGAACCAGTTATGGAACTCCAATGATTGACATAGCTAATAACGAAATCAGAATCACCGTCCGCAGACACTACTTCCATACGGAATTCAATCACGATGAAATGGAAGTTTATACGCTGAAAAACATCGGCAATACCAAGGTAAATATCCCTGAAATCGCTAGAGGAAAAGCGGAAGAAGCCAATTCCTATTCAAATGAATCATTCACTCAAAACGGAGTCGATTATACGTGCCTAGAAAGCTTTGACACGGGAGAATTGAGCTGGAGAGCAAATATCTCTTTCGATGCCGCTGACGTTGAGTACTTGCCTCACGGTGATTACCTTGTCTACGCACAAATCTATGGCGTCCCGGTCACTACTTTCGACTACGATTATTACGATTCAAGATATGAATTAGATCTTACAGGATACACGCTCTGTTTCTTCTTCGACGACGACGGAATCTATAAAGGGGATTATGCAAGCCTCGGCTCTATCCCTTTCTCCAACCTAAGGATAATCAACGCTCATTTTGAGGTTTATAACGGCACTGCGAAATATTACGGTGAGTGGTAAGGCTACTTATCGAGTTCGGTCAAAATGTCATTGACGCAGCGCCTTAGTTCATCAATCACTAATTGGTAATTATCAGAATACCAAGGATCTTCAATCTCGTAAATGCCTTTGCTGTATGCGAAAACAGGAAGGCATTTTTTGCTACTATCATTTACAAGATAGGAGAGGATTCTTCTATTGGATTCATCCATGTAGAAGAGACGGTCACAACCGTCCAAATCCGCCTGAGTCAAGCGTCTTGCAGAGTGTCTGATAAAAGGAATTCCATTGGCTCTCAAAGCCGCTTTCATAGGGGGATAAATGTCATTTCCAATCTCTTCTAATGACAAAGCTAAAGAAGTGGTTTCGAACTTGCTTTCGAGACCACTTTTCTTTATCTCATCTCTGAATATCATCTCGGCAGCAGGCGACCTGCAAATAGAACCGTGGCACACAAAAATTACTTTAATCATGCTCTAATAATCCAGAAAATAACGCAGTTTTGCAATGATATTTGTGAAGATTTGTGGGAAAATGCTAGAAAACAATAATAAAATGACGATATTTGAAAACCAATAAAAATAGGGCTCATTTAAGGAAAATCTTATCGATTATTTATATAATTTTTATGAACAATTGAACTATTCAGTGTATTTTCTTGTGTGTTAGCGTTTACATAAAAAAATAATAATTGACATTGTTGGCTCTTTTGGTAAATTGCAATCAACCTATGTAATAGGAGGCATCAAAAATGAGCGAAAGATTCAATGAGTTCAAAAAGAAAATGACGATTGAAGTGCTTGTGAAAGCTCTTTTGATTGGCCTTTCAGTGGGATTTTTAGCATCAGGTGGTGCAATTTTGACACTGAAGCTTATCGGAATAGCTTTGCATCCACTTTACATTGCGTTGATTGTTGCAGGAGGACTTGCCCTTGGTGCTGGCGTGTTTAGCGCCATCTTCTTCCCATTAAAACCAAGCGATCTCAAAGTTGCAAAACGACTTGATGAAGAACTTGGTCTAAACGAGAAGATGCAAACCATGGTTATCTTCAAAGATTCCGATGCACCAGTCATGCAATTACAGCGAGAAGATGCGGTCAGCGTTCTCTCCACCAAACCAACTAAGAGCGTGAAATTCAGATTCAGCTTGGTTGTCCTTGCGGCATTCATCGTAACAGGCGCTGTGTTCACAACATCACATGTCGTTCCAGTTATCGATCACACTGTGCAACACCAAACACCAACTGATCCACCATACATCTTAGACAGTTGGACTGAGCAGGCCATCATGGACCTTATCAAGTACATCAATAGTTCAGAAGCACAGCCACCTGCAAAGGAACAGTTGGTCGGAAACCTCGAGGCCTTAT
This sequence comes from Bacilli bacterium, assembly GCA_024408295.1. Taxonomy (GTDB): domain Bacteria; phylum Bacillota_I; class Bacilli_A; order RFN20; family CAG-826; genus UBA4951. The sequence goes on from JAKSVE010000006.1 coordinate 33,854, forward strand.
TGAAAAACCTCAAGGTTGATGGAGTAACGATCCCACAGATGCAGGAGTATGTTGAGAATACAATCTACATGAACACCTCATCAATCAACAGGGTCAACGTTGGTGATGACATCGCTCTTGCTCTCTCAACAGCAGACGAAAAGGCAATCTTACACATCTCATCAGCAATGCTCAAAGCTGATAAGAACGGTCTTGAGAAAGCTATCCTCGAATTAAAAGATATCCTCGACTCAGACGGATTCATGGTCATGGCACCAAGAATTCACAAGCAGATGGGTCAGGCAATGGAAGCTGCTGGTATTGATAAAACTGAGACAGATATCGCAAGACAGCTTTATAGACTCTCAAACTTAATTGATTTCACAGCCAAGAACGAAAGCAGATATGCAACATTCATGGCATCAATCGAGCCAGTCTTAAACGAAGCTTCAAGACGAGTACCTGAAGCAATTATTGAAGAAAAAGTTAACATCGCAGTTAAGGACTATGTAAACGACAGATTGGTTAAGATCTTCCAGATCAACCCACCTGAGCAGCAAGGTCCACAGTCCGGCGGACACAACAACGAAACCGGAAACAACGATGTCGGCGACCACACAGGTGGTATGGGTACCGGCGAACTTATCATGGGTAGTGACGACGTCATTCTCGACTACGAGGAAGGCTACGTTCAATACAAGGATGTTATCTCTAAGTATTTAGCAGACTTACTCGCTCTATACGAAGACGGTACACTTCCGGAAGAATACAAGGATTTAATTGATTACTATTACGGTTTATTGTACGGATCAATCAAAGCCGATGAAGAAGGCGAAGAGACAGGTACACCAGGCAGTGATGGTGATGGAACAGGAGTATAAAACAATGGAAAACATCGAAAAAGTCAAATTATTCAGTGAATCAGTCTCAAAGATTAAAGAGCAGATTCACAAAGACGTCGTCGGTCAGGAAGATATCATCGACAGCGTTATCATCGCAATCGTATCAGGCGGTAACGTCCTTCTCGAAGGTGTCCCTGGAATTGGTAAGACCAGATTGGTCAGATCGTTATCAAAGGTCTTATCATTACCATTCTCACGTATTCAGTTCACACCTGACTTAATGCCTTCAGACGTTACAGGTACAAACGTCATCGAAAAAGACGAGAATGGCAACATGAAACAGAAGTTCGAAAAGGGACCTATCTTCGCTAACTTAGTCCTCGCCGACGAAATCAACCGTGCTACCCCAAAGACCCAGGCAGCTATGCTTGAAGTCATGCAGGAGCACAAGGTCACAGTCGCTCACGAAACATATAAGATTGAAGAACCATTCTTCGTCATGGCAACTCAGAACCCAATCGAGCAGGATGGTACATATCCACTTCCAGAAGCTCAGATGGACCGTTTCATGTTCAAGCTTCTCATGAAGTTCCCTAAGCTCGAGGAACTTTCAGAAATCGTCAACATGACACAGATCACCATGGACGAAACAGCAGAATCAGTCGTCGACGGACCAACAATCCTCGAAATGAGAGAGCTCGCTAAGGGAGTTCCATGCATCGACGACGTCACAGACTACGCAATGAAGCTTGTCGCTGCAACACATCCAGAACTCGAAGGAGCAGGAGAAGTCGCAACAAAGTACATCAAGTACGGTGCTTCACCTCGTGCTTGCCAGGCTCTCATCACAGCAGCTAAGGTCCGTGCTTTAGTCTACGGAAACTACAACGTCTCAATCGCTGATATCGACGCACTCGCATATCCAGTTTTAAGACACAGAATCAAAGTCGGATTCAACGCAATCTCAGAACACTTATCAGTCGATGATGTCATCGGTCTCTTAATCAAGGAAGTCAAGAAGGCTAAGTAAGGTAAACGACTATGGGAACTTATGCAATAAATGAAGAATTTTTGCAGCAAGTAGAGACCCTTCAGTTACTTTTAAAGAACAACGTCGCTGGAATGTTTGGTGGAACTCACCAAGCAAAGACATTCGGTTCAAGCTGCGACTTCGCAGACTACCGTGACTATAAAGCCGGTGACGATATCACAAAGATCGACTGGAACGCATATGCGCGTTTCGAAAAACTCTATGTGAAGCTCTATCTCGACGAGAGACAGGTTCACACAAGAATCTACATCGATGCCAGTCGCTCAATAGACTACGGAAGGGGAAGCAAAGCTTTAAAAGCTCTACAGTTAGCTGCCACTTTCGCTTACATCTCGATTTGTAACATGGATAAAGTATCCATCTACTACATCCAGAATAAAGCGGTACACACTCTTATCTCCAACATGGTTGGAAAAGAGTCGTTCTACAACCAGATCATCAAGTTGAATGACATTGTCTTCGACGGTGATAGCTACATCTCCGAAAGTCTTTTACCAACAACCGTCGGCTATGGAGACGGACACTCCGTCATCATCTCCGACTTCTTAACGGACAATGACTATGACGCCGCAATCGATTTCCTCGTCTCAAAGAAGAGGGACGTCGTCTGCGCACAGGTGCTCTCAGCCGATGAGATTGACCCACTCCAAAGAGGTAAGGTTCATCTCTTCGATTCTGAGAACAACGAAAGACAATATAAAAAGAATATTAATAAGGACGTAATGGCCGCGTATCGCGCAGCCGTGAAGTACATGACGAGTCGCTTGCAGAATTTCTGCTCAGCTAGAGGCGCAAACTATCTCTTAGTTCCAGCCGATAAGACAATGCAGCAGATCTTCTTCCAGGACTTCCCTGAAATGGAGGTAATTAAACAATGAGTTTCTTATTTCCATTAGGTTTACTCGGATTAATTGGTATTCCAGTAATAATCATCATCTACATCATCAAGAATAGATATACAGAACAGACGGTCTCATCAACCTATATCTGGACATTATCTGAACGTTTCTTGAAGAACAAGAGACCAATCTCAAAGCTCAAAGGCTTGATTTCCTTGCTTTTGCAGCTTGCAGCGGTCTTCTTCATCTCAATCGCGGTTGCTCACCCTGTCTTTAAGGTCAAAAACGCCGCAAAAGAGTACTGTTTCGTTCTCGATTGCACAGCTTCAATGGCTATCGACACCGGAAACGGAACTAGATTCGAAGTCGGAAAACAGCAAATCGCTGATATGATCAACGGAGCTGCTGATGGTTCAACATTCACCCTCATCCAAATCGGAGTCACGACAAGAACCATCTACGAGCGTTTCCCTAACAAGGAAAAGGCAATCGAAATTCTTGAAGGCGTCGAGCAGAGCGATATCACATCAAACACCCTCTCAGCATGGGCACTTGCAAAAGACTACTTCGACCAGAACTCTTCAACCGAAGTCTATCTCGTCACCGACACTGCATACGAGACTGAAAACGTCACCCTTGTCAATGTCGCAACAGAAGTGGACAACTTCGCAATCACAACTGCCAACTATGCAACAATTGGCGAAAAGCTCAGATTCCAGGGCAAGGCTATTTCCTATCAGAACGACGCTGAATTGGAGTTTAATCTCTACCTTGATGATGTCGAAATCACAGACTACGAATTGCAGGTCGAGACATTAGGAATCTTAGTCACCAAAGATAACTTAGCTCTTACAGCAGGAGTGGAGAAAGACTTCTTCCTCGAACTCCCACAGAAAGACTTCGTCACAGCAAAAATCGAAATCAAAAATCAGGATTCCCTTGATAAAGATAACGTTTATATGCTCTACAACGTCTCTCAGGAGCACAACTATTCAGCAATCGTCATCTCTGAGACACCATTCTTCATCAAGTCGGTCATCGCTACCGTCTCAGATGCCAGCGTATACTGCATCAAGCCAGAAGAATACGATGAATCAGTCCACGGACACGGATATGACCTATACGTTTTCGATGGATATTCACCATCCACACTTCCACGTGATGGTTCAATCTGGTTCTTCGATATCAGAGAAAACATCCCTAACTCAGGATTCACAATCCAGGATGAAATTGAACTTGGAGAAGCTTCACAGATCACATATCGTATCTCGAACTCATCTGAATATAGAAAGTTCACCCAGGGCACAGTCGGAAGCAACATCTTTATCGGTAGATACGTCAAGTACGGCATCTATGCGAACGGATTCACAACCATTCTCACCTACGAGGGCGACCCAGTCGTCTTCACAGGCCTCAACGGTTATGGAAATAGACAAGTTACCTTCGCATTCAACCTTCATGACTCAGACATGCCAATGCAGGCTGACTGGCTCATCTTGGCCAAGAACTTCATCTCATATTCATTCCCTGAAGTTATTGAGACATCAAACTATGTTTGCGGTGACGAATTGAACATCAACGTTCTCTCAAGCTGCAAATCAATCAAAGTCGAAGCTCCAAGCGGAGAAGTCACATATTTGGACACAAACGAAGCATTCGCCTCAACACCATTGACCGAAGTTGGCGAGTACAAGATCTCTGTCCTCTTAGGCGACCAAATGAAAGAATTCAGGGTATTCTCATCCTTGCCTCCACAGGAAGGACAAGTTATCCCTAATGTCTACGAATCGTTCTTACTTGAAGGCGAAAAGACCGAGAATTACATCGATGGCAAATTTGATAAGCTATGGATCATCATTGCCATTATCGGAGTCATATTCGTCGCAGATTGGATAATTTACTGTTATGAGCAATATCAACTTCAATAATCCTTGGCTGCTTCTAGTTCTCGTTCCTTTCCTAGCAGCGGTCATCACACCATTCTTCATAGCAATCAAGAAAAGAAACATGAACGGTTATGCGATTACCTCGCTTATCGCTCACATCCTCATCGTTACACTCGCATCATCAGTCGTTGCGGGCACAACATACCAAAGAGTCATCACCGAGACCAATGTCTATGTCCTCGCTGACGTATCATATTCAGGTGATCAGAACTTAGATAGAGTCGACCAATACATCGTCGATCTCTCAGAGAACCTCCCAAAGAACTCGCTCATGGGAATCGTTGCATTCGCAAAAGATTCCGAGTTGTTAGTTGAGCTCGGCGGAGAAATCAAGTCCGTCAAGGAGAATAATCTCGACAATACCGAGACCAACATCGTTGACGCACTCCAGTACACAGCATCACTCTTCAAAGAAGACGTCATCAAGAGAATCGTCATCATCTCCGACGGTAAGGAAACCAACTACAGTTCCATCGTCTCAGTTGTTGCAGAACTCGCAGAAGACAACGTCTACGTCGACGCTATCTTCCTTGATAACAACCTCACAGAAGAAGACAAAGAAGTCCAGCTTCACGCAGTTGAGTACAACCGCTCTGTCTTCCAGGGCAAGAAGGAAAAACTCGAAGTCATGGTCCAGTCATCATACGACGTAAACGGATACTGCACACTTTATAAGGACGAGACCCTCGTATATAAGAAGCCAGTCTCATACGTCGATGGCTTAAATATCATCGATTTCGACCTCGACACAGAAGAAGCGGGCGACTTCGATTACAGAGTTGTTGCAGAAGTGGAACACGATTACTGCTTATTCAACAACGAAATCAAGTTCACACAGTCAGTCTCTGATGAAGTCAAGACACTCTTCCTATCAAGTGACTATGACCTCCAGGACACCGCAGTCAAACTCTACGGACAGGGCAAGGCAACAGTCGATTTCTTCTTTGCCAACAAAAACGGCATCGCTCAGCTCATGGGCAACGACGATGTCAAACTCCCTATCACAGTTGAAGAACTCTGCGCCTATGACCAGTACATCTTCGCCGATATCGACTTCACAAAAGTCTTCTCATCAGGCCAGTTCCTCGAATCAATCGACACCTGCGTCTCTGAGTTCGGCAAGACCCTCATCTCCATGGGTAATACATATATCCAGACAGATAAGGACGGCACTGACGAAACTCTTAATGCTTACCAGGCTATGCTTCCAGTCAAGTATGGCGCTAGCGCAACAGACAAGAAACTCGTCACCCTCATCATCGATATCTCCAAGTCCATGGTTAACTACTCCCGTGTCTTAATCGGTAGAGCAGCAGCATGCCAGATCTTGGACCTCTTAAACGACAACGACATCGTCAACGTCATCAACTTCGCTGGCGATACCCAGATCCTTCAGGCTCCAGTTCAGGTCGGACCAAACAAAGAAGAGATCAAGAAGAAGATCCAGACTGCAAAAGCTCAGCAGGGCACCTTCTTATCAACCGCTCTTCAGGATACCTTGAAGATGATTAAGGACCTTCCATATGAAAATAAGGAATGCTTCTTGTTATCAGACGGTCTTCCATATACCGGCGGAACAGTCACTGAAGAATCAATCCAGAACGTCGCTAAGGAATATGCAGCAGAAGGCATCGTCCTTTCAACCATCAACACCGCATGTCCTGACGGCGAAAGCCTCTTAAACACTCTTGCAATCTATGGCAACGGTTCATACTTCAGAATCGACGAAGAAAAACAAGTCGAGAAAGTTATTCTCAACCAGGTCTCAACAGAACTTAGAGATTCAGAAGAAGAAGGCAAGTCCTACACCGTCTCATCTCTTAAGAACAGCTCTGAAATCTACGCAGACGTCGATATTGAGAACTTAGAGAAACTAAGAGGATTCTACTTAGGAAAGAAGAAGTCCAACGCAACAAACCTTGCAGTCGTCTCCTATAGCAAATTCGGCGATGAGAGAATGACAGACTCACCTCTCTTCACCTATTGGAACTACGGAAACGGCATGGCCTATTCCCTCTCAACCACATTCTCAGATAAGAAGACGTGGTGCATGAACTGGAAAGAAGACAATTCTGAGGGCATGAAGTTCCTCAAGAACCTGATTCCAGCAACAATTCCACAGCTTAAGCAATCAACCCCATATATCTTCGGATACGAGACAGAAGGAACAAAGACCACAGTCAGCGTCCACGCTCCATCAGTCCAGGTTGGTTCAACAATCACCCTTGAGGTCACAACACCAAAGGGCAACCAAGTCACAAGAACCCTCATCTTCGACCTCGAGAACTACATCACATCACTCGACACATCAGAAGTCGGTAAGTACCAGATCCACCTCAAGTACAATAAGGGTAACCTCGAGTACAGCGCAGATTCCGAATTCTTCATCTACTACCCACCAGAGTACAACAGATTCGAAGTCTACGAAGCTTCAACCCTCTACTACATGGTCTCAAGTGGTGGAACGGTATCAGAGGATGGCAAGCTCGAAATCGATAATGGAGATCTTGATGTCGCAACATACATCTATGACTTCACACCATCATTCTTAACCGCAGCAGTCGTCTTGTTCGTCATCGACGTCTTCGCTCGTAAGATCAAGTGGGCAGACATCAAAGCCCTCTTCAAAAAGAAAGCCTAATAAGAAAGGAGAAAAGATATGAAACTTAAACCATTAGCAATGTTGATTTCTTCTCTTCTTCTTGCGGGCTGCGCAGGATACATCGATGAAAATCCATATGTCCCAAGCAAGAACAACTCCACCAACACCTCTAGACCTGCCCAAACAAGCAAGCAAGACGGAGGTAACCAGGGAGGAGAAGCGGGCGACACATCAGTGGCCCCAGGAGAGACATCATCCGAACCAGAAGAAGAGGACTTCACCTACACAGTTTGCCTCATGCTCAACGGCAAACTCTATAACGAGGATGATTTAGAAGAATGCCAAGTCGTCTTCTACGACCTCAATAGAAAAACCGAGTTCCCAGTCGACTTCGATGAGGATGGCTATGCAATCACCGATCAGTTAGACGGTGACTACGCTATCCACCTCAGAAACTGCCCTGAGGACTACACCTATGACCCAAATATCTACTTTGTAGACTATGTCAACAAGTACACAGAGATCAACTTGATCCCTCTCATACCTCTTCTTGGCACCGGCAAGACCCCATATGATGACATCTATAAGATGACAAAAGTTGGAACCTACCGTTACACCATCAAGAACAAGAGAACCGACCTCCTTTACGCTCAGTTTGAACCTAGAAAGTCAGGCGTTTACACAATCGAGACACTCTGTGATATCTACGACGACAACATCGACCCAACAGTCGAGCTCTATTCTGGCTCAGCTGTTTACAAGAACCTTGATAACCCAACCGTCTTAAACGATGGTGGCGCTGTCCGTAAAGGCGGATACACCAAGAACATCAAGTACACCGTCAAGATCGCTCAGGAGTTCATTGGAAACGTCTTCGCTTATGGCCTTAGAGCTACAGTCAAAGACGGAGTTTACCCAATTTATATTGACTTCAGAATCACATATCTTGAAGACTACATTTGGACCGATATTAAGGCTGAGTCAATGGAGTCAACCGTACCGGAGTTCAAGACACCAGATTTAACCGGCGCATACACATACGCTAACCTCGGTGGACTTGTCTTTGATGGCAAGAACTTCGTCTACAACCAGGCCGATGGATTCTTCCACTATAAGACGGTGGATGGACCAATCGTCTGCGCTGATATCGACTCACCAACACAGTTCTTAGACGTCTCATTGACACACGTCCAGGATGCAGGAAACAAGAACCTCACAGTCTCCGATGGCACAGAGAATTACACCGAGTTCATCTGCACTATATATAAGAGAAGATGCAACTCCGCAGGTAGATGCTATGTCACCATGGAACTTAAGGAATTCTTGCAGAAATATTCTGACTCACAACTCCTCTTCCAGGACGGTAACGGATTCATCGAATATGAGACTCACCACTATGCCGCAGAACCTGATCAGTGGCTCTGGGCTTGTGGCTTCTACGGAGTCGCTTAGGCCCCTCTAAAATATTGAAAGTGCTTACATCGTTTGCAACGTCAAAAAATTGCAAATTAGTGAGCACTTTTTTAAATCTTTTATTGACATAATTTAATATTCTTGCATTATCTACACATAAACCGCGGATTCGTATGTAACCGCAGGGAGGAAAGAATATGAAAAAGAAGAACTTATTAATCCTTTCTCTTAC
>JAKSVE010000007.1 GCA_024408295.1 Bacilli bacterium
AATTTAACTTGCAGTTTTTTCCCAATTCACCGAAATTTAACTTGCAGTTTTTTCCTCAATACCCAAAAATATGTATAGTATTAGAGGAATAAGTATGTTGAGAAGAAAGATTGAAACGGTTTTAATGAACTGGAAAGAAAACAGAAAGCAAGCCCTGTTAGTCACTGGCGCTCGTCAAATTGGAAAATCATACTCAATAGAACGTTTTATAGATAGTAATTTTGAATATTCTATTAAAATTAACTTTTCAGATAGAGCGGATCTTATCGACTCATTTGCAAAGATTAATAAAACTGAGAGTTTAATTTTGTTACTTTCGTTAGTTGGTGGCAATAACTTGATTCCTGGCAAAACTGTTGTTTTCTTTGATGAAATACAATTGGTATATAGTAGAAGAAAAAAGCTAATCGAGCGTGGATTGTTGGAAAATACATCTCTCGATATCATCTCGGCAATGAAGCCTCTTTCCGCCAAAGGCGAATACAAATTTATTTTAAGTGGATCGCTTTTGGGCGTCGAAATTAATGACGTATTGCTGAATCCGACCGGTTATATGGATAGTGTTCAAATGTTCCCGCTAGATTTTGAGGAATTTCTTTGGGCCAAAGGGGTTGGACAAGACGTCATCAGTTATGTGGAATCCTGCTACTTAAAAGAAGAAAAAGTAATGGACGCAGTAAATGACATGCTGCTTGAATACTTTAGGGAATATGTGCTAGTAGGAGGCATGCCAGAGTCAGTCGAGGAATATATTTCAAAGAAAAACTTATATTCGCTCCAACTATCTCAAGAACAGATCGTTAAGTTTTATCACAAAGACATTACCACGTATATCGACGACGCGGATAAGAAACTGCGCGTTAGAGATATTTATGATGCGATTCCATCTGAACTAAACGGAAAGAACAAGCGCTTTGTCAGCACTCATGTTGTTGAAGGGGGCTACATTAAAAGAAATTCTCTTGAAGATGAATTTTTATGGCTTACTAACGCCGCGGTCGCGATACCGGTTTACAACGTTACCGAAGCCACAATCCCATTATCGCTTGCAAGCGAAAGGAAAACTTTAAAATTGTTTTTGAGCGATACCGGTCTTTTGACGTCCATGTTGGTGTCTTCAGACATCAGGCAGAAATTATTGACCAACGAAAAAGAAATCAATTACGGGGCACCGTACGAAAATGCCGCAGCAACAGAATTGAATGCCCATGGATTTGCGCAGAAACTATATTATTACAACTCGAAAAAACACGGAGAGGTCGACTTCATCATTGAATACGAAGGGGAGGTTCTTCCGATTGAAATTAAGTCTGGGAAGCCAGATTTCATGAGCGTGTACAACCACACCGCATTGAATAACATCATATCGAAATACGACATAAGGAAGGCGTACATTTTCGGAAATTGCAACGTTAAAAGGGAGACGAACGTAATATTGCAATTACCAATCTACATGATTTCCTTCGTCAGAAGATAGCAAATCGGGATAATTGATAATCAAGGAAAAACGGTTTGTCTTTTTGTCGTCATAAAAAGCAGGAACCATTCCTGATTCCCGCTTTAACTGGGTTTTAGAGAGATTTTACCTCATCGAAGGCGTACTCATCGACCTTAGCCTTCGTTCCTACCGTGTATTCGCTTGATTTGGAGGCGAATTCCTTGAAGAACTTAGAATATGCTTTGACGTCTTCTGCCTTGGCTCTAATGAGCTCTTTCTTTCTTGCCATCTTCTCTTTCTTGGTTGTGCCGGTGATGTAATTCAAGTCGGCCTGAGTGGATAAGATTCTGATGGAGACTGGTTTATCGAATCCGCCTAAGGCTCCGATGATGAGCTTTGTGAATTCTGGCTTTGATGGAGCGAATTCATCTAAGTATTCACCGATCTTCTTGAAGTTGGAGTAGGTGTTAACGACGTTAGGGTCTCTATATGAGCCTAATGTGACCGTTCCGGTCTTGGTGATTGAGATACCCGCGCCATAAGCGCCTCCCTTGACTCTTATCTCATCCCATAAGAATCCGTATCTTAGGATGTGCGATACGAGTGGGGCAGCGCCTGTATATTCCATACCGAAGTCGGCAAGGTTACCGGCGATCGCGTTATATGAGATAGGTGCAGGGATGATGAGGGCGCGTTTGCTTGTGCCATCTTTTCCAGCAACGAGGTTATTCTCATCGTATTTCTTCTTGAGCTTGATTGCCTTGAGGGATTCTTTTGCCTTTTCGATTAGGGCGTCGTCTCCTGTTATTGAGAACATCGCTCTATTCTTAGCGAACATCTTGGCGATGATGGCTTTGAATTTAGCCTTCAACTCGGAGATGTTGAAGTTCTCCATGATTGCATTTAAGGCAACATATCTATTGTGGCCTCCCATGCTTGCGGTGATGGAGGAGACTGCATCGTGTTCTGATGCTGCTTGATTCATCGCGACTGCCATACCGTTTCCGATGACTGCCATTCTCTGGGAATTGATCATCTGGGCAAGGGTCTGCTTGACTAGTTTGGTCTCGAACTTTGATGAGTAGACGATTTCGTTGAACATCTCAGGGATCTTGTCGATGTTGTCGATTAGGGATGATGCTGAGAATGTTAGCAAAGCCTTATATTCGTCCTTGGTTGTTCCGATGAACTGGACTCCGAATCCGATGTCGCCTAAATATGTCTTTGCATATTTGCCTAAATCGGTCAATGAGTAGTGGGCGGTTGGAACGTTCTTATAGAGGGATGTGATGAGGTCTAGATAGATTAATTCCTCATTTGATAATCCCTTGATATCGAAGTAGGCGTTGATATAGGCGATTCCGCTGGTATTGGCCTTGTGCAATAGAGTGGTGACGCCTTTGATCTTGGTCTTCTTTGAATCGAGCCAGTTGACCTCCATTGGGACCTCGCTGAGCTTGAGGGTTGGGAGACACTTGAGTTCTCTTGGGGTATCAACGTGTGCCTGGTATTCAAGGAGTGCCTTTGTTTCTTTAACATGGGCCTTGATTTCCTCTTTGCTCCAACTCTCCTTTACCTTCTTCATCAACTCTTCCATCTTCTTGGCTTTTTCCTCTCCAAGGGTCTTGGATGGGGTTAAGACAACCTGGACTTTGTGTTCAGATTTGAGGATGACTTTCTCTAAGAGTTTCTCGAAGTAGCCGTTGTTTAGCTCTTCTCTATATTTCTTGTAATACTTTGAGAATTCGAGGTGTGTTGCTAGGTCTCCATCATAGTTGAAGGAGCCCATCATCGACATCGCGATTGCAATTCCTTTAGGGAATCCGCCCATATCGCATTCTCTATCCTTGAACTCGAAGTTGTTGATTGAGGCAAGGAGAAGGCTCTTATCGATACCTTCTTCGACAATCTTTTTGACTTCGCTCTCAAAAGCGGTTCTGAATTCTTCTTTCTTGTTTGGGTTGGTCTTTTCGAGAACAACATGGTAGGCAGAGATGATGTTGTCGTCGTCGATTCTTGTGCCGAAGTCCTGACCTATTTTCTTATCGAGCATCGCCTTCTTAAGTGGTGAGCCATTATCGCTAGTTAAAGCGTCATCTAAGATTCTCCAGGCAAGGAATGTCTCCATGTCGTTATATTCGCAGATTGAATAGGCAAGAGACATGTATGTATTGTCTTTGATTTCTTCGTCTGGTCCAATCTCATATTCTCCTGAGCAATCGAGGTTGATGATTGGATTCTGTGGATAGATCGTGAGTTTCTCGCCCTTATCGTATTTGGAGAAGTATTCTTCATCGATATGCTTGAGTTTCTCTTCGATATCCATCTTGCCGTACAGGAGAGTCATTGCGTTCTGTGGGTTGTAATGTCTCTTGTAGAAGTCCTTGTATGCTTCGTAGGTAAGGTTAGGGATATCATCTGGCTCACCGCCTGAATTGAAGCGGTAGAAGGTGTCAGGATAAAGTGCTTGCAATGTCTTCTGGGTCAAGACTTCTGAAACAGATGACATAGCGCCTTTCATCTCGTTATAGACAACGCCTTTATATGATGGGAGAGAATCCTCATCCATCATCTCGTAATGCCAACCTTCCTGAAGGAACGCTTTTGGATCTTCCATTGAGTTTGGGTTGAAGACTGCATCTAGATATACGTCCATGATGTTGTCAAAGTCTTTTGGTGTCTGGGATGCACATGGGTACATCGTCCAGTCATAGGCAGTGAATGCATTCAAGAATGTCGCTAAGGAATTCTTGAGCAAGTTTACGAATGGTTCTTTGAGTGGGTATTTCTTTGATCCGCATAACAAGCTGTGCTCGATTATGTGGCAAACGCCTGTTGAATCCTCAGGCATTGTTCTGAATCCGATTGCCATGACGCAGTTGGTATCGTCGCATTCGATATACGCAAGCTTACCGCCTGACTTATCGTGTTCGAATTCATGTAAGGTTCCGCCTAAATCTTCAATCTTTCTTGATGATTTGAGGGTAAAACCGTTTATTTTATCTCCAATATTCATATTGAATCTCCTTTTGAGTGCCTCATTAACATATTACAAAGGGCATGGAATATCACTAATTATTTATATATAAATGCGCATCTATGCGAATATTCAATGTATCAAAAATGTGCACTAAGAAGAAATTAATGCGCAGAAAATGTGCACAGCCAGTTGCACTCGTGCACATTACACTTCATAATTCGTTCATGGATTTAAAAGAGCTCAGAATAATCAAACGGTTAACCCAGCAAGAGGCTGCCTCGCTAGTCGGAATGTCTAGAAGGGGATACCAGCAATTGGAATATAGAAACAACGAACAATCCCGTTCTTATCGATATGCCCATAAAATCATAGAGAACTATAACTTGATCGATGAAGAACACGGGACCATCTCGTTGCGTGATATTGAAACGGTGTGCAAAGATGTCTTCGATGGCACGACGATTGAATACGCTTATTTGTTTGGTTCGTATTCAAGAGGTGAGGCTACCGAAACTAGCGACGTTGATCTTATCTTTTACTCTCAGGATGTTAAGGGCATTGAATATTTTGGTATTGTTGAAAAACTCAGACAAAAACTCCACAAGAAGGTCGATTTGCTGAGGATACAAACTTTATTCGATAACCGTGAATTGCTTCTCGATATCATGCGTGACGGAATAAAAATCTATGCAAAATAGACGGAAACGCATCGTTGATAAAATCTAAAATTTACAAAATGTTAAATATTGATTGAATAACATGGGGGAAGATGCATAATCGTCTCATGAGAACAATATCGCATACGCTCACAAGCCAAACTGGCCAGCCGATACCAAGCGGCATTTACACCGTCGCTTTTGGCGGGTCCATGACAATTAAAATCGCAAATTTGGACGTCTCATTCGGGGCGTTTGTCACTAAAGCTAGTTTCCTGATTAAGGCCTCCTCGCTTTCGTCTTCTGACATCACTATGAGGAGCGGTGGTGAGTTAGTGTCTCGAGCTCAAGCGGTTACGATTGGCGGCGCTAACTGGCTATCGTTCAATGTGATCAGGTGCCTCAGGTGGCACAGGAATGGTGAATTCATCGTGACCATAGAAGTCGGCTCATCCCCTATGACCGTTGACCTTAGCGCTGAATCCAATCATGTGCTTGAGGGCGAATGGACGGAGCGTGAGGCGCTCGATTTCAGGACGCCGGTAGATACGTTCGGTGATGCAAGATATATGACGTGTAGCGTTTTCCGATGCACGGGCGTCCCGTCGTTCTCGAGGGAACTGTTCAAAGGCCTTGTCGGATTCCCATTTAAACTAACATATGACCCATCTGCCGGCCAATCGCCATTTTCGGTGTTCCCGGCCGGGTGGTCGCTGAGCATACTGAATTATATGATTTTTTCGGATGATGGGCTGACCATGACGCTTCATGGCGAGCGCGAACGTCTCTTCAAGATAATCGACCCGAATTCGAATCTTTACATTGATGCCACGGGAGCTAGATTCGTCGTAGGCATGAACAGCAACGGCACCGCCAGTTTATATGATGCAACAATGACTTCAAGAGCCTTATTCGATTATGACCATAAGGCAAGTGCCATTTACTTAGACGGAGGGCAGACCGTCCAGATATCAGAGGGGAGCGATGGCCTCGTTGTCTTTGACAATTCCGGAAATTCTATAGCAATTGCATGCGCTGACGAAGGCGTGTCCATATCTTTGAATGATGATCTGCAGTATCTCTTGGAGACAGATTCGTCTGGGCGAGTTGTCCGGGTAATTGAATGCGCCACCCAGAATGTTGAATCGATATATTACAGCGCTTTGATGCCGACGCGCATCGTTTACCCAAACGGCTCCTTCATGCAAATATCGTATGCTGGAAGGGCCGTTTCCTGGATCCTTGCCATGGGCCGCGACGGCGAGACAACCACGGCCCACAACACCTACGCCTTCACCGATTCGATAACCACGATCGAGGACATGCATCAAAAGCAGATGTCCACCCTCTTCTGCGAGGACGGCGAAGTCCGCCAGTCGTACGAGAACGTCGCCGGTCTCCCTTCCCTAGCTTACGAGGAGAGGGGAAGCGGCGGAGACCTGTCCGTCTCCCTTTCTGGCGTGGCCGCGGAGATGGAGCTTACCGAGAGCCAATACGGAGGACAGCGCGCCTGGACGTGGTTCTCGGGCCTTTCCGATTCCGAATCCCTCGACGGGTATTCCGGAATCAGGGTAGCATGCCGGTCCGACGGAGCGGGAGCATTCGACGAACTTACAGGAAATGCGCTGTCCTTTATTGCTGCCGGAGTCATAGACGAGGAATGGAGCGAGACCGGATTCATCAGGCATTCCGACGGCCAAACGATTTCCACCATTATAATGTTTCCGAAAAGGACCGCTTATGCCTATTTGATGATTATCTCCGAAGGGATGTCCGGCAATTTTTCCGTGAAGGCCGAGCTCATTCATGACAGCGTTTTCGAGAGGAGAGGCATATGTGCGTGCACCGATGACGGCGACCTTCATTTTCCTTCCGGCTCCTATGCAGCTTCTTCGGCGTCATTCGTCTCGTTCTCGGACGGTTCTTTGCTGTCGCTCGACGTGTGGCCGGGTGACCTGGCGGCCAATGCCTTCTTAAAGCTAAAGTCATCCAGAGTATTCATGCATTCGGATGGGAAATCCGCCGTTCTTGGCTATGCGACGTTCTACAGGTTCTCAGATCGACAACTTTTCCCAATCAGCCCAGAATTGCCATTATATGGGGTTTATTCGTCCAGGAACGCCTCCACGAGCGCGTCCCTCTTCAGTTTTCCTGACAACGCAACGAAGATCACGGTATCGTCGGAAAAAGACGGTGTTGATGAGCCTATAGAAAAAAGGACTTACCTCAGAACCGCTTTGCTCGAAAGTGTAGAGGATGGCGGTGTCGGTGAAACGTATTCGTACGATTACCGGAAAAGGGTGAGCGACATCCATTCATGCGACGGGACGGACCTACTTGGCACGGTTTCTTACGATTCCCGTGGCAGGGTGTCAGCTCAATCCGGTTTGGATGCGATGGGAGAAATGTCGTCTTCTTCGTACAGCTATTTAGGGAACTACAATTTAGTTTCCCGCATCGCGGACAGCACGGGCCGATTTACATCATACGGCTATGACCCGTCGAGGAAATACATCTCATCGGTATCTATGAACGGTGGTTATTTTGCGACAATTTCAGAAAATAGTGGCGACGATTCATCCGTGTATGATGACGGCTGCACTGTGGAAATTCAAAGGGATGCGTACGGATCGGTTTGCAGTGCCGCCGTGGGCGGTTTATGCCTATTCTCTCGAACCGTTGGCGAATTCGAAACGGAAAGTACGGTGAATGGGTGTTCAATGCTTGAGGAGATCGATGGGTACGGCAGGCCTGTGAGCGTGTCGATCGGTGGCTCGTCCATCTACGATTATTGGTATCTAGACGGGGCTGGGGAGCGGAATGGATGCGGTCCTCTCGGCGGGGTTGCCGACTCGCTCAACGGAGCCATTACGTCATACGGATATCAATCTGACAGGATGTACGAAAGGGTAGTTTCCTCCGGTCGCTTCACCATATTTTCGGAGATTTTGTTCGACGATCATAACAGGATTGGATCCACAGCGGCACAAATAGGTCCAAGCTACGTTATTTCCAATGAATATTCTTACGCATCAACAGGCCGATCGGTCTCTAAACAGTCGATCACGCTTGGCAGCACATTCGACATCGAATTGTCTAAAGATGACTTTGGCAGGGTGTCATACACATCCATCGCTCACGCAACCCACCAATACGTTTCCTACCAATATTCGTATTCCGGGCGTCTGTCGAGGCTGCCATCATCCGTATCGGCCGGTTCCTGTGGCTATCAGCGAATCTCATACGATGACAGGTGTATGGTCTCTGGCCTATCGGGCACCGGGCTGTTTGACGATTCAATGACATATGAGTATGACGACCTTGGCAGACTTGTCTCAGCTGAGTCGTACAAAAGAAGAAAGAGATGGGAGTATTCTTATGATTCTCGCGGCAATATTGTCTCGGAGACGATATTTGAAAACCCGATTGGGCAGCCGCCTTCTATGAGTTTCAGGGACATGCATTACGACCAAAACGGCATTAGGATTTTGAGGACAAACACGGAAACCATATCATACCAAGGTCTTTGGCCGGTGTTCTATAGAGGCTGGTCGATGACTTGGGAGAGGGGGGTCTTGCTTTCGTCGATGGCCAGAAGTTCGGCACATGTCTCGTTCAGATACGACCACAATGGTAGGAGGATGAGCAAAACAACCAATGGGGTCGAGACGGATTTCTACTGGTCGAACGGCGAGCTCGTCATGCAGACGAAATGGACAGAAAGGGTGATGTACGTTTACGGCGCCTCAGGCAGGGTAGAGGCCTTGATACACGATGACCAGAAGTATTTCCTGATTTATGATGCACTCGGCAGCGTAGTCGCTATCCAAAACGCGGTGACCGGCTTCATCACGGCCAGGTACTCGTACAGTCCGTTCGGCGTGCCTACCATGACTGCGACCAACCCTGACTATCAGGACAACCCTTCGTTCATCGGCAATGTCAACCCATGGAGATTCAAGGGTTATTATTACGATGTCGAGACAGGCCTCTACTGGCTATCCTCGCGTTACTATGACCCAGAGATAGGAAGATTCATAAGCCCTGATAGTGCGGATTATCTTGATCCAACAAGCATAAATGGATTAAACCTTTATGCATATTGCAATAATAATTTGATTCACGAAGCGGAAATGCCGATTTCTGCAGGTGATAAATTGTTAAATGGTTTTGGTTCAAATAGGACATCTTTTTCACTTGAAGCCACGGTTTTGAATTTGTTTGCGTTCAGGAGCGACCAGTGGGATTTGCATTGGACAAATAAAATGTTTGACACCGACTGGCCTAGATTCCTTGTCTTATCTCAAGAAGGTTTTGAAATCGTTAACTGGAGTTTGTCGGTTTATAAAGGCAGTCTCTATTTTTGGAAAGACGAAAAATGTGTTCCGTATGTTTCAGCGGGCAATATTGGACTATATTTGGGCTTGAATTATAAAAAAGGAATCGGTGTTGATGTGGGAGCAAGCGTGCTAAGAATCGGTTACGATGGCAAAGTGCTTGATGCCAGCATTGAAGGCTTCACCATAGGAATAACTTACATGTACCGAGACGGAAAAATTACGTTCGGATATGGTGTAGGTTGGTATGGATGGTCAATCTCGATAGATTTTGTTGAATTGTTTAAGTTGTTATTTGGGGGATAATAGTGTGGGTTGGAGAGGTTATGAAACAGAAATTCCGGTTGGCATGATTTTTAGAAGGATGTTTTGTCATAAATGTGGAACAAAGCTGAAGAAGGAGAAGATGACAAAATTAATAAAAAAGGGGGAGAAGGGATATTCTAACGACATTTTGGGACACTCTACTTTGGGGATGAGTGAAATATCAAGATCGATTTATATATATAAATGCCCAAATTGCAATTCTCTAATCAGTTATGAGAAGCAGTGCGTCTTTGCCAAAAAACAGAAACAATTAAAAAAGAAAATACTCGATGAGTGTGATGTGCTTGTTATCGAGAAATCTCGGCCATAAACAGGATACGTGTTGGTGTGCTCTCGATGAAGGCTTCAAACTGTTTTGTTTAGATTTAGGGAAACTTATAAATAATTATGATGCTCGAGAAAAGTGATGCCCGTGATTGAGGCGAATAGTTTTATCGTGCAAAGGGAAGATAACCTGTCTTCCTAATTAAAATCCGTGCCATTTCTGACACGGATTATTCCTTATAGACTATTTCTTGTCTTCGTCTTTATCTTTCTTTTCCCAGCTGTAGTTGTTGGATTTGACATGTAAGACATAGCTATCATCAGCAACATCGACGTGCTTGATGGTTGATGTGTCTTCGACATTTCCAGCGACCGCTTTGATTTCGAGATCACCAGGGAATGCGACTTTCCACTTGAAGATGTGGTGGCTGCCTTTCTTCTTGCCCTGTGAAACTCCATTGACGAACAATTCGACTTCGTCTTGGTTGGAATAGACTTTGACTTCTGTCTTCTTGCCGGTTCTATTCAAGAATCTCTTGCCTGTGATCCAAACCATTGGCTTTTCTGCGAAGTATGCCTGATAGATGTAGTAAGCATCTTTCTTTGTCTTGTGATCGAATGTGACAAGGCCCTTGTGGTTAACACCGTTATCTCCGCCATGTGTACGACCATCAGATCCGAAGTCGAACATGTTCCAGACGTGTGTTGCCCATAAGTAGTTTCTCTTCTCAAAGAACTTGAGCATATATTCGTGGTAGATTGCGTGATATTCCTCGGTGGAATCGCCTCTATGTGGCTTAGCTGAGTGGAGGTTTGGCATACCTTCCGCGCCATATTCTGATAATCCAACGCATCTCTTCTTGTGGAACATGTGGTAGATGCCGAACCAGATGTCATTGACGAACAATCCTGGGAAGTACCATCCAAAGTAGAGGTTCCAAGATGTGATATCAGTGATCTTTGCGATCTTATTGAATGGTCCGCACATTGAGAAACACGCCATAGTGGTCAATCTTGATGGGTCCATTTCGTGGCAGAGGTCATTCAAGACGTGCTGCTCTTTGAGCATGTTTGCCTTGACGCCTTTCTGCATCATGGTGATTTCATTTGAGATGCCCCAGCAGATGATTGATGGGTGGTGGTAGTTCTGGACGATCAATTCCTTCATCTGGCTCTCAAGGTTCTTGTTGCCTTCCTCAGACATATGTCTTGAGATGTATGGGATTTCTGCCCAGACGATGAATCCGTATTTATCGCAGAGATCGTAGACAATGTCATCATGCTGATAGTGGGACAATCTGATTGTGTTGACTCCCATATCGTTGATGATTTCCATATCTTCGATCTGGTTTTCGACTGAGACTGCGTTTCCGAGGTCTCTTCTATCCTGGTGCTTAGCTACACCTCTAAGTGGCATTTCCACTCCATTGAGGATGAAGCCTCTCTTTGGGTCCATGACGAATGTTCTAAAGCCAATCTTCTTATTGATTGAATCAACGACTGCTCCGTCTTTGTTCAATGTGATTTCGATATCGTAGAGATATGGGTCTTTTCTTCCGTTCCAGAGGTGGACATTAGGAATTGAGAGTTCTTCTCCGCCCTTGCCTTCTATAACGACATTTCCTTCTGCATCTTTAAGAGTTACGACGACTTCGCCTTCTCCCTTGACATATCCTTCAACTTTGAGGATGCCCGCTCCATCTTTGACGTTGGTATCGATCTTCGCGCCGATTCCGCCATAGTAGTCTAAGTCGAAGTGGTCTTTCTCAACGACTATGATGTTAACGTCACGATAGACACCGCCGTAGAATGTGAAGTCTGCGGTCTGTGGGTAGACCTCTTCGCTTGGTGAGTTATCGCATCTGATTGCTAATTCATTGTTTTCTTCTAAGTAGTCCGTGATATCAGCTCTGAAGGTTGAATATCCGCCATCATGCTTAGCGACGAATTTTCCATTGATGTAGATCTCTCCGGTGGAATTCACGCCTCTGCATTCGACATAAGCTCTTTGGCCGTCTTTAAGTTCGATTTTCTCAAGTGGCTTGACATACCAGCAGGATCCTCTCCAGTAGTCGCCTCCGCCATCTTGTCCATCATATCCGTTCCATGTGTGAGGAATGGAAATAGCTTCGCCTTCCTTTCCTGCTAAAGAGGAATAATCTGCGACGTCCTTAAAATATTTCCAGCCCTGGTTGATGTTGGTAACATTTCTCATTTTTTTGTCTCCTTTGTTCGAGGGATTGTTGGCTATATTGTGCAATATAATCCCGAATTTGAGTACAAATTATTCCTCAAATGTATACTTTACATCGTAATTTGTATCAAAGAATGACAAAAACCGAGGTTTAAAGTAGAATTTGAGGTATGAAGAAGAGAGTGTCCATATCATTTGCCTTTGCTACAATCTTCGCCCTTGCTTCATGCCAAGGGGTAGTGCTTAATAGCAAATCGGTTTCCTCATCCGTCTCTTCGGCTGTGACAGTATCATCGTCTTCTAGCTCGGAACCAGCTTCCATTCCAGCGGTCACATACCCGGATTATTATGATGGCTACTATAAGGAGTTGACATCTTGGGAAAACGGGGATGATTTAAAAGACAAACTCTATAACATCATAAGAAATGGATATCACGCGATACCATACAACTCGCCTAACTGGGAATCAAACCAATACGCTGACCAGGCATTGGATGATTTCGAATCCGTCGACATCGTTTATTCAAGAGAGAACAACCTCAAGACCCAGACCAGCAAGAATGGAGTGGGTTGGCAAAGAGAACACGCTTGGTGTGCGTCTTTGATGACGGGAGAAACAACCGGAAACGCAGTCACGACATTAGGTAGGGCAACCGACTTCCATAACTTATTCGCATCCAATTATTCTGGCAACACATCTAGAGGAAACAAGAATTACGGCCTAGCCAATAGAAATGATTCAACTTTCCAGGATAGGACCACCGATGCCGGTAATGACGGCTATTGTTTCGATTCGAAGAATTTCGAGCCAGGAAACAAGGATAAGGGCAGACTTGCTAGAGCGATATTCTACATGGGCACCATGTACAAAAATGACGAAGGAAACCTAAAAGGTTTATCAATCGTCGAACCTTATGTGCCATATGAAGCCGGAAGTGCATGCAAGTTCTCAATCGGAAACCTTTCAACATTGCTTGATTGGAATTCAAATCCGGTGGATAGACTAGAATATCAGCACAACCAAAGTGTCTACACTCATCAGTTTGAAGGAGTGGCACAAGGAAACAGAAATCCATATGTTGATTACCCTCAGCTTGTGGACTATGTATATGGCTCTAAAAAGAATCAATCAGGCTCATTGAGTAGACTTGTCCCAAGCGCACATTACCTCAAAATCAGCGATAAAACCCACTCGAATTACGCAATAAGCAGTGCAAAACGCGAATATTTAGCCGGAGAAACATTCACTTCTAGCGATTATAGTGTGGTTGATGTTAATTGTGACTACAGCTATGTTGAGGCTAAATATGAAGACACAACCCTCCCATATACATTTACCAAAGAAGACGCCTTGAGAAAGGGCAAGACATTAAGCGTTGTCACTCCAGATGGAGCAATCCCGTATATCGTTTCGGTTGGTGACGGATCGATTTCCTCATGCAACTACCAATACACATTCGAGAACAAGAATATGTTCGGCGAGACGGGATCAAAGATTGAAGCATCGGGTTCAAGTGTGAAACTTGGAGACTTATCATGGACCTTCTCATATGATAACCCGGACAACCATACGAGCATCTCAGTCAGCAACAATGAGCTTGGCATCAAGATTGGAACCGCCACCAATAATGGCTGGGCAAACACTTTGTTCATAACGTGCAATGATGATTTAGAGGCGGTCAAAGGTGTCTATATCAAAGCGAACACCGCATCAGGAGTCACATATTCAATGCAGATTTCATGCGGCACATATTCAACGTCAGGAATCATCATAAAAAGAGAGTCATCATCACAGGTATATGGCAAGTCGTTTGAGCCGGTCTCAGGCAAGCTAGTCTTAAAAATCACCGGTGTCACAAACGCGATTTATCTCCAGCAAATTGGCGTTAGTTACGGACAATAGTTCACTTTTGCGGGTATTTAGACGGGTTTTGTTGATATTTGTTAACAAATAACTTGAAATTTTCTATATTGCGTTTAGCATATCCCCACAAAGACAAGTAATATACTTGCCGTCAAACGGAAGGAGGAAATAGTATGAAAAGCAAGAAGACATTCGTATCACTAATTGCATCATCCCTCCTTTTGACACTCGTTTCATGCGGGGCAGAAGCTAAGCCAACAACCTCATTTGGCAAGTTCGTTAAGCTCATAAGCGATGAGAGAAACTGCACCGTATCAGTCAACGATTCAAAGATAGAGTTCTATTCTGATAAGGCGATGCTCAAGAAGTGGGAGGGAGAATCATTCACATCATATTTCCCGGATCAGGGCCACCTAATCAACAAGAACCAGGGAGTGTATTCCTACTATGTAAGCGGAGAGGACATCATCATCGGAAACGTCGAATCCGCTAATTCTAAGGTCAGCGTGTTCGATGTTGTCACCTCACCTCTTACATTCCTCAAAGAGGATTTATGGAGCATGGTGGAGGGCGATGAATTCACCTACACAACAACCAATAAGACAGTTTACAACTATTTAACCGACATCTCTGGATATGGACAGTATGCAGAATACGTTAAATCCGCGACATTGGAATTCGATCAGCTTGAGCCAACTGAAGCCGCAATCACTGTCAGCTTTGATTTCGGCGGTGTCCAGAAACCATTCTCTGACGTCATTGTCATCAACAACATCGGAAAGACAGAGAATGAAATCGTCGAGGCATATTTAGCGTGGCCAACAGAGCAGAAGGGCGTCTCATACCCTTACTCAGAGGCAACAGAGGCCTATATGAACAACTTCTCTGGAGAAGTGATGCCTGAATTCAAGGGAATCACCTATGCGAGTAAGATTGCAAACGACTCCGCTCGTTCTCAGTGGAAGATTACAGATTATAAGTCAGGCGATATTTCCAAGGACGCAACCGAAGCCTTAACCAAGAAGGGTTGGGCAATGGACGAAGAAAAGAGCCGCAAGGAGCAGGGATATTCAAATTATGTCCTTTCGAAGAGTGCGGTAGTGGATGGAATTAGAACCGTCTATAACGTCACCATCAACTATGTTTCAGGCGAGTGGCTTGCCGATACAAACAGTAACACCTTCTACGAAGATTACTATAATCACGGAATCTTCACCATCACCGGAACCAAGACCGAATACCGTACATTCGAGAATATGAAGCAATATTATGGAGATTACTTAACCGAGGAACTCGGTTTGAGTAACCCTCTCCCTGATTTTGGATTCACAGCAGAACCAACCAACATCACATACGAGGATAGAAGAGACAGTATCTTCGCTGATACAGGCGCTATCTACCCAACATATTCCGTCTTCCACGGCAACTTCTCTTCAAAGGATGTTGCGGAGGCAAACTTCAAGAAATATCAGTCAAATATCGAGAGATACGGATTCCAATTCTATGAATCATCTGGTTATTACCAAATGTACATGGACTTCTTGATCGTCGGAATCAACTGGAAGATAGAGGACGACGGCGCGTTCGAGTTGAAGGTCATCGCTGTTCCATATTACGAATAAAGATCAGCCCTGCTAGGGCTTTTCTTTTCGCTCCTAATAGCGGGTTTGTAACATATGTAGACAGTGGATTTGACTGTTGTTTCTGCAAAAACCATAATTAAAAGCATATTCGCTATTACTGTACTTATAAAATGCGTATTTTTTGGAATTTTCACTTTTTTGACCAAAAACAACTTGGAATTTTCACTTTTTTGTCGATTTTTCACTTGGAATTTTCACTCTTGTGTATTAAAGTCAAGTAGAAGATTGGAGATATTATGTTAAAAAGGAAAGCGTGGGACCTATTAGAAACTTGGTTTGATACAAAACTTGCTTTAATTGTTTTTGGATCGCGCCAAGTGGGCAAAACTTGTCTTATCTCTAATTTTTTAAAAGAGAAATACGGCAATAATGTATACACTTTAAATTTTCATGAGAACACCGAGGCCATAGAAACGCTCCTTCTATCGAAAAATGTGTCTAACTTTTTTCTCCGATTAACCGCTTTGGAAAACGAGATAGTGTTAGAGGATGATACGTGTATATTCATTGATGAAGTACAGGAATATTACAACTATATTTCGAAGCATCACGTCGAGAAGTATTTTGACATCATTTCAGAGACAAAATATATATCAGAAAAAACTAATCACAGGATTGTGCTGTCTGGTTCTTTATTGCGGCTTGAGATGGATGAATTGATAACAAACCCTGAGGGATATTTGTATCCGGTTGAAATGTATCCGATGGATTTTGAAGAATTCTTATGGGCGGATAGAGTCGACCCTAGATTGATATCAGTTGCAAAGGAGTGCTTTGAGAAAAGAGAAGAGATCCCTGGCTTTATTCACGACTTGTTTTTGAAAGAATATCAAAAATATGTTCTAGTCGGGGGAATGCCAAATGCGGTGAATGAATTTGTTACAAAGAACTCTTTCCAGGCTTTGGAAGTTGCGCACAAAGCTATCGAATATTACATCAGTAAGGATATAACCAAATATGCGGAAGATGACGAGAAATTAAAAATCAAAGAAATATACCGATTGATTCCAACTGAACTATCGTCGCCTTCCCGCAAATTCTTTATTTCGCACATTCCAGACAGCGCTAGAAATAACAGGGAAGTCCTAAGTTTTGCGTGGTTGAATAAAGCCGGGGTCGCGATATCCTGCTACATCGTTGATGAACCCGTTGTGCCACTTTTGGCATCCTCGAAAAGAAACCAGTTCAAGTTATTCCATGAAGATGTTGGATTGCTTGGTCATATGCTTTTGGATTCTGAGGCCAAAATTAAAATTCTGAATGGTGATTTAGTTATTAATTTGGGTGCTTTGTACGAGAATTCCGTTGCTCAGCAGTTATATGCGAACGAGACTGATAGCCTTTACTATTACAACTCAAAAAAATACGGGGAAGTAGATTTTTTGATTGAAAAATATGGCGAAGTCATTCCGATTGAAGTCAAATCGGGGAAAAACTATACGCATAGGGCTCTGAACAACATCATGGATATTCCGAACTACCACCTAAGGAAAGCCATTTGCCTTTATAACGGCAACCTTAAACAAGACGGCAATGTTTTGTACGCTCCTATATATTGCGTAATGTTTGTTTCATTATTTTAGAGGAGGTTAATCTCATCCAAGAAGGAGAGTTTATGTCCATAGTTAAATCCAAAGATGAATTTATTGTCGATTATGAATCTGTTTCGAGACTTTGCCATGCTTCTGGAGAGCCTGTTATCATATCAAATGAAGGCAAGGACGATCTTGTTGCGATGAGCTTGGAGTCATATCAATGTCTTGTATCACGTTTTGAACTGTATTCCTTCGTTTCTAGCGGTATGGCAGATATTGAAAATGGGGATGTAAAACCTTTCGCCGAGACAATCAAAGAAAACAGAACAAAGAGAGGAAGATAGTATCCGCCTCTTCTTGGCTCGATTATCTTCTTTGTTGTTTCCGATTACCAAAGATATGGTCTAATTATCGCAACTTGTGCAACGATATTGGCCATTTATAACTTTGCTCCCCACAAATAAAGATTATTTGATAGAATAATGTCACAACAAAAACTAATAGGAGTAGTTTTCATGAAACACGAAGACATTATTTCTAAGCTTTCGCTTGAAGACAAGGCGTCGCTTTTATCTGGAAAGAATTTCTGGGAATCAATGGATTTACCAGAAGTTGGAGTCCCATCAATGTTCTTATCTGATGGTCCTCACGGAATCAGAAAGCAGGCCGCAGCAGCAGACCAGCTTGGATTAAACCCATCACTTCCAGCAACCTGTTTCCCAACAGCAGTCTCAATGGCTAACAGCTGGAACCCAGAATTAACAAACAACGTCGGTATCGCATTAGGCGAAGAAGCAGTCAAGCTTCACGTCCACATGCTTCTTGGTCCTGGCATCAATATGAAGAGAAACCCAAGATGCGGAAGATCATTCGAGTACTTCTCAGAAGACCCATATCTTGCAGGTAAGCTCTCAGCAAGACTCATCGATGGTATCCAGTCAAACGGTATCTCCGCTTGCGTTAAGCACTGGGCTTGCAACAACCAGGAAGAAAGACGTATCAACTCTGATTCAGTCGTCGATGAAAGAGCACTTAGAGAAATCTATACAACCGCATTTGAAATCGCAATCAAAGAAGGTAAAGCCAAATCACTCATGTCATCATACAACATGGTCAATGGCACATACACAAACGAGAACACACATCTCAACAACGATATCTTAAGAGGTGAGTTCGGATTCAAGGGCATCATCGTCTCAGACTGGGGCGGCGAAGCTGATAGAATCGCTGGCGTTATCGCAACAAACGAGCTCGAAATGCCAGGCAATAACGGTGACACCGATAGAGAAATCGTTAGAGCCGTCAAGGAAGGCAAGCTTGATGAGGCAGTGGTCAATGAAGCCGCTGACAATGTCATCGATCTCGCATTAGAGACAAACAAGGTCTTTGAGAACTATCAGGAACCAGTCGGAGAAATCGATGGCCAGAAGGTTACCGGCATGAACTGCTATCCTGAGATGAGAGAAGCACACCATCTCGTTGCTAAAGCAGCAGCAGACGAAGTCTGTGTCCTCTTGAAGAACGATGGAACACTTCCACTTAAATCAACTGACAAAGTCGCAATCATCGGTGACTTTGCTCAGGCTCCAAGATATCAGGGTGCAGGCTCATCCCTCGTTAACTGCACAAAGCTCGACAATTTCGTCGGATTAAGCGAGAAATACAAATTCGAATACATCGGATTCGCACAGGGATTCGATAGATACGGCAAGAAGAACAAGAAGCTTGCTAAGGAAGCTCTTGAGCTTGCTTCTAAGGCTGAAGTCATCGTCTACTTCATGGGACTTGACGAAGTCACAGAATCAGAAGGTCTTGATAGAACCGACCTCAACGTTCACCACAACCAGGTTGAACTCCTTGAGCAGTTAAAGGCTCTTGATAAGAAGATTGTTGTCATCTTATCAGGTGGCTCAGTCATCGATCTCTCATGGGATGACAAGTGTGATGCATTGCTCAACACTTCCCTTGCAGGTCAGGCTGGACAGAACTCAGTCCTCGACATCTTACATGGTGACGTCAACCCATCAGGTAAGACATCAGAAACATACATCCGCTCATATGATGACACTCCATCAAAAGAAAACTTCGCAGGCGCATACGATGTCTCCATTAAATATAAGGAATCAATCTACATCGGCTACCGTTACTTCGAGAAAGCTGGAGTCGAAGTCAAGTATCCATTCGGATATGGTCTCTCATACACCACATTCGAATACTCAGACTTCAAGGTCAATGAGAACGGTGTTTCCCTCAAGGTCACAAACAACGGTGCAGTCGCTGGCAAGGAAGTCGTTCAGATCTATGTTGGATTAAAGGATTCAAAGATCTATCGTCCAGTCAAGGAACTCAAAGGATTCAAGAAGACAAAGTTACTCGCTCCAGGCGAATCAGAAACAATCGAAATCCCATTCGATGACAAGACATTCCGTTACTGGAACATCAAGACAAACAAGTGGGAAGTCGAAGGTGGAACATATGATGTCTATGCAGCAGCTTCAGTCGCTGATGTTAGAGCATCAGGCACAATCGAAGTTGCTGGAACAACAGAAGAATATCCATATGACTTAGAGAAGATCCCAAGCTACGCATCTGGTAAAGTCCAGTCAGTTAGCGATGAGGAATTCAAGGAAGTCTACGGCGGAGAATGGATTGATAGAAGCATGGTCTTCTATAAGAAGAACCGTGTCATGATGACAAGAGACTCACTCTTCTGCGACCTCGTATTTGCAAAGCGTTGGGTCGGTAGACTTGTCGGCAAGGTCTTAAGAGGCCTCGTCAACTACGGCAACAAGCACAACAAGTCATTCGCTAACATGATCATCATGGGTCCATACCAGTTCCCAATGAGAGCTATCTCAAGAATGCTTGGCATGTCCATGATTCAGGCAGACGCTGCAATCGATATCTTCAATGGTCACTTCTGGAGAGGCTTAACAACCTTCATCAAAGGCGATAAGGAAGCTCCAAAGTATCCAAAGGATAATCACTACCAGAAGCCTGAAAAGAAGAAAAAGAAATAATCTTCATCAAATGATATAGGGGATACCTAAAAGGTATCTCCTTTTTCATTCTTTGATTGCTTAAGTGTATTGTTCGTTTTAGTGTTCATTATTTTCATCATAAGTACACCCTTTCGCAAATTAGTCATACACACGTGCATATCTAAATCTATTTCAAAATTAATAAATGGGGGTATAATACGCTCACTATGAAATTATTATCAGTTGTTGTTCCATCGTATAATGCCGAAAAATTCTTGAGGAAAAACCTCGACTCACTCGTAAAGGGCGGAGACGAAGTCGAAATCCTCGTCGTTAATGACGGCAGTAAAGACGGAACCCTCGCTATAGCCAGGGAATACGAGGAAAAATATCCTGGCATCGTCATCGTCATCGATCAGCCTAACAAGGGCCATGGCGGTGGTTTAAATTCCGGTATTGCAGCCGCAACAGGCTTGTATTTCAAGTGTGTTGACGCCGATGACTGGGTAGATGAAGAAAACTATCCTGTTGTCATGAACAAGATCAGGGAAATGCATGAAGCAGGAACAGATCCTGACTTATACCTATATGACTTCATCTTCGATAGAGTAGAAGAAGGTACTCAGCACGTTGAGTCTTATAAGCACACCTATCCACATAACAAGTTGTTCTCATGGGATGAAGTGCCTCACATGAAGCTCCATGAATATCTCATGATGCACTCAATGATCTATAAGACATCAGTCTTAAGAGAATCAGGAATCGTTCTTCCAGAACACACATTCTACGTTGATAACATCTATGTCTATCAGCCTCTCCCATTCGTTAAGTCTTTCTACTACACTCCAAACGTACCGTTCTATCACTATTTAGTCGGTAGAGCAGACCAGTCGGTCAACTTCAAGTCGATGGACAAGAACTTTGACCACCAGATGAGAGTGTTCAGAAGAATGACTGAACTCTACACGATGGATCAGATCCAGGCCTTAGGCAAACACCACGCTAGATATGTCCTCCATGATTTATCATCAAAGACATTGCTCTCAATCTTCTTCGCTTTGATCGGCAATAAGAAAGAGAAGTGGGAAGTCTGCAAGCAGATTCTCATGGATTGGAAGGCTAGAGACCCTAAGCTCTATAAGTTCATCAGACATAGAACATGGGTTCAGGTCCCAATGAATATCATTAGACCTCTCCGTTCTCCAATCATTGTGTTCTTCTATAAGATCTACGCGAAGATCACAGGCTGGCATTAATAATCATGGACGTCCGTTGGGCGTCCTTTTTCGTTGCAAACACTCCATGACAACTTGATGTCATTTGGAGCCTGCTCTTGCGAATTTATGTAATATCTTAGATGGTATTGTTTACAAAACGGATAAAATCCTCTAAAATGTAAACAAAGGATGATGATATGATAGGCGAGAACATTAAGAAATATAGAAATATTAGATCGATGTCATTGAGAGACCTTGCTTCAGTTGTCGGAGTCACTCAGACGGCGATAGCAAAGTATGAAAACAATGAGCTTGTTCCTGACGGTGATAGATTGATGGAAATTGCAAGAGCTTTATCTGTAAGTGTTGCCGATCTTATGAAACCACAAAGGAAGAACAGACCAATCAAAATATCCTATAGAAAAAGCCATTCGCTATCCAAAAAGAGCCAGACAAAGTTGGAGATTCTTCTCCAAGATAAAATTAACGATTATTTAGACGTCTTGGACTTGCTTGATGAGAGGCCTGTGAAGATTGATAAGTACACAGTATCAAATATCAGCGAAGCAGAAGAAGCTGCTTTGCATTTCCGCCTATGCAACAACCTAAATGATTTGATGCCCATGACGGATTTAACTTCCATCGTTGAAAATCTTGGCATCAACCTGATTTATTTGAATGATGAAGACGGTGTGTACAAAGGTTTCTTCGGTGTTAGCGAGATAATAGAAGAGCATCCTTTTATATGTCTTACCAGAAGCGTGAATTTATTTAAGCACAGGTTCACGTTGGCGCATGAGTTAGGCCATTTAGTGCTAGATGTATGCGGTGAAGTTGACGAGGAGGAAGCGTGCGATGCTTTCGCGTCTTCTTTATTGTTTCCAAATCGAGCTTTATTGATGAAATTCGGGGGAAAAAGAAGTTCGATTGATTGGCAAGAATTCATCGAAGTGCAAAGGGAATACGGTATTTCTATCAAGACCGCAATTTATAGACTACATAGGCAGAATGTAATTTCTGATGGAAGGTGCAAAACCTACAACATCATGTTCAATAAGCTTTCCAAGGATTACGAGAGCTTAATTTCAACTAATGAACAAACATCAAAATACAAGATGATGGTATATCGCCTTAGGGGAGAGGGGATAATCACTGAATCGAGATTTCAGGAACTTCTCGGGGGCGATAGAACGTGCGAGATTATATAGTTGATACCAACATAGTTGTTGATTTGGAAACCGCTGTATTGCTGGATTTCCTTAACATCAACTGTTTTCATGTCTCTAATTTGGTGTACATAGAGGAAATATCAAAACAATCATCTTGGAAACCAAGAGATTTCCAAATTTTAAAAGAGACTCC
Organism: Bacilli bacterium; assembly: GCA_024408295.1. GTDB lineage: Bacteria > Bacillota_I > Bacilli_A > RFN20 > CAG-826 > UBA4951. The sequence goes on from JAKSVE010000007.1 coordinate 22,800, forward strand.
AGAAGACATCATGTATGCATACGATTTACATGAAAGAAAGAAAAAGATATCGGTTTACGATGCGATAAATATTTCTCTGGCCAAACGGAATGAGTATATTCTTCTTACTGGCGATCAGCAGTTGATAAAACAAGCAACGTCTGAAAATGTTGAATGTCACGGAATTATATGGTTATTAAAAATCCTTTTCGAGCGTTATGGCGTATCTAAGGATGAAATAATAAAGGGGTTGGAAGAATTGATAAGCAGCCCAAACCGAAGAATTCCAAAAGACATTGCACTCTCGCTTAAGAAAGAATTAGGCAGCAAGTAGGGCTGGTATGGTTAGCGCTATATGGGGTAAAACATCATTTTCCCACTTATTATCCGCGCTTGTTTTGACGGAATACAAAGAATTCATCCTCCTAAAGAGCGCTTATATTCCTGAAATATCGTAAAAATCAGAACGAACTAGAAAAAGCTTCTGGCATTGATGTTATCTATTTAATAGAGCCTTTTTTAAATTTATGGATATCAATACGCGTATTATTAAACGTGATAGCGAGTTTTGTTTCTATACAAATTAAAGAGGAATAAATAATGAGTAAAAAGTAAAAATAATACTTTAATTTATTCGATGCGGTGCTATCTTTTCCAATAATCCAAGCATATAGGAGGAAAAGAATTATGAAGAAATCACGTTTATTTGCTATATCAGCATCGATGATGTTGCTTCTTGCTTCTTGCAACAAGCCAGGCAGCGCATCATCTATGCCAACACCAGGATCAAGCGCAACAGAACCAGAGTCGTCATTGACCAAAGCTCTTAATGAGTTTGGCACCAACTACACCGCGACATTCAAAGTCTTCGGAGAAGATGAGGATGATTATCATCCAACATTCTTAGCGGGTGATGATTTCTATGCCAATAGATTTTACAGTCAGACGACTGGATTCTATAAGGTCGAACAGGATGGAGGAAAATACCATTCATTTGAACATTATGTCGAAGGACAAATTGACCCAGATTACGGCAAGTACATCACTCTCGGCGGAAGAAAGGATTTAAACGACGAAGAGTTCAAAGCCAAGCTAGATTTACACACCTATTTTGACGAATCGAAGTTCACCGAGAAGGAAGAATACGTCTACCATTCAGACGAGGAAGACCAGATCGTTGGATACTTAGGACTCGTCAACACCACGATGGGCTATTATGCATTCGGTTTTGGCACCGGAGGTATCGATATTGTCTTAGACGACGATGAGACACTTAAGTGCATCAAGCTCTATGGCTTTAGAGAAAACGAAGATGATCTTGTTGATAAGAACATGCTTTGGGCCACAATCGAGTTCAGCGATGTTGGAGTAACCGAGGACAAGATCATGGCGGATTACCTTGCCGATCTTAAAGAAATGCCAACCCCAACATATGATTACCTCAAGCAAGTTGGCAAAGACGGACATAACTTATATGAAGGCTTGACCTTCAATTTCGAAGATATGGCCATCTCTAGCGTCATCGGCGAAGATAAGTCAATAATCGGCTTAACCTCTTCGCTTAGCCCGTATATCGCTTTTGAAACAAAGGAAACTTCAAAGTTCGGAGACGTCTGGGAGCATTACGGCCAGATGGTGAATTTCACGGCGACAATCAGCAGCGAAAATGGACACACCGTCTTAAAGGACATCAAAGATGTTGATTATCTTGATGACTATAATTTCGATACTTTGGCAGAGATTCCTGACGGAGAAGCCTACTTCTATGATTATGGCGATATCGAGTACGGAAGAAATAACAATGGCATTAAGCTGTGGTTGGGCGGAGCGACCTATGAAGGCGGAATCGTCTCAGAACAGCCAGGAAAAGAAGAAACGGTCACTCTCTCATACGTTTTCGATGGAACAAAGTACACATTGCCGCTCGTCTTCTCAAAGGATACTTGCCAGGATGTTAGATCTTGCTTTGTCGACCTTGTTAATGAGGGGTTGAAGAAAGGGGATGTCATCAATGTCTCCGACGTCATGTTTAGGGTAATTGATGGCAAACAGTATGCGTATATCTCAGAGACTGCATCATTCGAGAAGGGCATCTCTTTAAACGACCTTTGTAAAATAGTCGCTGATGAAGACGTTCCGCTTTATAGCGCTAACCTTGGACCAGAATTCTTCTTCGACATGGAGATGCCTGGAGACGATGGAGTTTCATATCAGGGACTTCTTGCAATCGTCGATATCCCAGTTGATAAGGCTGGCACGATGACCTCTGAATACGGCAAAGAATTGAATGCTGCGGGATATGAAAAGGTTGCAGAAGCAACAGAAGAGGGCACAACGGTCTACCAGTATCAGAAGGGATCAATTGTTGTCATCTTCACAAGTCCAGAAGACATGGGAACATACGCCTACTATCAGTTCCAGCTTGCAAACCTCGATAAAGAAATCGTTCCTGAAGAGTTCACATGGTCAGGCACATACATCCTCGGTTTTGAGGGCGATGAACTTGAAATGCATCTATATGATGATTGCACAGGTGATTTTGGTGGAGATGAATTCACTTATGAAATCGATGGAGTGGTCATAAAATTCGACTACAACGGCGAACACTACACGATTGGCCATAACGAAGATGAAGACTCATTCTGGGGTTCATACACCAAAGGTGACAGCGATTACGAATTTGACTACATCTGGAAATTCTAAATAAACGTAGGGCTTAAATACCAATAGGCCTACAATTAAAATCAATGGGGCTATTTGAAAACCTGCGGGTGAGTAGAAGCCCTTTTTCTATAATGCTCTGTAAACGGCATCGACGTTGTGTCTTTATACAAGATCGATGGTGGTTCTATCTATTCATTTCGTAGAAGTAGAAGCTTACCCCAAAGAGGGTTGGAGTCAATGATACCGGCAAGATGTAATAGATTGGAGGGATGCCAACATCTGTTTTGAAGATCAAGGCAAGGACGACTCCTGCTAAGAAGCACGATAGTGAATATATCGTTAGATACATTCTCAATCTGGCATCGTGATTCTTGATGTAGATGATAGTCATTGGGAGAGCGGACATGCCGATTGACCAGATGATCACTTTTGATAAGGATGAGAAGAATCCCATTACTTTATCTCCGTAGACCAACCAATCGAATGAGAAGAAGATTCTTAGGTTCAGCACAAAGAAGATGAGGGATAGAACGCTCATGATGATGGCAAGGGTTATGAAAAATATTCTGCTGGTCAACGCTTTCATAAGTTCTTGCTCCATACCTCTTTTGCGAGGTCTTTGTTGATGAAGTCGAATATAGCGACTCCGGTTGCTGAGTAATCTTTTAGATTATCCATTGCCCACGCATTCATCACTTTTGCAACTGGGACTGCATATGCAGGAGGGAATGAATCGTCTAAATATCCTGAGAAATAGTTAAGGGATAGAGTTCTTTCCCCGCTATAGGAATATGAGCTTGTGTATTCGAGGCACTTTTTGACTTCCTCAATCTTATAGGAGACATCGGAGAAGTGGTAGAAGTCCTGGACATGCAGGCTTGCATCATTATTGATGTCGAAGGTGTTGCTATTGTTTTTGCAATCTCCGTTCCAGCCGTGTTTTGCGCAGATTCCAAACGTATTTGGGAGGAATCTTGAGACAAAGAATATCTTGCCTCTAATTTCATCCAATGTTGGTATCTTATTTCCGAAGTACATGATTTCTTCGTATCTATCGAGTTTTGCTTTTAGCCCATCGGTAAAAGTCTTAGAAGAGCTAACCGACTTAGCCTCTTCCTTGATGGACATGATGAGAGCCTCGCTAGGATTCTCCTTCAAGAAGAAATAGCAATCCTGAAGAACATCATCAAAGGATAGGTCTTCGTTGATGAATTCATGACAGACCGCGAATTCGTCGTTGACCTGTTGGAGTCTCATATCAAAGAATCTGACCCCGATTTCTAGTTGATTCTTAATCGGTAGGTCTTGGCATTTGCCAGAGACATCGGCGATTGAGCGTGTTGCTCCCGAGTCGTGGGTGCCTGGCATCGATATTTCATCTAACCCTTTGCTGCCATCAACGTTCTTCATCCAGGATTTTGATTCCTCGGTTGGTTTGTTGTTTCCTTTTAGGCCATAGCCAACAATTGGTAAAGTGCCACATACCAAGAATGATACGATGGCCATGATTGTTAACTTAAGGTTAGATTTTTCCATGTACTTCAGCATATCACATATGTGGCATAAAGGCATTACTTATCTCAAAATGATTCCATTTGCGATGTTTTGTATACAGTTAATGTAAAATCGCTTACTTTCATTATGAAAGGGGTGTTATTCTTATGTCGTTAGAAAACGAACTGTTTTTTGTTCGGAATAGGAGACTTAACATGAAACTTCCATTCAATATTGATTTGAAGGACAAGGTCGTTGTCGTCACAGGCGCTGGCGGCGTTATTTGCTCACACCTTGCTAAAGCACTCGCAGCATGTGGTGCAAAGGTTGCATTGCTCGACCTCAACGTTGCAGCAGCTCAGGCTAGAGCTGATGAAATCGTTGCAGAAGGCGGCATCGCAAAAGGATTTGAGGCAAACGTATTAGTCAAGGAATCATTAGAAGCATGCCACCAGGCAGTCTTAGCTGAATACGGCAAGTGCGATATCTTAATCAATGGAGCTGGCGGAAATAGCCCAAAGGCAACAACCGATAATGAATACGCTGAGCTTGATGATTCAACAAAGGAAATGAAGACATTCTTCGGTTTAGACCAGAAGGGCGTTGAATTCGTCTTCAATCTCAACTTCATCGGAACTCTTCTCCCAACTCAGGTCTTCGCAGAAGATATGATTGGAAGAGAAGGATGCTCAATCCTCAACGTCTCTTCAATGAACGCATATACACCATTAACAAAGATTCCTGCATATTCAGGCGCTAAGGCAGCAGTCAGCAACTTCACACAGTGGCTTGCTGTTCACTTCAGCCACATCGGAATCAGAGTCAACGCAATCGCTCCTGGCTTCTTCTCAACAATCCAAAACGAGAAACTCTTATGGAATCCAGATGGAACACCAACCGCAAGAACGGGCAAGATCCTCGCAGCTACACCAATGGGTAGATTCGGTGTCGTTGACGATTTAGTCGGTGCTACCCTCTTCCTTTGCTCACATGAAGCGGCATCCTTCGTCACTGGCATCTGCATCCCAGTCGATGGTGGCTTCTCATCATACGCAGGAGTATAAAAACAACAATCCCGTCATCTGATGGGATTTTCTTAGTAAATAAGGAGATTCATAACCATGAAACTTACATTCAGATGGTATGGAGAATCTGACTGCATCCCAGTTCAGTATCTCCGCCAGATTCCAAATATGTCAGGCGTTGTCACCGCATGCTATGACGTTCCAGTCGGAGAAGTTTGGAATGTTGAGACACTCCAGAAGCTCAAGAGCATCGCTAATGGCGTTGGTCTAGCAATGGAGGTCATCGAATCAATTCCAGTCCCAGAAGACATCAAGCTCGGAAAGCCAACAAGAGATAGACTCATCGAGAATTATTGCGAGAACTTAAGACGCTGCGCATCAGTCGGCGTCAAGGTTGTCTGCTATAACTTCATGCCAGTGTTCGACTGGTTGAGAACCGAAATCTATCACGAGAACAAAGACGGATCAAATTCCCTCGCATACTCATGGGCAGATTTCCAGAAGATCGACCCAAAGAACCTTCACCTTCCAGGATGGGATGAGTCATACACCCCAGAGGAATTGCAGGGATTGCTCGAGCAGTATTCACACTTCTCACACGATGACTTATTCAACAATCTCGTTTATTTCTTAGAGAGAGTCATCCCAGTATGTGATGAGGTTGGAATCAAGATGGCCATCCATCCAGATGACCCACCATGGGATGTCTTCGGACTTCCAAGAATCGTCTCAAATGAAGCGGATTTAGATAGAATGTTCGCTGCAGTGCCATCAAAGGCTAACGGCGTCACTCTCTGCACAGGTTCATTTGGAGCGGGAAGAAGCAATGACATCGTCCACATGGTTGGCAAGTACTCAGCAGAAGGAAGACTTCACTTCCTCCATATGAGAAACGTCAAGTGGACAGATGATAAGGATTCATTCGTCGAAGTCGGTCACTGCACAAAGGACGGATCACTCGATATGGCTGCAATCGTCATGGCAGCAGTTGAGAATGGATTCGACGGATACGTTAGACCAGACCACGGAAGAAACATCTGGGGCGAAGGCGATAAGCCAGGCTATAAGCAGGGATACGGTCTCTACGATAGAGCACTTGGCTGCGCATACATCAACGGCTTATTCGAAATGGCCGAAAAGAACTTAAAGAAATAAAACTTAAGGAGACGAACTATGAAAGAATTCTTCGATAACGAAGTCCTTCTAAGTTCAAAAACCGCAGTGGCCCTCTATGATGAGGTAAAGGATTTGCCTATCATCGATTATCACTGCCATTTGAATCAATACATGATCAGAGACGATGCAACATTCTCTGATATCGGCGAACTCTGGCTTGCAGGCGATCACTACAAGTGGAGAGTCATGAGACTTTGCGGGGTTGATGAATACTACATCACCGGCAACGCCTCATATGAGGAGAAGTTCTATAAATTCTGCGAAATCCTTCCAAAAGCGATAGGAAACGCAGTCTATTACTGGGCTCACTTCGAACTTAAGCAGGTATTTGGCATCAATCTCGAGATCAATAAAGAGAACGCAAAGGAAATATACCGCTTAGCTAACGAGAAGATAAAAGACTTATCAGTCCAGAAACTCTTGAAGGCATTCAATGTCGAGTTTGTGGCAACAACCGATGATCCGGTGGATGATTTGCTTGCCCACGGACATTATGGTAATACGGAAGTCACCCCAACATTTAGACCTGACAAGGTATACGCCTTAAGCGATGAATACCTCGGACAGCTATCTAAGGTGGTTGGCTATCCAATCGATTCATTAGACGCCTTAGAGAAGGCTCTTGCTGAAAGACTTGATTATTTCAAGGCCCATGGAGCACATATCACTGACCATGGCTTTGACCAGTTCCCAAAGAAACTTATCTCCAAGAGCGAGGCATCTATCCTCTTCAACAAGAGACACGAATGGACAGTAGAAGATAAGGATGCGATGTTTGGATACATCCTCCTCTATCTCATGAAGGAATATAAGAAGAGAGACATCGTTGTCCAGCTTCACTTCGCAGTCACACGCAACATCAACACGCCTATGTATAAGGCAGTTGGCGTTGACCATGGATTCGACGTCATGTCAAAAGAAGTGGATATCCAGGATGTCATGAAATTCCTCGACGCTTTAACGGATGAGGAAAGACCAACCTGCATCCTCTATACATTGAACCCTAACACTATTGCTCCATTGGCCTGTATCTCAGGCGCATTCAGAAACGTCTATATCGGAGCGGCATGGTGGTTCAACGATACATTAGAAGGCATCAGAAACAACCTTCAGCAGGTCTCTGAATACGCAGTCTTAGGAACTAACTTAGGAATGCTTACCGATTCACGTGCATTCTCATCCTACTCAAGATTCGACTTCTTCAGAAGAATCTTATGCGACTTCGTTGCTAACAAGGTCGAAAAGGGAGAATATTCACTCGAATCCGCAAAAGGACTTGTTAAAGACATCTCTTACAACAACATCAAAAACTTATTGAGGTTATAAATATGAACGAATTAGAAAGAATCAAACTCAAGAAGCTTCTTCCAGTCGTTGTCTTCAAGACAATCGAAGAGGCTGAGCCAACATTCGACGCGATGGTTAAAGGCGGTATGGATATGGCAGAAATCTGCTTCCGCACACCATGCGCTAGAGACGCAATCGAACTCTTGGCAAAGAAATACCCTGAAGCATTAATCGGAGCAGGAACAGTCATCAACGCTGAACAGTGCAACGCTGCAATCGATGCAGGCGCTAAGTTCATCGTCTCACCTGGCTTATCCGCTAATGTTGCTAAGGTCTGCAAAGATAGAGGAATTCTCTATTTACCAGGCGTTGCAACCGCAACTGAGGTCATGGCAGCATTAGACCTCGGCCTTACAACCTTGAAGTTCTTCCCAGCCACAAACTTAGGTGGCGTCAAGTCAATCAAGGCATTAGGCGCTGCATTCCCAGCAGTCACATGGATGCCAACCGGCGGAGTCAATGAAGAGAACATTCTTGACTTCTTAGCTTATGAGAAGATCATCTGCTGCGGCGGATCATTCATGATGAAGGGCACAAGCGAGGAAATCACCGCAAAGACTAAAGCGGCCCTTGCATTAATCGGAGGAAAATAAGATGAAGGTAATCACATTCGGCGAGTTGATGTTAAGACTCCAGCCATACAACTATTTAAGATTCGTCCAGTGCGAGTCATATGAGGCCACTTACGGCGGCGGAGAGGCAAACGTTGCAGTTTCCCTTTCTAATTATGGAATCGAGACAGAATTCGTCTCAAAACTCCCAAATAACGAAATCGGACAGGCAGGAAAGAATTCCCTCCGCAAGTACGGTGTTGGAACAAAACACTTGAAGATGGACGGCGAAAGATGCGGAATCTACTTCCTTGAAAAAGGAGCATCTCAAAGAGCATCAAAGGTCGTCTACGATAGAAAGTATTCAGCATTCTATTTCTCAAAGCCAGAGGACTATGACTGGGACGCAATATTCGAAGGCGCAGACTGGTTCCATATCTCAGGTATCACTCCAGCTGTCTCAAAGGAATTAAGAGCAATCTCAATTGAAGCTTGCAAGAAAGCTCATGAGCATGGTGTTAAGGTTTCATGTGACCTCAACTACAGAGGCAAGCTCTGGACAAGAGACGAAGCAAGAGAAACAATGAGCGAAATCGCAAAGTACGTTGATGTCTGCATCGGAAATGAAGAGGATGCATCAGACGTCTTCGGCATCTCTCCAGAAGGCAATGACATCTATGGTGGACACCTCAACAAAGAGGGCTATAAGTCAGTTGCAAGACAGCTCAAGGATAAGTTCGGATTCGAGAAGGTTGCAATCACATTAAGAACCTCAATCTCAGCTTCTGAGAACAAGTGGTCCGCAATGTTGTTCGACGGCGAGAATTATTGCTTCGCAACAGAATACGACATGATGATCGTTGACCGTGTCGGTGGTGGTGATTCATTCTCAGGCGGTCTCATCTATGGACTTCTCAACAATTACTCAACACAGGATGCAATCGACTTTGCAGTCGCAGCGTCATGCTTAAAGCACTCAATCGAAGGCGACTACAACATGGTCACAGTCGATGAGGTCAAGAAGCTCATCAAGAGCGGTGGCTCAGGCAGAGTTCAGCGTTAATTAGCAAAACTAGAATACGCCGTTTCTCAATTGAAGCGGCTTTTCTTTATCTTAGTGATATAATTAAGATGTAATCGGAGGAGAGATTATGAAGAAGGCTATTAATGTTCTATGTAGGATTTCCTATATTCTTGATTTGATAGTGGGAATCATATTCATTGTTTTAGCAGGGTATATGCTTATGGTCACTCTCGTGGGTTTATCACTAGAACCTACCGAGGATATCCTCTTTATGTCCATTTTTGGCAGCATGACCGCTTTCTTTGCTATATGGGGTGTTATTTGCTTTGTATCCCGCTCTATTATCAGAAATTTAATTCTTCCTAGATTCAATGCCGCAAAAAGAAAGGATGTCGCCAAAAACCCCGCAATTTGGGCAATTGTTTTAGGTATCCTATCCGCTGAAACTCTTCTAGTTGCCGGTATATTGATGCTGGTAATACCTGAGAAACAGCTACCTGCAAATTCAAATAACCAGTAAATCGCTCAAATTTGGGCGATTTTTCAATTATTTGTCGCCCTATAACTGGTAGTTGAAAAAATAAAGACAAGTGGTGATATAATAAAGTCACATTCGGAGGGAATATTAGAATGAAAAAAGCAATCGACATTTTATTGAAGGTTGGTAAGATCGTTGACATCGTTGTTCTCGTCATCGTTGCTATCTCAACAGTTATCGTAGCAATCACAGGAACAATCGCTGCAGGCGCTCTCCTAGCTGCAGGCACAGTTGATGCAGAAGCTGAATACGCAGTTGCTATCGCTGGAGTCGTCGCTGGAGTCGTCCAGTCAGTCATCTACCTCGTTCTTTGCATCGTCGCTCTTGTCTTACTCAAGAAGGTCAGAAATGGCTATGCAGTCGCTAAGAGCAAGGCAGAGAACAAGAAGTGGGCTATCATGGCAATCGTCTCAGGTGCTCTCTCAACAGGACTTGTCCTCGTTGCAGGCATCCTCATGCTCGTCATGAAGGAAGAAGATCTTCCAGGCTATGCAGCTCCAGTTGAAGTTGAATCAACACCAGCTGAATAACTGATTTCAAGAAACTAACTTCAGGGCAACCTGGAGTTTTTTCTTTGCCTATTAGCGCACAAATGTCTTGAATTTCTTAGTGTTCATCGAACTTTTCGCAATATTGTCATAAATCCATAGCATATTTGTCATATTAGAATAGAGCCCCAAAATAGAAAATGATTGCAATCAAAGAGATACTTAGAAGAACTTATCGTTTTCTATTTCATCTCAATTTAGGGCAATGCCCATATGAAAGGATGATTAAAATGAAGAAAGCATTAACATCAGCAGCTGCACTCCTTATCGCACTCGGATTATTCGCTTGTGGAGGAAACAGGCAGCCAGACGAAACATCAAACGTTCCAGGAATATCAAAGAATGACGGCGGCTCAGAAAAGCATGAGCACACATTCAACGAAGCTAAGTGGGAATCAAACGAATCCTATCACTGGCATGCAGCAACTTGCGAGCATACAACCCAGACAAAGGATAAGGCTGGTCACCAGTGGGGCGAAGCAGAAGTCATCAAGGCTGCAACTTGCGACACAGCAGGAAGCCAGAAGAAGACCTGCAAGACCTGCGGATACGAGAAGACAGAAGAAGTCGCCGCAAAGGGTCACAACTACAAGGATGCAACAAACGGCGAAGCATTCCAGGTCGCTAAGTGCGAATGCGGAGAAACAATCCTCTCACAGGAAAGCCAGATGAATGGCAAATGGACAAAGGGCACTACATGGGAATACACATTCTCAAACAAGGTCGCCGCAAAGGGCAAGGTCATCATTGGCTGCGCTATGTCATCATCATCACACGAGGGAAGAACACTTTACGTCAACTCAGAGGGTGCATCAGCAGATGACGCATTCGAGTCAGATCCAGCAAATACAGGAATCTGCAGAATGGACATCAAGATCAATGGTGGTTCGCTTAACCTCTATCAGGGAACATATGCTGAACTCGGTCTTACAACAGAAGTTGCTCAGATTGCTTTAGCAGACGTCACAATGCCAGCTGGAACATTCACAATTTCCATCACAACACACGAAAAAGCAGGCTACCGCTTAGTCTTAGGCGGACAGGTCTCAGTCTCTTGTGATAACTACCAGAAGGCTTAACAACTCATCAACACTAGGGGCACTTAATGTGCTCCTTTTTATATTATTAATAATATAGATAAAGAAAAAAGCAGCCGAAGCTGCTCTTTCCTCTAGGATAGAGTTGTTACCGCCATCTTCTTAGCTTGCTCAGTCTTTGTTTATTTGTTCTGAGTCATCTTTGGCTGAAGCTCCCAGGATTCCTTGCGGTTTCCCTGCTCTTCAGTCGGTGCGAACGTAATCCGCATTGTCATCGTCTTAAGGATTGGCTGCCAATGTCCTCTAGATGTCCTTACGGTATTCTAGATCGCATTAGGTCACTGCGCATTCACAAGACTCGCTTCCTTCACCAGCGTGGGGTTGCTTCGCCTTATGGCTTGGCGGACTTCCGTCCACTCTCCTTAGGTCAGAGCGCTATGCTCTGGTAACCGTGGCCTCTTATCGTCGAAGGATAAGGGGGTTCAGGAAACCTTCTTCGCTGCGGTTTACGGCTCTCTCCTCCCCTTGTAGGAAGGATAGTGTACCGCTCCGCCTCCTGCATTGTGTTGCTGGAGCGCTCTCTGGTCGATAACTCGTCCTGAATTGCGTCTTTCTCAAGTCCCTCTCGGGTTTAATTGAGGAGCCAGCATTCAGTCCGCCTGCTCGCCTTGCGTCTGTTTCTCCTCTCGGAGATCGAGGACTCTCTATGGGGCGAGACCTTGATTATTCATCAAGGCGCTATCCGGTGGGGTCCGGGTTCTGAACAGAATCCCCGAAGGAGAAGCCCGAAGGCTTTTGACATCAGAGGTTCAGCTCTTACTCGTAGCAAGTGGGTCTCTATCGTTTCCCTTGTCCAGCCGAAGCTAGAGTAGACTCGTTTTAGCGACATTGCTATTGGTGGAACGCCAATCAGAATTCCCTTTATGGTGCATCGATCTTGGTTCCAACCACAGGATTTCTCATGTGGCCACCGGTAAGATGGTTTTGCCTCGAACCGACAATCCGCTTTTGAGGGCTTCATTTCGATTCGTGGAGCATTAATATACTAGCACCAAAAAACTAGTTCAAATACTTTTTTAATAAATTGGTAATTATTTTTGCCCTTCTTTAGAAGAGAGCATAAGAAAACGGCCTTATTTCAGGCCGTTATCTGATTACTTTAAAGGGAGGATTCCCATTGCCTGATAGGCAACGAAATAGATGACTGCTGCAACTGCGATTGCGGTAAATCCGATTGCAAGGATCTTCATGAATGTCTTCTTGGTGAACATCTCGCCGATTGTCTCGATGACTGCGACTGCGAGAAGTCCAAGACAGATGTAAGAGAAGATAGGGTTTGAGCCTAACATCTTTAAGAAGTGAAGAACAATTGTTGCTGCTGCTGTGATTAATCCAAATATCATGCCTAATATTATTACTGAATTTTCAAAATAGTGAGAGTGTTTTTTTCAAATTGGTATTATTATTACGCGTATACGTTATAAAACGTGGTCTAAGGGGGTATGAAAATGAAAAAGAAAATTACTCTAGCAACAATATTATCGATGGCAGCAATATTGGCTGCATGTGGGGGCTCAAATAAGAGTGAGTCTCAGCCTGATTCATCTAATAACTATTCAGATGGCATCGCCAGCAAATCAGAGATCAGCTGGGATATCGGAGACTATATCGGTGAGACTGACCTAGAAGGTAATGGCACACCTATCCTCCCATACTTAATCAAGGACAAGAAGGACTTGCTCGAATTCATGAACAATCCAGTCATGGAGGATCATGTTACTTATAAGTTGGTAAACGACATCGAATTCAACGATGAATGGAAGCCAATTGCAGGACTCGGCGAAAAGCCATTCAAAGGCACAGTTGATGGCGATGGCCATAAGATTACCGGCTTAAAGATTTCATCCGCAAGCAAGACACAAGTTTACTATGGCTTCATCGGACAGATGGAGAAGGGCAAGCTTCTTAACATCACTCTCGACATGAATATTGACCTCACGATGGTTGGTAAGGATTCAATGTACGGAGTTGGTGGTGCGGTTGCATATGCATCTAATTCCAGTGTCCAGAATGTCCACGTTAATTACGAGAAATTTGAGGTCGTATCACTCCAGAACGGCAATTCATATTTATACGCAGGTGGTGTTACATCATACTTCGATTCAACGTCCGATAGAGATGGAATGTACTACACAAACATCTCTAACTGCTCAGTTAACGGCGACATCATCGTCAACTTAGAAGATTCAAACGGAGTGGTGGATGCAGAAGCAGGAATCGTCGCCGTCATGGATACCGGATATTATGACGGACTTATGGCGGTCAATAACTGCTCATTCGTTGGAGATATCGAAGGTGGTTTGTACATCGCAGGTATCGCTGCATCAATGGGTTACTACTCATCAGTTGTTAACTGTTATGTTGAAGCTGATACATTGAAGTCGTTCGTCGATGATTTGTCTTATGTCGGCGGTATCGCTGGATTGACAAAGAATGAATCCGGTCTTATCGGCAACTACGCTAGCGTCAACCACATCGATGGCACCAATTCAAAATCATCTATCTACAAATCATTCGCTGGAGATATCGCAGGATTTATTGCATCTGATTTATTCGACAGCGATTTAGATATCCTTGGCTGCGCTTTATATGAGAACTACGCAACATATGGCACAATCAACTCAGACACAACAAACACCTGCAAGGTCAAAACTCCTTGCTCAGAGGATTTGTTAAAGAAGATTGGATTCTCTTCCGAGTCATGGAACTTCAAGGACGGCAAGCCTGAATTAAATGGCAAAAACCCAAGCTACAAGGTTAAGTTGACGGTTGATTCAAATGGATTCGGTAAGGACACATTTGATTTTGATGCAGGAAACTATAATTCCAAGTCATCTGAACTCTATTTCGGATACAAGGCGCCTAAGAGAGCGGGATTCTCATACTTCGGTCTATATTATGATGAAGAGGCCACAATCAAGTGGAGATGGTATGCTCCAATCCATGGAGATTTAACTCTCTACTGCGGATATGCAGATTTAGATGATTTAGTAGGCGATTACGCTGCAATTTGCCAATATTACGAAAGACAAATCCAGTCTGGCACATGGAAATTCACAGAAGATTATTTCTACTGGTTACGCCTTGATGGTTCATATTCAGCATACAAATATAGATTCGACGGCAAGTACATCTTCCTTGAAGACTATGTTGGCGAATATGAGGCTGCACTTGGTGGTTACACAGACGAAATCTTCGTTCTCCAGGAAGACGGCACAATCACAGGATATGATGTCAACTCTGACTCAGCAGAATACACCGCAACAAAGATCAAGAACTCAGACATCGAGATCCCTAACCTCAAGGGTGAGCCATTCTTAGGCAAGTGGACCGATGGCAAGTGCGTCATGACAATCTTAGAGTCATGCGTTGTTGTTGCATATGATGTTGAGAAGAAGGTCGATTACTTTGGAGGAGTCATCTATGATGGAACAACCCTCACAATCGATGCATCTCCAATCGTCAAGAAGTGCACATTAACATATAACCCTGCAACAGACACATTGTCTGGTGGCGGAGTCACTTTTGAAAGGATGAAATAATATGAACAAGAAAACGATATTACTTATCTCATCTGCATTGATCCTCGCTTCATGTGGCGCAGGATCCAAAACAAGCGAAAGCCGCCCAGAAACCCCATCTTCTGAGGTTTCTAGCGTGGTTTCAAGCGAGAACGTTTCATCTTCCAAAGAGAAAGAATCATCAACTGAACTTAGTTTAATTTCATATTCATCAGAGAAACAGGCAGTTAAGGTTACATCAATTGATGTTGCCAACGCTCCTGAGACAATGGTGGTTGGCGAGAACCTCAGATTATCAATCACAGTCCTCCCGGAGAACGCTGATAACAAGAACGTCACAGTTAAGTCTAGTGACCCAACTGTTGCGGATGCATCTAGAACTACCCTTACAGCATACGCTCCAGGTAAGGCTAAGATTACAGTGACCGCAAATGATGGGTCTGGAGTTAAGGCTGAATTCGAAGTGACCGTCAAAGAAAAGATTACTGCTCCAGTTGACTGGGAAACAGCTAAGACCATGTTCGTCGAAAGCGCGGAGAAGATGGATAAGGCGTCAAGCGTCAAATACACATACTACAATGAATCATTAAGAGAAACTGGTGATTTATCAAACATCACCACCGAAGAGAAGAACTACGTCTACGCAAAAGATGGAAGTGTTTCATATACAGGCAACAACACATATAACGCACCTGCATTAGAGGCACCAACCGTAACCCCAATCGCGGGATATAGAGGCATCGTTGGCGGGGAATACAAGAATGTTGAACACACCAAATCAACATATGACTACAAGAACACTTCAGAAGCGATAAATGCCGGTTTTACCGAGGAAAACGCTAAGAAAAAGGCTGCAAAAGTCATTGAAATTGCTGATTTAATCGCATATATCGAAACTCCAAGCAAGTGGACAGGAACTAAGTCATACTCAGGAAAAGTAGAGAATGATTTAGTCAAGTTCACATACTCACATTCTGAAGAAGGTTACCAGTATTCATACTCAGGTTCACTTGATGTCACAATGACTGGAGATGGTGAACTTGTCAGTGTTACATTAAGCGATGACGCTTTCTACAACAATGACTTCACAAACAAGAGATATAACTACACTTACACAATTGAAGTGACATCAGGAGACAAAGCCGATAAGGGTGCAGTCTCATATTCTGATTTCTTCTTAAGCGATCAGTACACCAACATTGTTAGATCCTATGGCTCAAAGCAGGATAACATTGTTGTAGTGGGTAACTACTTAACATACGAAGGTAGAGATGCATCAAAGCCTTATGCTGTTGACTACTTAGAGGCAGACTTTGAAATCGTTTCAAGCTCAGATGAATCAGTCATCGGCAAGAAGAGCGCTGACGCAAAGGTCTACTACGCATTAAGCGAAGGTAAGTCAAACATCACTTTAAAGAGAAAATCCACCGGTGAGACAAAGACAATTGAGGTCACTTCTGTTAGACCAGAGGCTACATCATTCGACATCGTTAAATCCAGCGAAGGAATCACTATGAATGTTGGCAAGATTACAACATTTACAGCCGCTTTGAAGCCAGTAGAGGCATTACAGGTATTCAAGGTCACATCTAGTGATGAAACTGTCATGCGTGTTTATAACACGGATGGAACCTGGTATGGCGAGGCTCTTAAAGCTGGAAACGTCACAATCACCTTCTCAACAGAAAACGGCATCCCTGAAAAGACAATCGATATCACAGTCACAGAAGCTCCGGTTGAGGCTCCTAAGTATGTTGGTACCTGGGTCTCAGGAAGCAACACATTGGTCTTAGAAGGAAACGGAAACGGAACATGGAATGGCACACCATTCACCTTCTCATACGATGCAAGCCAGAAGAAGGGCATAATCGCCCCATTCGGCGCATTCGATGACGGAGGCTACTTCACTTATAGTGAAACCGCTGATAGCGTCTATATCGATATCTCGGATGAATACCGTGAATTCGCATTCTGGTCAGGAAATATGACTAGAAAAGCTGAAGAAGCTGCTAAGTCACATGTTGGTACCTGGAAGTCTGGTTCAAACGTCTTGGTGCTTGAGGCAAACGGAAACGGTAGTTGGAACGGAACCCCATTGACCTATACCTACAGCGAGTCAACCAAGAGAGGAACCATCCCTCCATTCGGCGCATTCGATGACGGAGGCTACTTCACCTATAACGATAAGACCGACACAATCTACATCGACATCTCTGATGAGTATCGTGAGTTTGCGTTCTGGTCCGGCAACATGGCAAGAGCGTAAGAAAATAGACCTGCTGATTAAGTTGATATGAACCCCAAAAGTTGGACAACCAACTGGAGGGGTTTTTATTATGAGAT
>JAKSVE010000008.1 GCA_024408295.1 Bacilli bacterium
CTAACATCATGGCAGATGTTGACTTAAGCACCTACAAGAAGCTTGGCATCGACGTAACTGAAGAACCAATCAGCTACGCAAATCTCGCAAAGTAATAATCCAACATTAGACAACTAAAACGCCCCTTATCCAAAACGGAAAGGGGCTTTTATTGATGCTTCGATTTAATGAGTCACGAATCCAATAAAGAGAAACCAGAAAACAAAATTTGAAATGATTATGTGTAACAAGGAAATAGCTGTAGCTAAGAAACACAACCCGCTGAGGGAGTGTTTGCGGTTGAGTATGCCAAGCGTTAAGAAATACGCAAAGAAGATATGAACGCCGACAAAAGAAGCGACCAGCGTTGCGCCGTTATATGGCCAGAAAGACTGTAAGAAGCAAAGTATATAGAGAAAGAAGAATGCTACGAAAGATATGACAATAAGCTTATTTGCTACTCTTTCTCTTTTTGAAATCGGCATTCTATCTTTTTCGTTATTTGGATCGATTTTAAATTCTTTTTTAAATCTGTTTATCGTTTTCTCGTCAGGAAAAGACGAACCATTTTCCCAGTTCGTAAGTTCTTCTTCATCAACGGCCAATCTATGTGCTATCGATTTCCTCGAAGCCAGTTTCCTGATACCAATTCTCTCTATCAAGTTCTTCATAATGATTTTGTAGTCAAATATTCATTACTAAACATATTATGTATTGTAGAAAAAAATGGCAAGCGTATTAAGGTTGCATATCGGTTGATTACATAACTTAGAACAGATTGGATAATCAACGAAAAGTTGTAACCTACATTTTGATAACTCATAGTAGGTTATAAGGAAAACCACCAATCAAATCGACTGGTGGTGACTTCTATTTAATTAGGCTAGTTTGTCGCAATAGATGCATCTGCAGACGTTATTTGCTTCGTCTACGACTTTGAAGACCTGGTCAAGTTCTTGCTCGTTTTGAGAGATGCATTTCATGTTTGTGCATCTATATCTATTGATGAGCAGCTTCTCGCCTGCGAATCTATCAATAATGACTGGGTCTTTCTCTTTTTCTTCTAAGAGCTTGAGGATGAGGGCCATTCTCATATGCTTTCCGTTTAAGCACTGCTCGAAATAAACCGCTCTTGGGTCAGCATCGACTTTAACAGAGATCTCGTTGACTCTTGGGAGAGGATGCAAGACATACATATCGCTCTTAGCCTTAGCCATCTTCTCGACATCTAAGACATATGAGTTCTTGAGTCTTTCATACTCTTCAGGGTCATCGAATCTTTCTCTCTGGATTCTTGTCATGTAGAGGATATCCAAGCATCCGATATTGTCTTCAAGGCTTGTGACCTCAACATATTCCATGTTGTTCTTCTCAAGAACTTCTTCCTTGATGTAATCAGGGAGGACCAATTCTTTTGGAGAGATGAGAACGATCTTGACATTGTTATAGCGGGATAACGCTCCGATTAACGAATGCACGGTTCTTCCGTACTTTAAATCTCCGCAGAAACCGACTGTAAGGTTATCAAATCCACCTTTGTGCTTGTAGATTGTGAGTAAATCAGCAAGGGTCTGGGTTGGATGGCAGTGACCACCATCTCCACCATTGATGACAGGGACGCTAGCATTGATTGATGCAACGTATGATGAACCTTCAACCGGTGATCTCATTGCGATGATATCAGCATAGCAAGAGATGACTTTTGCAGTATCTGCATAGCTTTCGCCCTTTGCAGCGCTTGATGAGCTGGCTGAAGAGAATCCGATAACCGAACCTCCAAGTTCCCACATAGCAGCTTCGAAGCTCAATCTAGTTCTTGTTGATGGCTCAAAGAATAGAGTGGCTAACTTCTTTCCTTTGCAGGCTTCGGAGTATTTTGCTGGGTTGTTACCAATATCGATGGCAACATCCATCATTTCCTTTAATTCGTCAACGCTGAAGTCGACGATATCGATAAGGCTTCTCATGATTACTTACCAATCCAGCTTTCGTCTGATGGGTTGTTTCTGAAAGCGATCAATCTCTTGATGTCGCTCTCTTTGATGTAGCCTTCTTCTGCTGCTACTTCTGCGATCTTATCGAAGTTGGTGAGTGAGTGATTCTCAACGTTTGCAGCTGCGAGCCTTTCGATTCCCTTCTTCATTCCGTATGTGAAGATTGAGACGACTCCAAGGACATCAGCGCCTGCTTCTCTTAAGACATCGACGACTTCAAGGACTGAGCCGCCTGTTGAGATTAAATCTTCGATGACGACGACCTTCTGGCCCTTCTCGAGTCTTCCCTCGATCTGGTTCTGTCTTCCGTGATCCTTAGCACCGCTTCTGACATATCCCATTGGGAGGTTCATGAGGTGACCAACGATTGCTGCGTGAGCGATACCAGCAGTTGATGTACCCATGAGAACTTCGACTTCTGGATAGTATTTCTTAACTGTTTCAGCAAGAGATGTTTCAACATCTGTTCTGACTGCTGGAGCGGTCAATGTTAAACGGTTGTCACAGTAGACTGGTGACTTGATGCCTGAAGCCCATGTGAATGGTTCTTCTGGGCGGAAGAAGACTGCTTTGATTGAGAGCAAGTCTTTTGCGATTAATGTTTCGATATCTGCCATTGTTTTATTCTCCTAAGAATTCCTTAACGCATCTGTTGTATGCTGCAACTGGGTCTTCAGCTGCGGTGATTGGACGGCCAACAACGATGTAGTCTGAGCCAATCTTTCTAGCCTCTGCTGGGGTCATAACTCTCTTCTGGTCGCCCTTGTCTCCATCGGCAAATCTGACGCCTGGAGTAACTGTAACAAAGTTAGAACCGCAGGAATTGTGGACTTTTTCTGCTTCAAGTGGTGAGCAGACAACTCCATCTAATCCAGCTTCTTTAGCACACTTTGCATAGTGCATGACAACCTGGTCGATAGGCTCTTTGATCAAGAGATCCTTCTCCATGCTTTCCTGGTCGGTTGATGTTAGCTGAGTGACTGCGATGAGGATTGGACGTGTGCCGTCTTCTCTTGTGAGTCCTTCGATTGCAGCCTTCATCATGTTGATGGTTCCTGCTGCGTGCAAGTTTGTCATATCAACATCTAAATGTGATAAGACTGACATTGCCTTCTTGACTGTGTTAGGGATGTCGTGAAGTTTGAGGTCTAAGAAGATCTTGTGACCACGAGCCTTGATTTCTCTAACGATGTCTGGTCCTGCTGCATAGAAGAGTTCCATTCCGATCTTAACGAATGGTTTTCTTCCCTCGAACTTGTCGAGGAATTCGATTGTCTTCTCTTTTGATGAGAAGTCACAAGCGATGATTACGTCTTTTGCCATTATAATGCTCCTCCGATTATATCTTTTAATGATGTAATGCCATATTTTTCCATAACTCTTGGTAAATCCTCGATGATTTCCTTACAGGCGTATGGATTTACGAGGTTAGCTGCGCCAACCTCTACTGCGGTAGCTCCCGCCATCATCATTTCGATGACGTCTTCTGCTGTTGAGACGCCACCCATTCCGATGACTGGAATTTTAACTGCGTGTGCTACCTGATACACGCATCTTACTGCAACCGGGAAGATTGCAGGTCCGGATAAACCACCGGTGGTATTCTTCAAAAGAGGTTTTCTCTTTCTTAAATCAATTCTCATACCTAATAAGGTATTAATCAAGGCGATTCCGTCCGCTCCATTGTCTTCGCATGCTTTTGCGATCTCAACGATGTTGGTGACGTTTGGCGAGAGCTTGACGATAAGTGGCTTTGTGACCACTTTTCTTACTTCTCTAACGACTTCGCCCAAAAGGACTGGATCAGTGCCGAAGCTCATGCCACCTCCATGGACGTTTGGACATGAGACATTGAGCTCAATCCATCCGACCTGTTCTTCCTTGTCTAGTTTCTCGCAGGTATAGACATAATCAGGGATTGAGAATCCTGAGACGTTTGCCATGACCTTCTTGTTGAAGACCTTCTTCAATTTAGGAAGTTCTTCTGAGATGACCTTTTCCACTCCAGGGTTCTGAAGTCCGACAGCGTTAAGCATGCCTGATGCCGTTTCGGCGATTCTAGGCGTTGGATTGCCGAATCTCGGATCTTTAGTCGTTCCCTTGAACGAGAAGGTTCCAAGGATGTTTATGTCGTATAATTCCGCAAATTCGTAGCCAAATCCATATGTGCCGGAGGCTGGGATGATTGGATTATCGAGTTCGATGCCAAGTAAATTGACTTTGGTGTTTACTTCTCCCATGTGATTTCCTCCTTCTTTAAGACCGGTCCGTCTTTGCAGATTCTCTTATTTCCGTATAGGGTCTTGCAGCTGCATCCCATGCAGGCCCCGAACCCGCAGCCCATTCTCTCTTCGAATGAGAATTCGCCGCTGGTTTTGGATGCGTTATACACCGCTTTGAGCATTGGCTCTGGTCCGCAGGTGTAGAAGTAATCGTATTCTTCTCCATCCATTGCGTTTGTCACGAATCCCTTGATTCCATATGAGCCATCCACTGTTGTGACTTTGACCTTGCAGCCAAGAGCCTTGAATTCTTCTTCATAGAAGATTTCGCTCTTGGTGTTGAAGCCGAGGATGACCACTACTTCCTTATCGTCTGCTCTAAGAGTTTTTGCAAGGTTATATAGAGGTGGGACTCCAACTCCTCCGCCGATCAACATCACATAAGTTCCTGATGCATCGGTGTTGTAGCCGTTTCCGAGTCCTGTAAGGGTATCAAGCTTTGTGCCTTCGCCCATCTTGGACATGGCCTCCGTTCCCTTTCCAACGACCTTATAGATGAGAGTTAATGTCTCGTCATCATAGTCGCAGACTGAGATTGGACGCCTAAGGTAATATCCATCTATTGCGATGTTCACGAACTGACCACAGTTGGTGATTCCGCTGGTATCGCCCTCAAGAATCATCTTGTAGACGTTTGGGGCGATAGCTTTATTTGTTTTAACGCTAAATACTACTTGTTTCATATCTACCTCTACATATCGATTGTGGATACGTTGATCATTGTCTCTTCAAGGACATCAAGAAGGGCGGCAACGGTATCTAAAGCGGTCAAGACTGTGACATAGTTTTCAACTGCGACTTGTCTGATGATGTAGCCATCGCTTGCGATGTTGGTTGATGAGACGTGTCTAGTATTGATGATATATGTGACGTATCCCTGTCTAATTGAATCAAGGATTTCGTTTGAGCCTTCTGCAATCTTGCGTCTGACTCTTGTTCTGATGCCATGTTCTTTTAAGAATGCAGCGGTTCCTGCTGTTGCTTCAATATTGAAACCGAGGTTGTAGAATCTCTTGATTAATGGGAGAGCTTCTTCCTTATCTTCATCCGCAATTGTTGCAAATACAGTGCCGTATTGCTTGAGTTTTGTGCCTGCTGCCTGCATTGCCTTATACAATGCGCGGTTCTTCTTATCATCATATCCGATGGCTTCGCCTGTTGACTTCATCTCAGGTGAGAGGTATGCGTCTAAACCTTTGAGCTTTGAGAATGAGAAGGCTGGACACTTGACGTACCATCTCTTCTTCTCTTCTGGGTAGATTGAGGTAAATCCCTGGGAGACTAGATCTTCGCCCATGATGACTTTTGTTGCAATATCGGCAAGTGAGTAGCCGGTTGCCTTTGAAAGGAATGGGACGGTTCTTGATGAACGTGGGTTGACCTCGATGATATAGACATCGTCATTTGAATCGACGATGAACTGGATGTTGTATAGGCCGATGATTCCGCAGCCAAGTCCGAGTTTTTCTGTGTATTCCAAGACTGTTTTCTTGACCTTGTCGGATAAAGAGAATGGAGGATAGACAGAGATTGAGTCGCCTGAGTGGATACCTGTTCTTTCAACAAGTTCCATGATGCCTGGGCAGAAGACGTTCTTTCCATCGCACACTGCATCGACTTCAACTTCTTTACCCTGGATGTACTTATCGACCAAGACTGGCTTGTCCTCATCGATTTCTACAGCTGTCTTGAGGTAGTGTCTTAACTGACCTTCGTTTGCAACGATCTGCATTGCGCGTCCGCCTAAGACAAAGGATGGTCTGACTAATACTGGGTATCCAATCTTTGCTGCTGCTTCGATTCCGTCTTCAATCTTTGTGACTGCACGGCCGGTTGGCTGTGGGATGTTGAGTTCGATCAAGAGTTTCTCGAATGAGTCTCTATTCTCTGCTCTATCGATGCCATCGCAGTCAGTGCCGATGATGTTGACGCCTCTCTTCATAAGAGGTTCAGCAAGATTGATTGCGGTCTGTCCGCCTAAGGTTGCGATAACGCCGTATGGCTTTTCAAGTGCGATGATGTTCATGACATCTTCAACACATAATGGCTCAAAGTAGAGCTTATCTGATGTCGTGTAGTCTGTTGAGACTGTTTCTGGGTTGTTGTTGATGATGATAGCCTCAAATCCGGACTTCTTGATTGTCATGACCGCATGAACGGTGGAGTAATCGAATTCGATACCCTGTCCGATTCTGATTGGGCCTGAGCCAAGAACGATGATCTTCTTCTTGTCTGAGACGATTGATTCGTTCTCTTCTTCGTATGTTGAATAGAAATATGGGATGTATGATTCAAATTCTGAAGCGCAGGTATCGATCATCTTATAGACTGGGAAGATATTGTTCTCCACTCTGAGGTTATAGACATCGATTTCCTTGACTCCCCATAACCAAGCGATTGCTCTATCTGAGAAACCCATCTTCTTTGCGTCTCTTAAGACGACGAGGTTGTTTGGATTTTCTCTTAATTCATCTTCCTCACGGATGATGTTCTTGACCTTCTCGATAAAGAGCATATCGATCTTTGAATATTCAGCGATAACTCCATAGTCGACTCTTTGACGGCAGAGTTCTGCGATTGCGTAGATTCTATCGTCTGTGCCAATCTTGATGTAGTCGAGTAACTGTTCTTTGGTCCAGCCATCGAATTTCTTCATATAGAGGTGGAATACGCCGATTTCAAGAGATCTAACGGCTTTTAGCAAGGATTCTTCAATGGTTCTACCGATTGACATAACCTCGCCTGTTGCCTTCATCTGGGTTGAGAGCTTGTTGTTTGCGTCTGCGAACTTATCGAATGGGAAACGTGGCATCTTTGTGACGACGTAGTCAAGTGATGGTTCGAATGATGCAGGTGTATTTGCGATTTGGATTTCATCAAGGTGCATGCCGACTGCGATCTTTGCTGAGACTCTAGCAATTGGGTAGCCAGATGCCTTAGAAGCAAGAGCGGATGAACGTGAGACACGTGGATTGACCTCGATGAGGTAATATTTGAATGAAAGAGGGTCTAATGCGAACTGGACGTTGCATCCGCCTTCAATCTTAAGAGCACGGATGATCTTGAGAGCTGAGTCTCTAAGCATATGGTACTCTTTGTTTGTTAATGTCTGAGAAGGGCAAACAACGATTGAGTCACCGGTGTGGATACCGACTGGGTCGATGTTTTCCATGTTACAGATGGTGATTGCGGTGTCGTTTGAATCACGCATGACTTCGTATTCGATTTCCTTGAAGCCTTTGATTGATTTCTCGACCAAGACCTGATGGACTGGAGATAATGCAAGAGCATTCTTCATTATCTCAATGAATTCTTCGTCGTTATCTGCGAATCCACCGCCTGTTCCACCTAAAGTGAAGGCTGGTCTTAAGACGACTGGATATGTGATTTCATGAGCGGCAGCAAGTCCTTCTTCCATTGAGTTTGCGATCATTGATGGGAGGACAGGTTCGCCTAAGTCAATGCAAAGCTGCTTGAAGAGTTCTCTATCTTCAGCCTTTGCAATTGAATCAGATGATGTTCCGAGGAGTTCAACCTGACATTCTCTAAGAACGCCTTTCTTTTCGAGGGAAATTGCGAGGTTAAGACCTGTTTGACCGCCGATTCCTGGGAGGATTGCGTCTGGTCTTTCGTGACGGATGATCTTAGCCATATACTCAAGGGTGAGAGGCTCCATGTAGATCTTATCTGCGACCGCTTTATCGGTCATGATGGTTGCTGGGTTGGAGTTGCAAAGGACAACTTCATAGCCTTCTTCTCTTAAGGCTAAGCAAGCCTGTGTGCCTGCATAGTCGAATTCTGCGGCCTGGCCAATGACGATTGGTCCTGAACCGATAACAAGAATTTTGTGGATGTCTGTTCTCTTAGCCATTGTTCTTTGCCTCCTTCATGTATTCAATGAATTCATCGAATAAGTATGCGCTGTCCTGTGGACCAGGTGCTGACTCTGGGTGGTACTGGACTGAGAAGACTCTGTCTTCCTTGCATTCAGCACCTTCAACAGTCTTATCGAGGATGTTGATGTGAGTTGCAACAAGTCCTGTTCCCTTGATTGATTCAGGGTCGACTGCGTATGAGTGGTTCTGCGAGGTGATTTCAACCTTGCCGGTCTTAAGATTCATGACTGGGTGGTTGCCGCCTCTATGTCCGAATTTGAGTTTGTATGTCTTACCGCCATAAGCAAGTGAGATAATCTGGTGTCCTAAGCAGATACCGAATATTGGATATTTGCCGCGTAATTTCTTAACCATCTCGATGACTGGTGTTGCATCTTCTGGGTCGCCAGGGCCGTTTGAGATGAAGATTCCGTCTGGATTCATCTCAACGATCTTCTTGTAATCCATATCGAATGGGACAACTGTGACGTTGCATCCTCTCTTGTTGAGGGAACGGACGATGTTGAGCTTGATACCGCAGTCGATTGCGACGACATTGTATTTTGCATCCTGGCATCTTGCATACCATCTCTTCTTGCATGAGACAAGCCTTACTGCCTCGTGGTCGATTGGTGTTTCCTTGATGATCTTGATGCCTTCTTCAACTGTGGTGTTGACGTTGGTGATGAGCACTCTTCTTGAACCCTTGTCGCGGATTGAGCGTGTGAGCTTTCTTGTGTCAACGCCATAGATGCCGACGATATGGTTTTCCTCCATGATTTCTCCGAGTGTCTTTGTGTAACGGAAGTTTGATGGGAAGTCGTTATATTCTCTTACGACCAATCCTCCGATTGTTGGGACCTTAGTCTCGTTGTCTTCATCTGTGATACCGTAGTTTCCGATTAATGGATAAGTCATGCACACTGTCTGGAATGTGTATGATGGGTCAGAGATGATTTCCTGATAGCCGACCATTGATGTGTTGAAGACGATTTCTGTAACCTTCTCCTCGTTAGCGCCGAATGAATAGCCATAGTATTCTTCGCCGTCTTCAAGGATGATCTTCTTGTCGAATTCTTTTACCATACCTTTTTACCTCCGTAATATGTTGCTACGTTCTTGCCGTAGACTTTTGTGTTCAAGAAAGGTGTTGCCTTTCCCTTTGATAACATTGATTCTTTTGTGATTTCCACTTCTTCATCTAAATTCCAGATTGAGAAGCCATTTACCGGGATATTGAATCGTTTGCTTGGGTTTTTGACCAGTAAATCGATTAATTTCTCAAGTGTGATTATCCCTTTCTTCACCAAGTGGGTGTACAAGAGAGGGAATGCGTACTCGATTCCAACTATTCCGAATGGGGACTTCTCTAATCCTCTAGATTTCTCTTCCTCACTGTGTGGGGCATGGTCGGTTGCGATGCAATCGATTGTGCCATCTAGAATACCTTGGATTAAGGCTTCTTTATCTTCCTTAGATCTTAGAGGAGGATTCATCTTCCAGTAGCCATGCTCCTGGAGATCATTCTCGTCTAATATCAAGTAGTGAGGTGCGGTTTCACAGGTGACGTTTACGCCTTCCGCCTTAGCCTTGCGGATGATATCCACGCTTTCTTTTGTGGAGATGTGGCATACGTGATAGGCACATCCCGTTTCCTTTGAAAGCCTCACATCTCTTGCAATTTGCTCATATTCACTAGCGGAGCAGATTCCTCTATGTCCGTGCTCTTTTGCATACACGCCATCATGGATGTATCCGCCTTTTAGAAGCGAGTTCACTTCGCAGTGGGCAACGATCATCTTTCCAAGTGATTTTGCTTTTATCATCGCCTGTCTCATCATCTCTTCTTCCTGGACTCCACGTCCATCATCCGAGAATGCGATGACATCCTTTGCCATGCCATCAAGATCAGCGAGTTCTTCTCCTTTCTCTCCTACGGTTATTGCTCCGTATGGGAGAACGTTGATGACTGCATCTTTCTTGATGATGTCTAATTGTTCCTTTAAGTGTTCAACTGAATCTGGAACTGGATTCAGGTTAGGCATTGTGAGGACGCTTGTGTATCCTCCGTGAGCCGCGGCTTTTGATCCGGTTTCAATTGTCTCTTTGTATGAGAATCCCGGTTCTCTAAAGTGAACGTGGACATCGATGAAACCTGGCAGGATTACACAGTGTTCGTCTACGTTCTCTAAAGAAAAACCGGACAACAAACTAGATAAGTCAATGGACTCATCGCTGCCGGTTATTATCTTTGCGCTCGTGTTGCTCATCCTTTTCCTCCTTTCCGACCTCTCTGGATCGATTTAAAGTCTTTTTACTGATTGATTATATAAACGCCCTTATCTTCAATTGTTAATGAGACTTGGACTTTCTCAGTCTTTGCAGTTGGAATGTTTTTCCCAACATAATCTGGACGAATTGGAATTTCTCTGTGGCCTCTATCCACCAATACCGCTAACTGGACGGCTCTAGGTCTAGCAATTGAGAACACTGTCTCAAGAGCTGCTCTAGCGGTTCTCCCGGTAAAGAGGACATCATCGACTATGATTACGATCTTATCGAAGAGGTCGCAAGGAATCTGGCTTTCCGTTGCCTTCTCTTTCTTCATTTCGAATGTGTAATCGTCGCGGTGCATGGTGACATCGATTGCGCCGGTTGGAACATCAACATCTTCGAAGCGTCTTATATTGGCGGCAAGAGTCTTTGCGATATCAATGCCTCTATTCTTAACGCCTAAGATGACGACATCGTCAACTCCATTATTTCTCTCGATGATTTCGTGAGTCATACGAGCGAGGGTGCGGGTGATTGTTGCTTCATCCATTACTTGGTGTTTTCTTTCCATGCGTTTCCTCCAGAAAAAAGGTCCCGTCTATGCGTGACGAGACCTGAAGCTACACTTAGATTGCTCTCAAACCTTTTCGACGTCACGGCATCGACTTAAAGTTTTTCCGAGGGATATATTATATTTAATATAGATATTAGTCAATTAGGCAATTCTGAAAGCGTTTCATATATGAAATCTTTTGTTAGATTTTGTACTCCTCAAGATTGATGACTCTAGTGGCAACCCCTCTATAGAAATCCTCTTCGTGAGAGACGAGGATTACTGTTCCTGGATATGTCTGAATCGCTTCTTTTAGAGATTCTTTTGCGAGAACATCAAGGTGGTTGGTAGGCTCATCTAGAATCAAAATATTGGATTTTTGGATGGTTAATTTGCAGAGTCTGACCTTCGCGTTCTCTCCACCGGACAAGGCAATCATGTATGAATCTATGTTGTCTTTTGTTAATCCGCATGATGCTAGAGCGCCCATAACCTGTCCGATGTTCAATGATGGGAACTCGTCGTATATCTCATTGAAGGCGGTTTTGTCTTTGCACTCTTCTTCTTGCTGGAAATACCCGATTTCCGCATTTGAACCAACTACAACTTCTCCGGATATCGGTTTGATTAAGCCGGTTATCGATTTAAGAAGCGTAGTCTTGCCGATGCCGTTAACGCCTTTAATGGCTATCTTCTCTCCTCTAGTTATTTCGAGGTTGATTGGTCTAGTTAATGGGAATGAATATCCAATAACCAAATCCTTACAGCTGAAAACAGTCTTTGATGTGTTAACGTTATCCATTTTGAAGACAAAGTTAGGTTTAATCTTTTCACTCGCCTTCTCAATGACTTCCATTCTATCCAGCCTCTTCTGGAGAGAGCTGGCTAATCCTCTAGTTGCAACGCGTGCCTTGTTGCGGGCGATGGTGTCTTCCATCCTTGCGATTTCTCTTTGCTGAGCGTTATAGGCATCTTCTGCCTGACGTTTCTTTATCTCGGAGTTCTTGAGATAGAAATCATATCCGCCTTTATATCTATTCATCGTCGCATCTTCAAGATGATAGACAACATTGATAACATCCCTTAAGAACGCTTCATCGTGAGAGATAAGAATAAATGCGTTTCCGAACTCCATGAGGTAGTTCTTAAGCCACTTTACCTGATATTCATCTAAGAAGTTCGTAGGCTCATCCAACACCAAAATATTAGGGTTTTGTAGCAATAATTTCGCTAAAAGCACCTTAGAACGCTGTCCACCACTTAATGCAGTGACATCTTTATCCAATCCGAAATCAGACACTCCTAAGCCTCTAGCGACTTCTTCAATCTTGACATCAATCAGATAGAATCCAGACTGTTCGAGATATGAAGAGATCTCTCCTGCATCCTGCATTATCTTATCGAGCTCATCGCCTTCAACTTCGCCCATCTTCATATAAGCATCGTTCATTTCAGCCTCAAGAGCGTACATATCTTCGAATGCTTCTTGGAGTACTTCTCTGATAGTCTTGCCTTGAGATAATGTTGTGTACTGATCCAAATACCCAACTCTAGAGCGTTTGGCCCACTCGATCGTGCCTTCATCAGGAGTTAATTGCTTTAAGACGATCTTGAGGAACGTGGACTTTCCTTCTCCGTTAGGACCAATTAGCCCGATATGCTCTCCTTCGTTCAACGCGAAAGATACGTTCTTGAGTATAGTTCTTCCACCAAAGCTATGAGATACGTTTTTGACTGTTAATATGGACATAAGCGCTCCTTGAAAAGAGGATTGGTTGAATCCCGGCGTATATATTACTTTATTTATTCAATATTGATAAGAAAAAGGGCTGGAATCCAGCCCGATTGCTTATTTGAAGTTTGCTGTCTTGTTTTTCTCTAAGACGTCGTGAGCTCCACCTTCAACGATAGATGTTGCGGAGACGAGTGTTAAGACTGCCTTATCCTGGAGTTCCTTGATTGAGAGAGCGCCGCAGTTGCACATGGTTGATTTGACCTTGTAAAGTGACATTGCGACATTCTCTTTAAGAGGTCCTGCATATGGAACATATGAGTCAACGCCTTCTTCGAATGTGAGCTTGCTTGCCTCACCGTTATCGTATCTCTGCCAGTTTCTTGCTCTAGCTGAGCCTTCGCCCCAGTATTCCTTGTAGTAGGTGCCGTTAATCATGATCTTGTTTGTTGGGGATTCATCGAATCTAGCGAAGTATCTTCCCAACATGACAAAGTCTGCGCCCATCGCAAGAGCGAGAGTGATGTGGTGATCGTGGACGATGCCACCATCTGAGCAGATTGGAACATAGATTCCTGTTTCCTTATAGTACTCGTCTCTAGCCTGAGCAACTTCCAAGACTGATGTTGCCTGGCCACGTCCGATACCCTTGGTTTCTCTTGTGATGCAGATTGAACCACCACCGATGCCGATCTTGATGAAGTCTGCACCGTGATCAGCCAAGAAACGGAAGCCTTCCTTTGAGACGACGTTACCAGCACCGACTGGGATATCAGGATAGTTGGCCTTGATCCAATCGAGTGCCTGCTCCTGCCATGCAGAATAACCTTCTGATGAATCTAAGCATAATGCATCCGCACCTGCTTCGACTAAGGCTGGAACTCTAAGCTTGTAGTCTCTTGTGTTGATACCTGCACCAACGATGTATCTCTTGTCTTCGTCCAAGAGTTCGTTTGGATAAAGTTTGTGGTTCTCATAGTCTTTTCTAAAGACTAAGTATCTTAATCTATTTTCATCATCGATGATTGGGAGCTGATTGAGCTTGTTGTCCCAGATGATGTTGTTGCAATGCTTTAATGAGTCGTTGACATGTCCAACGATGAGCTTTGAGAATGGTGTCATGAATTCAGAGACCTTCATGTTTGGATCCATCTTAGATGGACGATAGTCTCTTGAAGTGATGATGCCGACGAGCACGCCGTTCTTTGTTCCGTCATCAGTGACAGCAACTGTTGAGTGACCGGTTTTCTCTTTTAATTTAAGAAGGTCTGCGAGTGTTGCGTCTGGAGTGATGTTTGAGTTGCTCTCAACGAATCCTGCTTTGTATTTCTTAACAGTTCTGATCATTTCAGCTTCTGATTCGATTGACTGGTTGCCGAAGATGAATGAGACACCGCCTTCTCTAGCAAGTGCGACTGCGAGGTCTGGTCCTGAGACAGACTGCATGATTGCTGAGATCATAGGGATGTTCATCTTGATCTTAGGTTCTTCTCCCTTCTTGAATCTGGTAAGTGGTGTTGATAAGTCAACATTTGAAGGGATTGCCCTAGCGTCTGAATAGCCTGGAATTAAAAGATATTCGTTAAAAGTATGTGAAGGTTCGTTGATGATTTTTGCCATAATCGTGCTCCTTTTTAATAGGTTACCCATTAAATATGCGTTTGCATACTTAAAAAGAATAAAAGCGGATACATTGACAGTTATTCGGCGTTGTTTTGATGTATAATTGCCTCAGGAGAAACAATAACCATGACATTTCAGCAATATTTATTGATTGGATATGTTATCTATCTAATCATCATGTCGCTTATAACCATGTTCCTCTTCATCAAGGACAAGGCAATGGCGAAGCAAAACGGCAACGAAGTAAGAATCAAGGAGAAAACGCTTCTTGGGTTCACGTGCTTCGGCGGCGCTATCGGCGCATTCATCGGAAGAATCCTTGCTCACCATAAGACCAACAAGGGTTACTTCTCATTCACGATTATCGTCTCACTACTCCTTCAGGTCGCAGTGCTCGGATTAATCGTTCTTAAGGCAATGGGGGCATTCTAATTATGGAAAAGACATCTTTAGAGAAATCACACTCAAAGGCAAGCAACGCGAAGCTCACGCTCCTCTGCTTCGTCTCATCAATCTTCGCTTCACTCACGGTTGCATTCATCTCGCTGTTCGATATGCAGATGAACACAACAGGATATATATTCCTTGGTGGAGCAATCGCATCTCTTCTCATCTCAATCCTCTGCATGATGGGATTGAATAAATTCACAAGATAAGGTAAACGGAGGCCAAAAAACCTCCGTTTTTCTATGCAAAACCCGCATAAATTGAAATATTAAGCCATAAACTAAGACATTTTGCACGCATATAGTCGGCATAAGAAACGAAATTAGAACAGTCGTTTTTTATCAAAATATCAGTGTTGTTTTATCGATATAACCATCACATTCGTACTTATTGTTAATTTCGGTACAAGATTACCATATTGATGAATTCTTGAAAACTATCGATAGAATCGAATGTTTTTGCTCTTTCTCGCATACACGTTATTTTATGTGCTATGCGCCCGTATAAAGAAATGCAATAATGTCAACGCGAAAGAGGCATAACTATGATTGCAAAAACTACAAAAATAGGTGGCGTAGATAATTTGCTTTCGAAGCGTCCTGCTATCCCAGCTCCAATACCAGACTATGTCTATATTGCTGTTGAAAACGGCAGATGCGCAAAAGCAGACATCTATGTCAAAGAAGGCGACCATGTTAATCTCGGCCAGATGATTGGCATGAGACATGGACCATTCTTCGACCAGCCCATCCACTCATCAGTAAGTGGCACCATGGTCAAAGTTGAAAAGCACTATCATCGTTGCGGTAAGCTCGTCAACTTCATGAAAATCGAGAATGACCGTCTTGATACGCTTGATCCTTCAATCAAGGACAGAACACCGGAAGAAGTCGCTGCCATGACTAAGGAAGAGATGATTAAAATCATCGAAAATTGCGCTTGCGTTGGCTTAGGAGGATCAGGATTCCCTACCCACGTTAAGTTGCAGACAAAAGAAAAGATCAACTACATCTTGATCAACGGTATCGAATGCGAACCATACCTTGATACCGACCAGAGATTCATGCTCGACAAGACAAAAGAGATCTTCGGCGGAACAAAGCTCTTAATGCAGATGTTCAATTGCAACGATGCAAGAATCTGCGTTAAGGAAACTCACCCAGAGATCATCAAGCACCTTAACGACATGATCGAAAAGTATTATCCAAACGAAGGCATCGTCGTCTCACCAATGAAGAACTTCTACCCTCAGGGTTGGGAAGTCGCAATGGTTAAGACAGCCCTCGGGATCAAGATGGCTCCTGGAAAGATTCCACCAGCATACGGAATCATGAACGTCAACGTCACCACTGCTGCTCAGATCTATGACGCAATCTGGCACAACATGCCAGTCTACGAGAGATACATGTCAGTCAATGGCGATGGCATCAACGCTCCAAGTAACTTTGTTGTCCGTGTTGGAACTCCAGTCATCAACTTAGTCCACTTAGCAGGTGGCTATAAGGGAGACGAGAAGAAAGTTCTTATCTTCGGTGGACCTATGATGGGCACCGCTCTTCCAAACGAAGACTGCATCGCAACAAAGACAGTCACATCTCTCATCGTCATGAACGAGAGCACAAAACCAGAGGCAGCTTGCATTCGTTGCGGATCATGCGTCTTATCTTGCCCACAGGGACTTCAGCCAGTCCTCATCATGGAGGCAGTCAAGAGCGCAAACCGCGAAAGAGTCAAGATGCTCACACCGCTCAATTGCATGGAATGCGGATTATGCACATACAGCTGCACATCAGGCATCCGTGTCACAGATTATGTAAGGAGGGCAAAGCTTTTAGCAAAGCTATAATATTATGCAGTTTGTTAAAGAAACATCTCCACACATCAGACGTAAGGATTCCTTGATGTGGATGCTCCTCAACGTAATCATCGCATTGTTACCAGTCGTCATTTGGGCCGCAGTTGCATATCCAATGCCAATGCTGCGCATCTACCCACTTGCACTTGTCACATGCGTATTATGTGAGTTCATATTCATTCTTATCACCAAAAAGAGTGTTAAGGAATTCAAGATTGAAAACATCTTATCAGCCTTAATCACCGGTATGATCTATGCTCTTTGTCTTCCAACAGAGCTTGGATTTGCAAGCGGAACAGGCTACTTCGTCGTCGTTGCAGGCGCTGCAATCGGCATCATCTTAGGCAAATTGGTCTTCGGAGGTCTTGGAAACAACATCTTCAACCCAGCAGCCTTAGGCATGATCGTCGTCAGACTCTTCTGGGGTGGTATCTCAGGAAATTCAGCAGATCCTTCAATCTTCGTTGATCCATCAATCTCAGCGGGCGCTACATCACTTCAGACAGCACTCCCTGCAACAAACCTCTTAGACTTATTCTTAGGCAGAGTCCCTGGCGCATTAGGCGAAACATTCCACATCGCCATCTTAGTCGGCATGGTCTACTTGCTCATCACAAAGACAATCGACTGGAAGGTCTTGGTCTCATATCTCGGATCATTCATCGTCTTGACACTCGTCGCTGGATTAATCCTCCAGATCAAGGGCGGAGACAATGTCTGTTATTATGCACTCTATCAGTTATTGTCAGGTGGCGTCTTATTCGGTGCTGTCTACATGATCACTGACCCAGTCACAGGCCCAGTCGGCGATCCTGCACGTGTCTTATTCGGCGCATTCGCAGGCGTTATCACAGTTATCATCCGTTTATTCGCTGGAACAGAAGGCGTTGGATTCTCAATCCTCTTCGCTAACATGATTGCTCCAGCACTCAACTACCCACAGTGGTCATCATCAAGATGGAAAAAGTGGCACTACATCGCAGGAGGCGCACTCGCTGGTGTTGCTCTCTTAGCAGTCATCTTGCCACTTGCCCTTAAATAAGGAGGATAGAACATGATTAAGAATATTTACTTAAGATGCGCTCTCGTCCTTAGCTGTATCTGCGTTGGATCAGCTGTCTTAATCGGCGGACTCCACACAGCTACCGACTACTATAAGGAAACCCACAAATCAACAGAAGCTCCAGCAGAAATCCAGAGCTTGAAGCCAGGAGCAACATTCGAGGAAGTCGCTGACTTCAGCCCAATTTCCTCAACAGAAAGCTCAACAAAAGTCACAATCACTGCAGTTTACGCATTAAAAGAAGGCGGCCAGACAACTGGTTACGCATATAAGCTCAACTGCTCAAAGCCAGTTAAGACAGACGTTGAGTTCACAGTCTTATTCGAAGGCCCAGCTCAGGCAGCAAACATCAACGCAGTCAAGCCAAGCAACATCAACATCATGGTCGGAGGCGACTCTGGTTATGATGGCAACATCATCAAACTTGCAGATGGTATCGTCGAAGGCTCAGCAACCGCAAACGACTATAGCTCAGTCGTCTCAGGCGGCACTAAGTCACAGAAGTTCTTCATCGACGGTGTTCAGGCTGCTAGAAAAGATTATGTCGCAAGAATCAACGGACAGACAGGCGGACCAACAGTCGAAAAGACACCAATCGAAAAGATCTACGGCGACCTCTACAAATCAAATGTCGAGGACGAATTCACCGCAATCAAGGGCGATACAACCCACTGCTCATACGAAATCACCAACCGTTACACAGTTACCCTTACTGATTCAACAGTCACTAAGGCATACGCTGGTACAACTTCATTCCAAGATCCAGAAGGCGAGACTGATGTTGTTAAGATCGTCGCTGCATTCAGCGGAGACAAGGCAAGCGTCAAGCTCGACGGATACAGTGTCACAAAGGATATCTCTTGGAATGATTACAAGAGCTACCTCGATGGTGTGTCAAAGGGCACAACAAGCTTAGAAGATGAGAACGCTGTCCACACAGGATCAACTCTCTCAACAAACGCTATCCGTGACTTAATCATCGGAATGCGTGCAGATTACATCGCAAACTACAAAACCGTCCTCGAAGAGATGTATGGAACAAGCTATGTCTCTGAATCAGTTGACGAGTATGCAGCAGTTAAGGGCGATACATCACATTGCTCATATGAACTCACAAAGCGTTACTCAGTCGAATTAAGCGACGGCACCACCGGAAAGGCATATGAAGCCACCACTTCATTCAAAGACCCAGAAGGTGAAACCGATGTCATCAAGCTCATCGCTGCTTGGAGCGGAGATGCGGCTAATGCAAAGCTTGTCGGCTACAAACTCACAAAGAACATCTCTTGGGACGATTACAAGGGATATATCTCAAATGTCGCATCAGGAACAACAAGCTTAGAAGACGAAAGCGCAGTCCACACAGGATCAACTCTCTCAACTAACGCAATCCGCGACTTACTCTTGGCTATGCGTACAGATTACATAGCATCCAAGAATGCATAAGGAGGGACGATTATGGATCAGAAACCAAGCAAATTAAGAGTCTTCTTAGACCCTCTCTTCAAAGCCAACCCATTATTCGTTATGGTTCTTGGCACTTGCCCTGCTTTAGCGGTCACAACATCATTTGAGTCCGCAATCGGCATGGGAATCCTCTTCACATTCGTCATCTTCTTCTCAAATCTCATCATCTCTCTTCTCCGCAAGATCATTCCTGATGAGATCAGAACACCTTGCTACATCGTTGTCATCGCAACATTCGTCACAGTAGTCAAGCTTCTCTCTTCAACCTTCCTCCCTGAACTTTATAGCTCACTCGGCGTCTTTGTCTCATTGCTCGTCGTCAACTGTATCGTCTTAGGTAGAGCTGAGGCATTCGCTAGCCAGAACACGGTGGTCGATTCCATGTTAGATGGTCTCGGAAACGGCGTTGGCTACACATGGGCAATTGCCGCAATCGCTCTTGTCCGTGAAGTCCTCGGTGCAGGAACTCTTACATTCGGAAAAGTCTTCACCTTCATCCCTAAGGTCACATTGCCAATCCTTTCTGGATACACAGGCTCAGACTTCTCACTTGCTATGCCACTCTTCAAGTCATCAGCAGGCGGCTTCCTCGTCTTAGGTTTTGCTTTAGCAATCATTGCAGCAATCAACAACTACAAAGACAAGAAGGCAAAAGAAAAGGCTAGAGCTGAAAGAGCAGCAGCCGCTAAAGGAGGAAATAACTAATGCAGTACATAGTTTCATTCATTCTCGCTATCGTCTCCTACATGGTCATCGATAACGTCATCCTCTCAAGATATTTCGGTATCTGCTCATTCATTGGAGTCGGCAACAAGATCAAATCTGCTCTCGGCATGGGTCTTGCAGTCACAGCAGTCACGCTCATTGCAGCACTTGTCTGCTGGCCACTCTACAACTTCATCCTTGTTCCAGCAAACATGGAATACATGGAGACAATCGTCTTCATCCTCGTCATCGCATCACTTGTTCAGATGGTCGGATTCTTCATTAAGAAGAAGTCGATCAGCCTTTATAAGACACTTGGCATCTACCTTCCATTAATCACAACAAACTGCGCAGTACTCGGCGTTGTTGAAAACAACATGGCATACGACTTCGGTCGTTCAATGGCAAACGCATTAGGAACTTCACTCGGATTCATCCTCGTCATCTTCCTCTTCGCTTGCATCAGAATCAGACTTGAGGGTTCAAATCTTCCTAAGGCCTTCAAGGGCGTGCCAATTGCGCTTATCGTCGCAGGACTCATGGCTATCGTCTTCATGGGACTCGGAGGCATTGTTGACCTCGGTTCATGGGGGCTCATCTAATGGGCACTGTCGGTTACGTGGTAATCGCAATAGCAATAATCGTAGTTTTAGTAGCTCTCTTCACAATCAGCTTCGTTGCTTATGTTAAAACACCGGCACCTGCTGGATGTGAAGCGGGCAAGGGCCCTAACTGCGAGAATTGCGAAGTCGTTAGTTGTAGGTTCTACGCTAGCGCAGAAGAAAGGGAAAGAAAAAAACGCCAAGAAGCAAATTCTGGCGAGAAAGGAAACTAATATATGGATATCTTATGGGCAGCCTTGCTTATGCTAGGCTTAGCAATCGGATTATCATGCCTTATCGTTTTGTTCTCAATCGTCTTCCACGTTGAAGAGGACCCAAGAATCGACTGTGTTTCCAAAATGCTTCCTGGAGTCAATTGCGGCGCTTGCGGATATGCAGGCTGCCACGACTTAGCGGATGCGTTGGTTAACGGAGAGGTCAAGAAAGTCACAGCTTGCAAGGCTGGACGTAGAGACAAGAACTTCGATCCAATTGTCGAATATCTCAAAACTACACCTGGACCTAACGGCACAACAGTTGAAGTTACACTTTAATGACTAGGACACATTTAGTGTCCTTTTCTTTAACCCTCTAATGGATTATCATATACGCATGAAAAAGAGATTAGGTCTATTGTTATTGCTCCCACTGCTTGTATCATGCAGCGAAACTAGATACAGCGGTTCAGTCCTTGCGTTCCACAGCTTTTTCTCATGGAAATACGTCTCAGGAAAAGACTGTGGCAAGGAAATATACGATTTAGCAAACAAGATAGACACTTTAGCGGACCCATACACAAACTATGGAGACGCCAACACCTTATACAAAATCAATTCAACTCATGAAGCGATTGAGGTTGATCCAATCCTCTTCGATTTGATGAAGACTGCGCTTGATTTATACGCTAAGACAGAACATAACTTCGATCCATATATCGGCAAGATAACTTCGTTATGGAAAACAACCCTATTTGGGGCGGATGACGACTTCTTGTTCGAAGGTCCAAGCAATTCCTCAATTGAGGAGGCTAAAGCCCTCATACCGGCTCTTTTAGAGGAAGCTAGAGCTACTTCAGTTGAATTGGATGAGAACAAGATGACGATCAAGCGGATTGGAGACGGTCATATCGATTTAGGCGGCCTAACAAAAGGTTATGCGGTTGAAGAAGCAGAAAAGATCCTCCACTCCAACAAAGTCAGCAAATACCTAGTCAATGGAGGACAAAGCTCACTTGGCTTAGGGAAGACACTTGATGGCAAAAACTACAAAGTCGATTTGATGTATAGCAAAGTCGAAAAGGAAAACACATTCGAATTAAGCGAAATAGACACATCCACCTCTGGAGTCTATGAGCAGTGTGTCACGATTGATGGGAAGATGTATTCACACATCATCAACCCAAACACCGGAATGCCTCTGACGGATTATTCAATGGCGTTCCTTGTTGGGGAAGATAGTGCGCTACTAGACGCATTCTCAACATCCTGTATGATTGCAGGGCCAGAAAAATCAGAAGAATGGTCGAAGAAATACAATTTCATGTATTCTTTATACGAAGATGATGGAGGATACACAAAGTTTGTGTCCGAATCAGAAGAGCTAACCAAGACTAGAATCTAATGGAAAAAGAAGAAATAACTCAGCAAAAACCTGAGAAAAAGAAAAACTTTATCCTTAAACACCTTTGGGATTTCGTTCTTTTAGGTGTTCTTTTAGTTGGCACCACCACCGCATATGTTGCTAGAAGCGCAATAAACAATAAATCTAAGGACTTAGATATAACCGCAACAGTCCTTTACGAAGGAAATGTGATGGAAATTAAGGATGAACACGGGAAGAACAAAAACCCATTCATCCTATCATCAATCAATGAATATCAAGAGATCGAGATTCAGGGAAGACACACAACCTTGACCATCGGCTTAAAACATAACGCAATCGCAGTCGTACATTCTGGATGCCCAGGGCAAGAATGCGTCCATGAAGGATGGGTTGATAGACCAAATCATCCTATCGTTTGCGCACATAACGGCATCTATATAGAAATAGAGAGCGATAATTGGAGCGATATCACAATCGGATGATTATGAAAAAGAAGATAACGATTAAACAACTGACGCTTCTAGCTATGCTACTATCTCTTGCCTTAGTGCTTAGCATCGCCGAAAGCTTCATCCCATTTGGAATCCCAGGACTGAAGCTTGGCCTAGCGAATATGGTCATTTTGCTGGCGATTTATTACTTCGGATTCTGGATGGCCCTTGCGATTGATATCCTGAGGGTAATCATCTCTTCCATCGCAATCGGAACATTCCTGGCGATGGGATTCTGGATGTCTCTAGCAGGCGCAACACTCAGCTTCTTCGTGATGTATGTATTCTACAGATGGCTAAAGATATTCACGCCTGTTGGAAATTCTATAGCTGGAGCATACACACATGCATTGGCCCAGATTCTTGTTGGCGTGTTCTACCTAGGTAGCTGGGGTGTCTTCTACTACTTCCCGGTCATGGCAATCGCTTCACTAATCACAGGAACATTCAACGGATTCATCGTTGAGATGATACTGAAGAATAAATACTTATCCACTGCTGTTGGATATGAAAAGACAACGATATAAGGCATAAAGAAAACCCGGCTTAGGAAAGTCGGGTTTTTGAGTTGCTTGCGTTTAGTAGAATTACTTAGCGTTTGCTTCAGCAGCTGTTAAGACAGCGATGTATGAGAGATATCCATCAGCGATCTTGTTGAAGTCTGTCCATGTTGATCCTGTTGAGACACCATCAACTGTCCAGTACTTCTTGCCTGCTTCGTCTTCAACCTGAGTTGCTGCTAAGCACTTTTCTGATCCGTACTTAACATATGCATCAACAGTTGCGTCACGGTTTGACTTCCAGTTGAATCTTTCTCCGCCATAACCGTTCTCGTCCTTGCTTAATGCAGCCTTTGTCATGATTGTCTTATCGCCACATGCTGCGACGTCGTTTGCCATGACTGCCTTGTAGTAAGCTGAGCAGAC
This sequence comes from Bacilli bacterium, assembly GCA_024408295.1. GTDB lineage: Bacteria > Bacillota_I > Bacilli_A > RFN20 > CAG-826 > UBA4951. Next base: position 23,471 of record JAKSVE010000008.1, read on the forward strand.
TTCTGCCTTTGACCAGTCAGCACCTTCGTATGAGAGAGCGCCGTCCTTAACTGTTGCTGTTAAGGTGTATGAGCCGAACTTGACTTCCTTGTAGTAAGAAACTTCCTTTTCTGCTCCATGGTCCATGATTGTTCCAGTGACCTTCTTTTCTGCATCGACTGCTTCGTCAGCTGTGATGTATGAAGGGAGGCAGACTTCTCCGAGTGTAGCTGCGGTGACCTTGCCGCCTTCAACTGTGACTGTCGCACCAGCAACGTAAGAACCACCGTGGCAGAGAGCGTATGCTTCGCCTGTCTTAGCGCCATTTGCACCACCGCATGAAGCGAGTAATGTAGCTGCGCCAAGGATCATCATGAGTTTGTTTGTGTTTTTCATAATTTTTCCCCTTTTTTGTATCCTTTATGGATAAGTACACACAATATATATGCGTTTATACTATCTTGCAATTAAAATTGACACATTTTTACTTTATTCGTTGCATTTTCACAAAATAGCGCTTTCAAGGTAAAAATAAACATACACTTGTATCATGTTTTTAACGGATTGGCCATTTGTTCAGCACTGCGTCTTTATGAAGAATCTTTCGTTGACAGCGACATTTTTAGCAAAAAAAGAAAAGCCCTTGCGTTGAACAAAGGCTTTATTGTTGACAGAAGATTACTTCTTTGCTTCCATCCAATCGAAGAGGTTCATCTTATTGCCTTCTGCATCCTTGACTGGAGTGTTTGAAGGAACTGTGATGTTCTCCGGATCGGCCTGGTCCATCTCAACCTCATCACGGAAGATGTAAATCCATGAGTAGTGACCCTGGTAGTTGTTACCATTTGGGTTGCCATCTGTTCCACGAACATCTGTGAAGTATGAGAAATGGAGGTCCTTAGCACCAGCTTTTGCTAATCTCTGATAGGTTGGGATTGTGAAGTTCTTTGGGTTGACTGTTGTATCATTTGAAGCGTGGATGAACCACATTGAGAGGTCTTTTAACTGCTCGATGTGCTCGTCTGTGACGATTGAATCGCTGAATGCTTCGCATGTTGGGTAGTAAGCTCTAAAGAACTTGCCATAGCTGATAGCCATTTCCATTGTCATATAGCCACCGTTTGAGCATCCGCCGATGTAGATACGATTTGGATCGATATCACCATTTTCAGCGATGTATGTATCAATTGTTGCCTTTAATGACTTTGTGTAGATTGAACGTGCATAACCGCCGTTATTCTTTCCGCTTCCGTCATCCATCCACATGGTTGGAGTCTGGACTGCGAGGACATAAGCGCCCTTCTGCTTGCCCTTGACGAAGTGTGACTGGATCTTTTCTTCGCCGAGTGCAGTGACATCGTTTCCTAAAAGAGCGATATCAGGATCTGTTCCGCCTTCGCCCTGACCGTGTAACCAAATGACTAATGGGTTGAGGACTTCGTCTTCACGCATTGCGTCGGTTTCATAGCCCTTGTAGCTTAATGTGAAGCCTTCTGCTGTATGCTTCTTACCTTCTCCCCAATCCTTTGTTGAAAGGATGATTCTTGATTTAACTGGGAACTTTCTTGCGTCTGTGTATGTGTCATCACCGACTGTAAGTGTTTGACCGCTTGCTAAGCCAGCTTCGACTGTGATGTCCTTCTTCCATGTGTTGACGTTGTTGTATGTGAAGACTGCGCACTCGTTGCCTGCGCCCCATGAATTTGATGAGAACTTCAAGTTGATGCGGACGTAGTTTGATTCTTCAGCATCGATTGGCTGACCTTCGACATCGCAAAGGACAACACTTTCGATTGTGCGTGCTGTCTTGTTTGTTTTGACTGCAAATTGCTTGCCTGCTAGGTCTGATTTCTTGACTTTTGCAGGGAAATTGAGCTTAACGCCAACAATTGCAGGTCCGAATTCGAAGCCTTCAACGAGATAATCGACTGTATCGTATTCTTCAACGAAGAGTTTTAAGACACGATCATAGTATCCTTCTTTGCTGACGGTGATGTACGTCATGCCAGGGTCTTCTGTTCTGATCTTTCCATCAGCGCCAACAGTTGCAACACCTTCATTGCTGCTGCGATATGTAGCGCCTTCAAGATCGGTGACGACCTGTGAGCTTGATCCAGCTTCGACGATTGTCTTGCTTAAAGAAGCCTTGATGATCTTTCTTGATGTGTTGAGGGTTTGTTCTTGTGAAGCGCTGTTATCTGCGCCACCGTTGGAACCGCCGCATGCTCCGAGAACAAAGGCTGCGGCAAATAGACATGTTAATGCTAATTTTCTGTTCATATTACAATAACAGGAGGGTTCGTATTTCAAGCCCTCCTGCCTTTCATTATTTTATTTGATTAGATCTTTGTGAGCTGGATATAGTCGATGTTTGGTCCCTGAGCGGTGAATGAGAAGACGATCTCGTTTGCACCTTCTTTAAGGGTGACATTTCCTAAATTGACGATGAACCAATCAACTGGGTTGTTTGCGCTTCCGCCTGGAATTGTGATTCCGTTGACTGAGTGAGCAACACCGTTAACTGTAACTGGCATTAATTCATCTGTTAATTCCTGTGAATCTGCCATAACATTTGGCCATGTGCTCCAGTTTGCATTACCTGATCCACAGTTCATTTCGAACTTATATGTTCCTGCTTCTGCATTGAACTTGAATGTGATAGAAGCATCAGCTGAGAGATAGCCGACAGACTTTCCGCCGCTTGCGCCGCTCTTGCTTTCGACCTGTGCAGGGCCGCCTAATTCAGCGTCTTCTGCTTCAAGTTCGATCTGGCCTGCAACTGGCTTCTTTGTGACTGTGATTTCAACTTTTGCATCCTTCCAGCCGTCTTTTGAGAGTGTGATTGTTGCGTTTCCTGGCTTAACACCTGTGACTAAGCCTGATGCGCTAACTGTTGCAACTTCTGCGTTTGATGAAACATATGTGAGGCCGGTGACTTCTGATTCAATCTGGACTGTTGAGCCTTCTTCAACTGTGAGTTTTGCTGCCTTAACAGTGATTGTTTCTTTGACCTTAGCTGGAACTGACTTGATGTCGAGCTTTTCTGTTGTGTTGATGACAACCTTGTCCATGTTTGGTCCCTGAGCAAGCATCTCGATTTCGAGAACGTTGTTTCCTGCCTTGAGCTGTACTTTACCAAACATAACAGCGTGGAATTCATAGTATGATCCTTCTTCCTCTGGACCTGGGACTTCTAATCCAGCCATTGAAAGTTCTGTGCCGTTGAATGTGACTTTAAGGACGCCTTCGAGTGGCATAACTGCGTTATATGCCATTGTGACACCGATTTCGACTTCTGCAGCCTTATCTGATGTGAATGTCATTGTTTCCTTACAGCCAGCCTGTAACCATCCTAATGATGTACCGTCATCTGTTGCGCCTGAGTTGTCTTCGACTGGTGAATCACCAGGGCCCATAATTCCCATTCCCCATTGAGAATAGTCAGCCCCCCAGAAATCATCTGGATCATAGTGTTCTGCTTCTTCAAGGCGGAGTTCATAGTCTGCCTTCTTTTCAGGAGCCTTGTTGATTGTGATTGTGATGCTTCCGTTTGCGTAGCCATCTTTCTTAGCTGTGACCTTTGCTGTGCCAGCCTTGAGAGCTGTGACTAAACCTGTGTCGCTGACTGAGACGAAATCTGTGTCTCTTGTTGACCAAGAAACGCCTTCAACGCTAGCTGATAACTGGAGTGTTTCGCCAACGATGATTTCTTTCTTGTTGTCTGCTGATGTGACAACGATCTTTTCTTCTTCGTCGTCAACAACTGATGATGTAGCGCCGCCGTTTCCGCCGTTGCTGTTACCACCATTTGATCCACATGCTGCAAGTCCTAATGTAAGGAGTAATGAACCAGCAAGGAATGGAAGGATTTTTCTCTTTTTCATTTTGTATTCCTTTCTTCATTAAAATGAATTTCGTTGGAATGATTAACCAACGATCAAGATATGTGTCAAAAGCCCCTAGATGCAACTAATTTTGAATCATACGCAAAAATGTAGTGTTTCAGAGATTTTGAAGCGGTTACATTTTATTAGAAAAGCGCCCAACAACACGGCAATTTCATAATCTTGCAAGTTTTGAGCGTAATCTTTTGAAAAATATAGATACTATATAGCGATTTTAAGTTTAAAGATATTATCTTTTACCTCGATATCCATCTCTCCATCGTACTTCTTTGCGATGTATGCAATAGATTTTGTGCCATACCCATGATATCTCTTATCACTCTTGGTGGTTCTGATTGATCCATCAGGATTAAATGTGAGCTGGCCTTTGAAGTAATTGGACTGTTCTATGAACAGAACGCCTTGTCTCTTTGAGGCGGTTAATGCGATGACCTTATGTTCTTTTGCATCGGTCTGCTCTACTGCTTCAATTGCATTATCGATGATGTTTGTGAGAAGGAAATAGACGTCACTTGGCGCGATTTCACTGAACGCTTCGCCATCCACCAATGCGGTGAATTCAATGCCGACAGAATTACAGTAGATGAGTTTGTCCTGAATCAATGCGTCAACATCGATGTTGCCGGTGCTGATGCTGCTATCGTAGAAGTTAAGGGATTCTTCAAGCAACGCAAAATCTTCATCAGTTAAGCAATCTTTCTTGCCTTTGAGCCTTCTTAACTCTTTTCTCAAATCATGACATTTCATGTTGATGAAACTGATGTTTTGCTCAGTCATTTCCTTTTGTCTGATCTTCGAATTTAAAGTTGCCTTGATGATCATGTTTTCCTGGGCATTTTCAACCACTTTGAAACTTCCAACGATCAAGTAATTGAAAAGCATACAGAATACGATGATAAATGTGCGGAGAACAGCGTTGACCGTTTCTACCGACATGCCAACAAACTGGAATGCCCATCCAACCCAACTAATACGAACGACGTATGCATTCGCTACGTTCGTGGCGAAATACATAATAACGCTAAGGATGACGATACTTGTGGTCTTGAGGATGTATTTTGAATACTTGACGTATGTCCTAGCAATTACGAAATAGAAGACAATATAAGCGATGATTATCGTAGAATACTCAAGAACTCTTGAGATAATTGGATAATAGGTGTCGTACATATCCTGTCCCATCGAGTTCAATAATGCGCCTTGGAGACCGGTATCTAAGACCAGGCTTGTTGCCTGATATGCCATACTTTGGAAGGTGTAGGCGATTGACATAGTCAAGATAAGGCTTAACGGAGAAACCTTGTAGGTAAACAAGAAAGCACCGTAAATACACACAAAAGGAACGGTATATGCAAGGATATTCATAAGAATATTCCATTCGACTGGAAGATATTTCAATCCAAAAACCGGCAGTAATGCGCTGATAACAACCATCAATACACCAACTGGAACGCTAATATACCATTTGAATCTAAAGTTGGTTTTCTTTCTCAATAAAAGGATTCCAGCAACAACAATCTCGATTGTGAAGCTAAAGAACATAGTCAATAACTGAGGGTAATCAAACATTGTTATTTACCTCCTTTCATAACGTAATTCTTGAAAGCTTCGACAAATGCTTTTCTCTTTGGGTGAGAAATAGAGATCATCTTTCCGTTGACCAATTCGATATCCAGTTTATCAACACGTCTAATTTTTCTTGCGTTGACCAGGTAGCAGGAATTGCATCTTAAGAACCAGTGGCTCTTCAACTCCTCTTCATACTTCTTCAATGTTCCAGATGTAACCATCTCGGTTCCGTTTGTGAGGTGGAATATGATGTCGTGTGAGATGACTTCGATATATAAAATGGAGCTGATATCAAGTTTGTACATTCCGTCTTTACAAACCACCATGATGAAGGAATTGTCTCTAGACGAGAGTCTCTTCATGACCTTCTCTAACTTAAGGTAGAATGAGGCGTAAGATAATGGTTTTAAGGCGAAGTCGATTGCGTCGACCTCATAGCCATGGGTTGCGTATTTGGCGAGGTTAGTCGCAAACATGATGATGACTTCCTCATCTTTTAATCTGATATCTCTAGCGATATCGATTCCGTTTGATAATGAAAGGTTGATATCTAGGATGATAAAATCGTATTGGCTCTTATAGTGCATGGAGAAAGAATCTCCGCTATTAAATGTCTCAATATCGAAATTGAGGCCTTTTTCGCTGCTGTATTTCTCTAAAAGAGCTACGCAATTTGATAAATCTTCTGGAGAATCTTCAACGATTGCGATCTTTATTAACTGGCTATCCATAAGTTATATACAAATATTAACACCAAATGTACCTTTTAATCAAACACGCAAAAAGAAAACCTCCCACTTGGTTAGAAGTGAGAGGAAATTCTTTTTTATTGGCTAATTAGCTGTTTGTCTTGTTGACTTCTGGGATGCCAACATTCTTGTAGTCTTCTAATGTCCAGACGTTGTTAGAGTGAGCGCATGCATAGAGGATGTTCTTTGCAGCTCTTCTCATAAGGATTGTTGCATCGTGTGGAGTCTGTGAGTATGTGTTAGCAGCAGCGAATGATGCCTTGTTAAGCCATAAGTCGTTGCCAGCTCTTAAGCCGATGTTTGTAGCCATGTAGTCAGGACCTGCGTAGTCAGTGACGACGACACCGTGGAAGCCCCATTCTTCTCTTAAGAGAGTTGTAAGGAGAGCCTTGCTACCGCCTGCCCACCATGAACCGACACAGTTGAATGATGACATGATACCGATACCACCTAAGTCGCAGTAGATTTCGAATCCACGTGCATAGATTTCACGGATTGCCTGTTCTGAAGCCCAGCAGAAGACACCAGCACGGCTGTTTTCCTGTTCGTTGAGCAAGAAGTGCTTTGCGTATGAGTAGACACCATACTTCATTGTACCCTGGTTTGTGTATCCAGCCATCTTACCTGCGATAAGTGGATCTTCTGAGTAGTACTCGAAGTTACGTCCGCCGAATGGTGAACGGTGCATGTTGATGCCAGGAGCATACCAACCGGTTAATCCACGAGAAGCGCCTTCTCTACCGATTGATTCACCCTGGATTCTAGCGACGTCTGTGTCCCATGAACATGCGACGACGACTTCTGATGGGTGACCTGTACCTGAGTGGAATGCTGCGGAAGGTCCGTCATAGTCTGTTGTACCAGCCTTGCCGATGCTATCGATCTTAGCTGTCTTGAATGAACCCTGGTCAACAAGGTCCTGTAAGTCCTTGACTGAGAGCTGATTGAGTAACTTTTCCCAACGTGGGTCGTCCCATGCAGCGTTCTTGAAGTCATTGAACTTTAATCCGTTATCTTCACCAGTAACTGGTAAATCTTCGTCGATCTGGTTGTCCTGGAATGTGAATTCTCTACCACCAGTCTGGTTCTTAGAACCACCTGGGAACTTGTCTGCGACTGCAGTTCTATCGATGTCTGCTTTGTTCTTCCATGTGCCTTCGAAGTCGTTTCTTGAGAGGTACTGGATCTTTTCAGCGCCTGCGCCCCATTCGACATCCTGGAAGATGTTTTCGTACTTCTTGCCAGTCTGATAGCTGGTTGTGAAGTCAATGTCCTCTGCGAGATTCATTGTCTTGACGTTTTCGCCAATTAAATCCCAAACATTTTCTCTGAGTGAGAATTCGTAGTCACCCTTATCGAGTGAGTAGCAACCCTTAGCGGTTGACCATGAAGCGATTTCTCTATATGTGAACTCTAACTTATAGTTCTCTGTAGCACCTGGTTCGAGGAGGTTTGTCTTCTGGAATGCGGAAAGTGAGAACCAAGCTTTTTCTACACCACCTGCAACATAAGGTGCATGTGTGTAGATCTGGACAAGATCCTTACCAGCGACTGAACCAGTGTTCTTAACTGAAACTGTGAGGCTGATCTTCTGCTCGTCCTTGTCGTTTGTGTATTCGACGATGTTCTTTTCGAATGATGTGTATGATAAACCGTGTCCGAATGAGTACTGGACTTCGTCCTTGTACTTGAAGTTAGAATCGACCATAGCACGTGTTGTGTAGTAACGGTAGCCGACATAGATGCCTTCCTGGTAGTTTGTGAACTTGCCAGTTGAAGCACCGGTGTGTGTAAGAGTTGTATCATTACCGAAGTTCTGGTATGAAGGAGCGCTCTTAACGTCATATGGCCATGTGTCGACTAAGTGGCCTGATGGGTTGACCTTACCGCAGAGAACTTCAGCGATAGCCTTTGTTCCTGTTAAGCCTGGGTGACCCATGTAGATTGCTGCGTCGATTTCGTCATCGTCTAAGAATTCAGATTCGATGACTGTTGGAACGTTCAATAAGATGATGACCTTTTCGAAGTTCTCTTCGAGCATTTCGATTGTAGCGATTTCGTTTGCCTTTAACTTTAATTCGCTGTAGTTCATATCTTCGTCTTCTGAACCACGTCTTGTGACGACGAAGAGAGCTGTATCAGAATATTCCTTTGCCTGTTCAAGTGCTGTCTTTCCACCTAATTCATCGAATGGTGTGTTGTAAGCACTGACTGGAAGTTCATAGTCGTATGGTGCCTTTGAAGCAACAATTTCAGAATAATTGTACTTGTTGAAACCACACTGGATGTCATAATCGCTTGGTGCGACTGAGACTGTTCTTCTGTTAGATGAGTAGTAATTCTTAACTAAGTTGAAGAGGTTGTCGTTGATCTGCATTCCCTCATCCTTGATAGCCTGCTCTAACTTTAAAGCAGTACGTGGGAATGTCTTGACACGGCCGTCAGTCTGGAATGAGCCAGAACCACCGTTTCCGTAGAATAAGCCGTAAGCACATGAGCCGAAGATGTTGATCTTAGCATCCTGAGCGAGCGGGAGTGTGTTGCGCTTGTTCTTGAGAAGGACTGTACCTTCTTCCTGGATCTTAACAACGTTCTTTTCTGCCTCTGCAGCTGCTTCTAATGAAGTCTTTGTGTCGATGATTGTGACAGCTGAGCCACTGACTGTGGTCATGAGGTTCTGGAATGCTGTTGATGGCAAGAATGAAACTGCAAGGGCTGCGACTAATGCTGTTGCACTCGCTGTAGGGATGAGCCACTTAGCATTCTGCTTCCATGTGATGACATTCTTTGCAGGTCCAGTTGCCTGCTTTGCGATCTCTTTCTTTTCAGACTTAGATGCGCCATCGTAGTTTTTCATTACTTCTTCGTCAGCTGGCTGGAATTTCTGCTTTCCATTGACCTGAGCTAACATGAAGTAAGTTCCAACGATCGCTGCTGCTGCAACGACGAGGACGATTAAACCGATCCACCAATACTCAAAGATTGATGCAAGGGAATAACCAGCGATTTTGATATCGTCAAATATTGAATAAATGACAGGTAAACAAATCATAATCTTTTCTTCCTTTCTTTTTTTGTTATGCACAAGAAAGCGTGGATCTCTTGTGAAAACTTTTGTCTAACTCTATCAAGGCAATGAAAAGCAGACTGAAGTTTTTGCATAACATAGCAATATCCTATCATAACCTTGCAAGCGCACAACAGCATAGCAATGGAGCCGCATGTAAATGCTTACAAGGTAAACAAATGTATCTTAAATTAAGCCCTTACATAATTCCCATATAAAAAACCCTCAACCATCATCGGCCGAGGGATTGTTACGTCTATATTAATTAATAAGGTATGCGTATATGAGTTTTAACGTGTTCTCAATACCCTGGATGTGGGTTCTTTCCATACCGTGCGATGCGGATACGCCCGTTCCGATCAACGCGCCTTTGAAATCCACTCCTGCTCTATTCGCAGCGCCGATATCCGATCCGTAGAACGGGAAGATGTCGACTGTATAATTCAACCCATTTTCTTTAGCGAGATTCATGAGCCTGGTGGTCAATTCGTAATCATATGGCCCACCACTATCTTTAGCGCAGATTGATACGGCATATTCGTTGCCCGCTAAATCCATGCCCACGCATCCCATATCCAACGTGACGAATTCATCGATGTCCTTAGAGACCATGGAGGCTCCATGTCCCACTTCTTCATAGACCACAAAGTAAATATATGTGTCATGTTTGAATGAGAGCTTATTCTCGCTGACGTACTTAAGAAGCATAAGCAATACGACTGCAGATGCCTTATCGTCAATAAATCTAGTCTTCAAGAAACCTTTTTCGGTTATCTCGAATTTTGGATCATAGCAGACTATGTCTCCGTTTTGGATTCCTAGGTTCTCGACGTCTTTAGAAGTATGGACTATCTCATCGAGCCTGACTTCCATGTTATCGATGTTTCTTTCTTTCGTTCCCGCATCTTTATAAACGTGGGTTGCAGGTGAATTGCAGAGGATTGTGCCGGTGTAGACCTTGCCATCTCTAGTGTAGACCTTGCAATATTCTCCATCCAAGGTAGGAACGATTGGGCCGCCTAATGTCGTGAGCGCTAAAGTGCCGTTGGATTTAATGGATCTAACCATCAGGCCCAAAGTGTCACAGTGAGCGCTTGTTGCAACTACCTTGCTGCTATCTGCCCCTTTAACGAATACCTCCAACGCTCCGTTGTTCATGATTTTGCATGAATATCCCATCTCCTCCACTTTGCCTTTGATGAGATTGATGACATTGCATGTGAATCCTGTTGGAGAATCGGTTGTGAATACTTCTTTTGATATTTCTTTGAAATAACCTAAATCAAATTCGATCATGATGATACCTCACTGTCGTAGATATTATAGAACAATCATGCATCGGCATCATATCATAATGAGGGATGCATATTAAAAATCCCCGGTTTCCCGAGGATTCGCTTGATAATTTTGGTGGGCATAGCAGGACTCGAACCTGTACGTACTGCTACATTAGATCCTAAGTCTAACGCGTCTACCATTCCGCCATATGCCCAGTGGGGATTATTATACCCACTTTTAAGCAAAATAAAAGACAACTTTAAACGTCTAGATTACATCTGCTGCATCAAAGTCGCAGTGTAGAGAAGCAACATCATTTCTTCGTTGTTGTTCTTTGTTCTACTATCGACGGTTACGTATCTCTTGTTTTCTTTTTTGTGCCCTTTGAGCACTTTCTTGATTAATTTGATCACTGTACTCCCCTCCTACTAATTTCTTTCCCCCATGGAAAAGAATGCATATCATAGGCCTATATCGGGGAACTGCAAGTATTTTCTTTAAAAAAGAAGGATATCTTTCAATCCTTCTATTTCTTTTTCTTAAGTTCTCTGAGATTTGATGATCTGCCTTGTCTTTGAAGTCTTCTGTAATTGTCATTCAAGGCCTTCTCATAGTTGGACATGCTCATCTCTGCTGGATGATAGAATTTCATGTCCTTAATAACCTCAGGGAGGTACTGTATCTTCTCCCATAAATCAGGCCTATCGTATGGGTATTTATCCTCTTCCTGGACATTTACCGGAGTGAGCTTTAAATAATCCTGAACGACGAATGGTCTAGATTTAGCAAAATCCATCGCCTCTTCAATACCAAGGCACGCTTTTTTGGACTTAGGGGATAAGGCGAGTTCTGCGACGGTAAATCCTAAAGGAATGATGGCCTCAGGGAATCCCACTTGTTCTGCTGCCTGGATTGCAAGTTGGCATCTAGTCACTGCAGCCGGATTTGCCAAACCTACATCTTCATAAGCGGTGACCAACAACCTTCTCTTTATGGAATCCAAATCCTCAGCGATACATAGTCTTGCTAGATAATATAAGGCTGCATCAACATCTGATCCTCTTATGGACTTCTGCAAAGCAGAGACCGAATCATAATGCTCGGTCTCATTCTTATCCATCGCATAGTTAGGAACACGATTAATTTTCTCGATGTCCTCTTGAGCGATTTCCTTATCCTTTGAGAACTGGATTGTCGCCTGTTCTAATGTATTGAGGGAGAAACGCAAATCTCCGCCCGCTAACTTAGCAATATATCTAAGGGCATCTTCGGAAAACTTGTATTCGTTGTTAATCCCGTTTTCGTGCTCTACTGCACGTCTAAGCCCTTGATAGATGTCCTCATCTGTCAACGCTTTGACTTCAAGAAGTCTACATCTAGAACGGATAGCCCTATTGAGTGCGATGTATGGGTTTGAGGTTGTGGCTCCAATCAAGAAGAAAGTGCCATCCTCAACATATGGGAGCAATAAATCTTGCTTGGTCTTATCTAATCTATGGACCTCATCCATGATGATGATTGCGTGACCAAACAACTTAGCGGTATTGATGGCCGTTTCCATTTCTTTCTTGTCGGTTGTGACCGCATTGAGTTTTTCGTAATGGATTCCTAAAGATTTAGCGTAGGCTACCGCGATAGTGGTCTTGCCAGTTCCAGGCGGACCAAAAAGAATCATCGAGAATGGTTCTTTCTTTTCTAAAGAACGTCTTAAGATAGACTCTTCCCCGACGATATGCTGTTGTCCCACTACCTCATCAAGGCTTGCAGGTCTAATACGAAACGCTAATGGATCTCTCATATGATGCAATTATAGAGGATTATTGTTGCAAAAATAGACTCTACTGAATGTTTCTCGGCTATTTTCTTATAAAAAGCGTACAATAGGCACCATGAAAGTATTAAAGAAACAAGCGAATTCCAAAGACTGCTTCGTCTGCGGAACAGAAAATCCTTATGGCATCCACGCCAACTTCTACAACATGGAGGACTTAACTTGCGTTGCCCTCTTCCAGTTTGACTCGAAGCATCAAAGCTACCCAGAAAGAACACATGGCGGAAACATCACATCAATCATCGATGAGACAATCGGCCGTGCTGTATGGTGCTTAGACCCAAATATCTGGGGCTGCACAATCAAACTCAACATGCAGTATAAGAAACCAGTCCCATATGAGACTCCTCTCATGTGCGTTGGCAAAATCGAGAAACTCTCAAACATCACTTTCCAGGGATGGGGCGAGATTAGAACGATGGACGGAGAAGTATTAGCAAGAGGCGACGCGATGTATATGCGTCTTTCACCTCAGCAAATCTCCCCTACCGCTAACGACTACGATTTAGTCATGAATCAGGAAGAAGAATCAGACATCGACGAGATAGACGTTAAATGAAAACCCCAATAGACGACATCTTTAAAACATTTGAACATGGAGTTTGCCACCGCGGACTCCACGACTTAACTAGGCCCGAGAACTCAAGAGCCTCTTTTGAGTATGCGATAGAAAAGGGATTCCCGTTTGAGTGCGACATCAATCTCACAAAAGACAAGAGATTCGTCGTGAATCATGATGGTGATTTGCTTAGAGTCACAGGGAAAGAGGGAAATATCAAGGACCTGACAGTAGAAGAAATAAAGGCAAATTACACACTTTTTGATGGTTCAAGCCTAATAACCCTTGAGGAATTGCTCGAATTATGGGATTACAAAGTACCTTTAGTCTTAGAAATAAAAGTTCAGGGAGACCAGGCAAGCGAGATAGTCGAATATCTTAAACCTACATTAGATGGATTACAGGATAAATCAAAGATCGTCCTCATCTCCTTCAATAGCGAAGTCCTCATCGGTCTAAAGGATATAGACATCAATGTCGGAAGGCTTTATGGGAGGAAGGAAATCTTCAAGAACTTTGTTGATCCAACTCCATTCGACTTTATGGATGTCTATGTCTACTTCACTGGACTTAGATCATTTAGAAAAGCGAGAAAAGCAGGAAAGAAAATCCTTACTTGGACCGTAATCGATAAGATGAGCGCTCGCTATTCAGATAAGCATGCGGATGCGATGACATTCGAAGTCATTAACTCTAGCAAGGAACTAGACAAGCAAAAAGAAAACCAATATCTCCTCAAAAACATAGAAAAATACGGCACAAACTAACCTTTGTGTCGTTTTCTACAATTTGAGAGTACAGCATTATCCTTATTTAGATACTACATTCATTTAAAAAGTGTAAAATATCATTCGTTCACGAGGTAACACAAATGGCAAATTACATTCTTAGCTGCTGTTCAACAGCAGACTTAACACAGGAAAAATTTGACGAATTAGACGTCAAATTCTGCCCTTTCCACTTCAGCGTCGATGGCGTTGACTATCCAGATGACTTAGGCAAATCATACCCATTCGAAAAGTTCTACAACGACATGACAAATGGCGCGATGACAAAGACCAGCCAGCTCTCAGTCGGAGAATACACAGCATACTTTGAAAGCTTCCTTCTCGAAGGAAAGGATATCATCCACTGCGCATTATCAAGCGGATTAAGTGGAACAGTTCAGTCAGCAACAATCGCTGCAAACATGCTCATGGAGAAATATCCAGAGAGGAAGATCGCAATCATTGACTCCCTTGCAGCTTCATCAGGCTTCGGCTTATTGATGGCGATGCTCGCAAAGAAGAGAGACGAAGGCGCTACATTCGAAGAATGTGCTAAATATGCGGAAGAAATCAAATTAAACGTTCACCACTGGTTCTTCTCAACAGACTTAACATTCTACGTTAGAGGCGGACGTGTCTCTAAGGCCAGCGGATGGATTGGCAACATGCTTCACATCTGCCCACTCCTCAACGTCGACTTCGAAGGTCATCTCATCCCAAGAGAGAAGATTAGATCAGAGAAGAAAGTTCAGAAGATCATCGTCGATAGAATGTTAGAGAACGCAGATAACGGCGCAGACTATGATGGCATCTGCTACATCTCCCACTCCAACTGCCCTGAATGGGTCGAAGGCGTTATCAAACATATCGAGAATAACTTCCCAAAACTCAAAGGAAAAGTTGAAGTCTTCTCAATCGGCACCACAATCGGCGCTCACACAGGACCTGGCACAGTTGCCTTGTTCTTCATGGGTAAGAAGAGAGAAAACTAATAGACAAGAAATTGCAGTAGGCTAGCCCTGCTGCTTTTTTTGTTAGTATGAAAGCATGAAAAAAGCCTCGGTTTCCCAAGGCTTACTTTCTAGTGGTGCCGACCACCGGAATCGAACCAGCAACCTATTGATTACAAATCAATTG
>JAKSVE010000009.1 GCA_024408295.1 Bacilli bacterium
TGAGAACCTGTTTGCTTTCAAGAGTGTTCAAATGCGTTGAGAACTCGATATAAGGTGCTGCACTTTTATCCTCATCAATGCCCTGCACCAGCGCTTGAAGATGTTCGGCCATCTCAGGAGTTGCATACTTAATCGTCTCTTCTAAAGCGTGATATACAGGCACACCGCTCTTTATATAGATGGAAAAATAATCAAATATCTTTACGAATTCGGAAGATAATGCAGCTTTTTTATCTTCTTCCTTCTTCTGCGGGTTTGTTATAAGCAAGTAATTTCCGAGGGCTAAGAATATCAATAAAGATACGGGCAGAAGGTAGTTCTGATTGAATATGAATGACACAACCACCAAAGCAACCCCTATCACATTCATGACAATCAGGATGGCGATTTCTTGTTTGTTAAGCTTTCTTTTTTCCATTGAATTTAAATCCTTTCAACATTGGTTTGACACCCGTGACGATCATCGCAAAGTAAACTGTTCCACCTATGAACAACACGAAATAGAGCAAGGCAAGAAGGACAAAGGATAATGAGTTTGAGATATCTTTATAAAATGAAGACAATCCAAAGCGAACGGAGACAAGAATTAAAAGAGACATCCCCCATAAAGTGAGGAATTGAATCACGTAATTCATTCTTATCTTGTCCTTGGCGTTTTCACTTTTCTCAACTTGAGCGACTTCATTAAGCAACGGTTCTGCTAAAGAGAGGACATCGCCTCCTTGTTCCTCATATATGGAATAGATAGAGAGGAACATCTGGTAGTAATCTTCTAGATAATAAGTTGCGAGATATTGGAGCTTTTCTCCTATAGAGAATTCGCTTATCGCATTCACTATCTCCTTCTCTTCATCCACTGAATCTTGCATCGCAAGTTCAAAGGAGGATTCGCTAGAATTCGTGGTCGACAAAGAGACGATGAACGAATACACAAAGCGATAGCATTCATGTCTTTTTCTATTTGCGGCGATATATTCCTCAATCATTGGTCTCAGAACAAAAAGCGAGACGAGAACATATGCCAGGGTGATAAAAATAGAGATGATGATATTGCTCAGCATCAAATATGAGACGATGCCGAAAATCAAACTTATTGCAATTAATACTCCGATTATCATTTTTCCCTCCTATAGAGCACTTTCATGGTGCCGTCTTTTTCTAAATGTCCAATCGATTCGATGTATCTTTTTATCGATCCGTCCTTTCTTCTCTTTTTCTTCAGGAAAACGTAGTTATCTATATGCGAGTTGATGTCCTCCACCAGCTCATCAAATTCAACGCGCTTATCGCCCATCATACATAGTCTTGCTACTCTATGAGGCATTGCCTCTAACGACTTAGCGTGGATAGATGAAATCAGTGGATGTCCTGACATCGAAGAAAGGAGACCTTCATACATCTCTCCACCTCTAGCCTCGGCAACGACAATGTAGTCCGGGTTATTTCTCAATGAGGTTCTGATTAGCGAGGAGAATCTCGCCTCCTCAATTGATTCGTTAACTATCCAACACGTCATGTCGATGTTGGAGAATTTGAGGATATCAAGCTCTTCGATGTTGTCTATGACCACCACTCTTGTGTCATCTTTCATCTGAGATAGCAGCCATTTTTCTAGCTCTGTTTTACCAGTTGAAGTTTCCCCTCCGATTATGATTGATTGCTGTTTTTCGAGCAAATCGAGCAGAATTTGCCTAGATTTCCCTTCAAAATACTTCTTATCTTCATCAATCTTTGACTTATAACTCTCCACTCTAAGAGAGAATGTGAAGACCTTTTTATTTGCTAATCTACCGATTGATTTATACAAAGCGTTAAGCCTGTATTTGCCAAAGCTAACATCAAGGTTTGGATGGGTATATGAGAATTGTTTCTCTTGTATATTTGCGATCTGCCTCAGGAAATCTCCAACCGCATCACTATCTATTTTGATGACGGATTTCTTTCTTCCCTCAAGCGCGCTCATGTAATAGATATCTTCACCGTTGAATGAGATATCGTTGATACCTTCCATAACTATTAGTTCTTTTAAGAAAGAAGTCTCTAAGAATTCTGTTGCGTCTTTAGACATAATAGAGTTCTCCTTCCGTAATTCGATATGTGAGTTCGTCCGTGTACACATAACCACCGAACTTTGCCTGGAACCAAACGTTAACGGAAGTTGGATAATAGATACCATCATCCTTGAATTCATCGCCGTATTCTATTTGATAAAGGTATGAGACATGAGGACGATACCTGTCTAAATTCACATCGAAATATTCCCTGATATATTTACTAGTCAGCTTCGTATCAAAATACGGTCTATACAATGAAACGACATTCACTCCCTCTCTTATGATGACATCATCCAATCCAGTAAATGTTCTATCCACCGCTCCATATAACGTGGAAAAAGAAAACATCGATATGGACGCCATGAAAAGGAGCATTCCAATAAATATGTTCGCCATACTATAGTTCCTCTAAGCAGTAATAAGATGTCGAGCAAGAACCAAGCTCATTCGAACTCTTGTATAGGTCAAATTTATAGGAGATTGTGTCCACAAGGTTATCTGCACATCCGTTGATCAATATTTCCATTGAGTACTTGTTAACCTCATTTGGCATAACTGCTGGGAGATAAACATCATTGGTGAGCAAGTCCCCATCCTTCATGTCCTCCACCGCTTTCATGTCTCTTCCATCGATAGTCACGCCGACTGCGTTCTTTAAACCTGGACGCCAAAAACTATCGTATGAATAATGGAATGAAAGAGGGATATCAACCCACCTTCTAATTCCGTCGGTCTTGATAGGCCAAAGAGGGAATTTTTCAATATGAGAATAAATGCGGAGGCTGATTTCCTTATGCGGCAACACCGAATAATAGCCCAGATAGTTTTTGTACCTTATCAGCATGTATTCCAAAGGGATTCTGTTGTATGCCGGGTTGTAAATCTCGCTTTGGAAGCCTCTATGCTCAATCTGGTATGCGGTGTTTTTGAACACTCCATTGCTAATGCTGAAACCAGAGAAACCTCCATTAGAGAGATATGCGCTAGAAGGTAGGGAATAATTAACCGGCTTAACAACATCTAGTCTCGTAGATCTCATATATGATGATTTCTCCGTGAATGTTGAATCCTTATATTCTTCATTATAGAAATAGAATATGTTTCCCTTATCCGCTATAACTTTTCGAGGGACGACGATATCCATCCTCTTAGTGGCCCCTATCAATATTCTTTGCTTAGTCCAAGTCGAATCCTTGATGACATATGACCCTGGGTAAGTTGAATCGTTCTGGAAAGACGAAACACTCTTGGTCAACGAATTGGATAAGACAACATATAGATTGTGATACCCAATTTTGGTGCCCCTAAAAATAAGTGAGAATCTGTAATCGTCTTCCCCGTCAGGTATTCCTTTCACCGTTGAATCGACAAACACCCCTGATTCGCCAATCGTTGACGTAGCTCCAATAGTCATTCCACCCGCCAAGAGAGGTATGATTTGGAACAAAAATTTATACTTCATAAAAAGTCCTCCTAATACTTACTACCGAGATTTCGGGATTTTTTACCAAAAACTTTTGCAAACCGGTCAAAAAACATCACTTTTTAATAACTTTCTTCCCGGTTTATTGAAAAAGGACCATGAATTTAACTCCACGGACCTTCTCGGACGCCCTCTCCCCTTAGGGCTAGACCCATTGACTTTGTCAGTGCCTCAGGGTACTATATAGATGCTTGTGTCTCGTTGTCTTCGGCCAACGAGCTTTTTTATTACTTCTTACGAAGCAAGACGATGAGTGCGATGGCAAGTGCCATGAGCACTATGATTTCGTCCAAGCGCATCCTCCTTCCGGGGAGATTGTCCTAGGTTGACTCTCTTTGACATGAAAAGCCCTCCTACTATATTACTAGAGCCAAAATCGGAATTTTTTACCAAGAATTTTTGAAATATGACGAAAAATTCCTCAAATGGTGCATAATATTGGCATGATTATATTAGTCGGCGCCTCCGCAAGCGGTAAAACTGAAGTCGCAAAGCAACTTGCTAAGCGATATGGAATAGTAAAAGCAATAACCATCACAACCAGATCGATGAGAGTTGGTGAACGTGATGGGGTTGATTACTTCTTTATAACTAAAGAGGAATTCTTAAAGAGGAAAGCCTCCAACAGCTTTGTTGAGACAACTCAATATAATGGCAACTACTATGGCTGCTCCAAATCACAGATTGAAGATACCAAGGCAGTCATCGTTGACCCTAATGGATTGAAATCATTCCTCAAGCTCAATAATCCCAGTGTCGTAACCTTCTACCTTCACGCTAGCGATGAAGTCAGAGCAAAAAGAATGAGATCACGCGGGGATCTTGAATCATCAATCGCATCTAGACTAGAAGGCGACAAGGTTGAATTCGCAAAAGAAAAAATAGCCCCTACAGACT
The DNA here is from genome assembly GCA_024408295.1 of Bacilli bacterium. Lineage (GTDB taxonomy): Bacteria > Bacillota_I > Bacilli_A > RFN20 > CAG-826 > UBA4951. The sequence continues at coordinate 4,435 of JAKSVE010000009.1, forward strand.
TCGTAATCTCAACCGATGATAAGACATTGGATGAGGTAACTGAATTGGTCTATAAGAGCTATATGAGTAAATTAGGCCGATAATTATAGATACGAATCAAGGAGAGTCTTAAGGCTCTCTTTTCCTTTGTGTGACTTATTAGGCAATTTGACTGCTTTAGGATAGCCGGTTATACCATATATTCCTCTTGGAACCAAATAAAGATGAGTGTCTTTGGTTGCAGCGGCCTTAACGATGCCTAAACAGGCTCTAGGAGGTTTATGGACAAAGATATAGAGGAATCCGTTGCCCAATTTGCGGAAAAGCGGTCCGTGGTCTCTAATGATGTCGGTGCCACACACTCCTGGATGAGTCATTGAGCAATCAAGGCCCATATCTATAGCGAGGCTATACATATTCATGGCCGCACGTTTACTTGCCGCATATTGCCTGGTCCTCTTCTTGTTATCTTTTTTAAAGTATTGGGAGTAATCTCCATGCTCTGGCTTGCCATTTGCAACTGAGTTGGTGAAGATGAATCTCGAGTCTTTGTGATCTTTTAATAATCCCATCCATAATCTATAGGTGCCAACCGTATTTATCGCGGTAGTCATAGGGATATCCTCATTATTGCAGGAACCAGGTTTTGGGTAATACACTCCAGCATTAAGGACGATAACGTCGAGTTTTGTATCCTTTAATGCCTCCACTAAAGAAGCGATAGATTCCTTGTCGCCCTGATCATACTGGTAGAAATAATTATTGGAATTCCCGGTTTCTGAGGCGATTTTTGCTAAGGCTGCCTCGCCTTTCTCTTTGTTTCTAGCGGCAATTATTATGGATGCGCCTTTATAGGATAAGGAAATGGCGGCATCAAGTCCGATACCAGAAGTTCCGCCCGTGATTAAAACGGTCTTGCCACTAACGTCATCAACATTCTTGTCTAGCCATTTCTTTTCTTTAATCATGTTTCTTCCTTCTTCTTGGGAAATAATGGACGGAACACTCCTCGACCGTAAACTCAGTTGCCTTAGTGACTATGAGTTCAATTGTGCCGTGCTTAAGCTTATCTCCGACCGTTGCGAATTTCTCGAGTCTATCGTTAATCCAACCTGTAACGGTGGAATAGTCGTCATTGAGTTCTTCATCATCCATTGAGAAACGGTTGAAGAAATCGCTGATGTTCATTCTTCCTTTGACGATGTAGATGTTTCTCTTATTGGTCTTCTTGACGTCATCATCGATGATGTCTGTCTCATCCCACATCTCGCCGACAAGTTCCTCTAAGATATCTTCAAGTGTCAAAATACCTTCGGTACCACCGAATTCGTCTCTGACAACAACGATGTGATTGTGAGTTTCTTTCATCATAGCCATGACAAAAGAGATAGTCATTGTGCGAGGTACGGAGATAAGAGGTAATAAAACCTTATTGATATCAACCTTGTTGCCCTCTTTGACCATACGTCTTAATAGAGTCTTAACCGGAATGAATCCAATGATGTGATCCAAGTTTTCTTTATAGACAGGGATTCTAGAATGTTTGAACGCTTCTTCATGCTTCAAGAATTCTTCAAAAGGAGTCTCGATGTCATAGGCAAAGACCTTGACTCTAGGAGTCATGATCTCGTAGCAAGAAGTTTCCTTGAAGTCTATTGACTTAGATAGGAGTTCTTTCTGGTCTTCATCGATGATTCCTTCTCTCTCAATCTGGTCTACCATTGCCTGAAGCTCTTCATCGGTTGCCACCGCTTCCTCTTCAGGTGCTGCTTCGATAAGAGGGGAAGTTATCGCTGTTGCGAATTTGCTTGTTGGATAGACAAATGGGAAGAAGATGATTCTGATGATTCCTACAACTGGAACAAAGAATTTGGATAACTTGAATGAGTGCGACTTAGCAAGTTCCTTAGGGATGATTTCTCCAAAAATCAAAAGGACGACGAGCAAGAATAAATCTGCAACAGTTGATGCGTTTGCGACATTCCAACCATTCTCAGTGAATATAGCAATACCTAAAAGCGAGGCGATAGATGAAGCCAAAATGTTGACAAAATCGTTGCCAAACAGGATGCTTGCGATGGTTGTATCATAGTTATCTACGTAGAATAATGCGCGTTTTGCGGATTTTTCTCCTCTAGAAGCGTGTCTTTTTAGCTTCAAGCGGTTGACGGATGAATATGACATATCCATAGCCGAGAACATCGAAGAAAGGATGATACAGATAACAATAATTATCGAATAGAGGACTATCATTTTGTGCCCTCCTGAACGATACGTTCTGCAATCGGACCGACTAATTCTTCAAGAACATCTTCCATCGTGACCATGCCGATGAGTTCTTTGTCTTTGTATACGAAAGCGATCTGAGTATGGTTATTTCTAAAGCCGTCTACTAAGTCGTCCATCTTAATGGATGGGGAGACGATATATGGCTTTTCGATATAGTTTCTAAGTTTGATGTTTGGGTTCTTAAGATAAGCGGCAAGATAGTTCTTAACTATGACCGTTCCAACAATCTTGTTTCTATCTCCGTAGTAAACAGGGATACGAGAATATTTTGTGGAGCAAATCATCTCCGCTAATTTCTTGTTGGTGAGACCCTGCAAGTCAATCTCGAACATCTTGTTCTTTCTAGTCAAGACTTCCTTAACGGAAGTGTCTGTGAAATCAAAAGATGCCTGAATCAAATCAGATTCGTTTTCTTCAAGCAAGCCTTCCTTCTCATTCAAATCGATAATGGAGTTGAAATCAGATTCTGACATCTCCACTTCATCTTTTGTCCTAGAGATTTTCTTAACGAGGAAGATAAGTCCTCTGAAGATGATGGAGATAGGGAAGAGAATGATAACGAAGAAAGATAATGGGTAGCATAAGAACTTAGCCATTCTATTAGGAATTCTCTTTGAAACCTGCTTCGGGATCGTCTCAGAGAATATATAGACGATGATAGTCATGACGATTGACGCGATCAAAGAAGTAAGCCAATCAAGTTCCTGGGTAAATGGAAGCCAGGTCATGAAAAGCATCGTGGATATTGAAGATAATGCAACTGCTGAAACGTTCGTTCCTAGAAGGATCGATACGAGAGACTGCTCATAATGCTTATGCACCCATAAAACAAGCTTAGCATTCCTGTTTCCGTCTTCTGCCGCGATTTCAAAGCGGTATTTATTAAGACAAGAAAAAGCGGTTTCCGACGCTGCAAAGAAACCAGAAACGATTACGAGTAATATTGTTAGCCCAATAAAGAGCCATTGATGAGGGTCCAATTAAGTATCTCCTTAGTCAGTTAGCTGACTGCTCAATATTGTAGCAAAAAGATATGAAATATAAAAGAAAAGCGTCTCAACCATAAAGGCGAGGCGCTTAATTCTTAGATTGGATTAGTCTTCGACTGCTTCGTCATCATCAGCTGATGCGACGTAGTTCTTGAGCTCTGCAGCCCAGTCGTTAGCAACGATGTCGCTCTGTTCGAGTGCTTCATTGTCGCCCTGCTTCTGTGTGCATGCTGTGTCGATGAGTGTCTTTGCTCTCTTGAGTGAGAGTCCGCTCTTAACCTTGAAGCAGCAAGGGATGTCCTTGTACATGTTCTTGTTGCTTGCATCGATTACTGGGATTGGTGAATCTGCGTAATCATTTGGGTTTAATGCTAAGTAGAGCTTTAATCCCTTACCTGCGACTGTGATCTTGCAGTATGTGACACAGCTTAATCTGAATGTGTCGCCTGAGTTGGATAATCTGCTCTTTAATCCGTATGACAAGAGGTAGCTCTTCAATTCGTTGTAGTTCTTGAGGAGTTCTTCGTCAGCTTCCTGGAAACGCTCTGCGAATGTCTTTCTTTCGTAGACAACTGCTGGAGCAGGTGCTGGTTCTTCTGCTGGAACGATGACTTCTTCAACAGGTGCTGGCTCTTCAACTGGAGCTGGCTCTTCAACAGGTGCTGGTTCCTCGACTGGAGCTGGTTCTTCAACTGGCTCTGGTGCTGGAGCAGCAACAACTAAATCAGCGAGCTTCTTTTCGATTTCTTCTGAAACGATTGCCTTGATCTGTTCTGCTGTGATCATTGATTCAGCGATAGCCTTGATAGCATCGTTCTGTCTTTCTTCGATGACTCTCTGCTTTTCTTCTGCTTCTTTAGCAGCTGCAGCAGCAGCCTCTGCTTCTGCCTTAGCCTTTGCAGCAGCTTCTGCGTCCTTTTCTGCCTGAGCAGCATTCTGAGCTGCTAATGCATCGTTGATGACTGAGCGGATATCGTCAAGTGTGATTGCTGGAGCTGGAGCAGGTGCTGGTTCTTCTTCAACTGGAGCTGGTTCTTCTTCAACGACTGGCTCTTCTTCAACTGGAGCTGGAGTCATAGCCTGAAGTTCTTCGCGGATGATTTCGCGGAGTTCTTCTGCTGTTAATGATTCGTCTTTGATCTCTTCTTCTTCGACAGGTTCTTCGACTGGTGTTGCACCATCGTAGTACTTGTCTAATTCTTCTTTGATGAGAGCGCGAGCTTCGTCATCTGTCATTGGGCGATCGTTCTCTGGGTGATCGTGATCGTCAAGTGCCTCTGCGATGATCTGGCGGAGTTCTTTTGCTGTTAATGGACGGTTGTCGTCTTCAACTGGTGCTGGAGCAGGTGCTGGCTCTGGTGCTGGAGCAGCTGGCTGTTCTGGATAGTTAACGATAACCTGGACTGGTTCTTTTGGCTCTGGTGCTGGAGCTGGAGCAGGTGCTGGAGCTGGAGCTGGAGCAGGTGCATAACCGTAAGGAGCATTGTTATAGAAGTTCTGGACAATGATTGGTCCTCTTGGTCCGCATGAGACTTCGTTCTGACCAGCATTTGTGAGCTGTTCGTACTGAGCTGCCTTGAGTGCGTCTTCGTCGTCTTTTGTGACAGCCTTGTCTGCTTCTGTTGGCTCATCGGTGACTTCGCCGAGTTTGCCCTTCTTTGCCTTAGCTGCTTTTTCAGCTTTGGACTTCTTTGCTTTCTTCTTACCATTCTTGATAGCGTCTGCTAATGAGATGATTTCGAAGATTAATGAGAATAAGAATGCAAGTCCTGCAAGTCCGAATGGGAGGCAGATCATGATGGTTGCGAGCCAATCTTTTGATCTGAATGCAGAATATGCAACTCTAATGACTGTGTTTGGAGTTGTGACTGGTCCACCTAAGAAGAAGTATGTGACCATGACCCATGTGATGAGTGATACTACCAAGTAGATGATTGAGCACCAAAGAGCGCTTGGACGCTTCTTTGCGCATAATGTGATGAAATGGATGATCCAGAAGACGACAGTGAATACTAATGCTGCGCCTAAGATATAAGGAACTCCAAATCTTGATGTGATGCTCCAGTCTGCAGGAGCTGGAACTGGGAGATGGCAAGCGTTAAGAACGATCAAGACCGCACCGACGAATGAGCTGAAAACAGCGATCAATGGGTTTGAGCTTCTAACGAAGTCATCAGAGACTGGTGACTTGGCAATGAAAGTTGGCAAGAACAGTAACAATGCTGCTGCCGCGATTGCAAGGACAAGTGCAACAATCGACAATTTGATTGATGATTTTTTCATAGTTATATCCTCTCGTGCCTTTTATTGTATACACGCACGTAAAAGATTTAAAGTGAGTTTTGCATACTTTTGTAAAATTTTTAGTTTTTGGACGAAAAAACCGAACTGATATCTCTACCAATTCGGCTTTAAAGCTATTTCTTATTGGCGATTGAAGCCTCGATGAAGCCTCTAAACATTGGGTTAGGTTTAAGAGGCCTTGACGTGAATTCTGGGTGGAATTGGCAGGCTAAATAGAATGGATGATCCTTCAATTCGACCATTTCACACAAGTTTTGCTGTGGATTTATGCCCGAAAACACCATTCCTGCGTCTTCGAAGGCCTTTTTGAGGTTATTATTGAATTCATATCTATGTCTATGACGTTCCTGGATGTCGTGTGAACCATAGCACTTGTAGGCTAAGGAACCTCCATCTTCGATATGGCAGTCATATAAACCAAGTCTCAATGTTCCACCCATTTCAATTCCGGTGTACTGGTTCTTTAGCAAGTCGATAACTGGATATGGAGTATTTGGATCGAACTCAGTTGTGTTAGCCTTCTCCCACTTCATAACGTTCTCGGCGTATTCGACCAACGCCATCTGCATGCCGAGGCAAATGCCAAGGAATGGGACTTTGTTTTCTCTAGCGTACTTGATTGCGAGCTTCTTTCCTTCAGATCCTCTTTCTCCGAATCCGCCAGGAACAAGAACCCCGTCATATCCGCTTAAGATCGAATCAACATTCTCAGGGGTGAGATCCATTGCCTTGATCCAGCCAATCTTGACCTCGTGTGTGAAATAATATCCTGCGTGCTTCAATGCGTTGACGACTGATAAATATGCGTCATGAAGTTCGACATATTTACCAACAAGAGCGATCTTAACTTCTTCCTTTGAGTCCTCGATACTCTTAACAAATCCCTTCCAATCTTCTAGATTTGCCACTGGAGCGTCTAATCTAAGATGATTCAAGACAAAATCATCCATGCCTTGCTCATGAAGCATTGGAGGTAAGCGATAGACGATATCTAAGTCATCAGCCTCAAATACGCCTTTTGGTGAGATGTTGCAGAATAGAGAGATCTTATCCTTAGCACCCTGTGCGACTGGGACTTCGCTTCTTAAGACGATTGCGTCTGGCTGGATACCGATAGATAAAAGTTCTTTGACCGAGTGCTGGGTTGGCTTTGTCTTGATTTCTCCTGCTGCGTGCAAATATGGGACAAGAGTGTTATGGATGAACATGACGTTATCATAGCCAAACTCCGCTCTCATCTGACGCATTGTCTCTAAGTATGGGAGAGATTCGATATCACCAACAGTACCGCCGATTTCAACGATGACGATGTCAGCGCCTGATACCTTGGCAGCGTCAAGCAATCTGTTTCTGATTTCTCCGGTGACGTGTGGGATGACCTGAATGCATGCGCCGAGGTAATCTCCTCTTCTTTCCTTTTCGATAACGGCCTGATAGACCTTGCCAGATGTGATTGAGGATTCCTTCTTGAGGTTGATATCAACCCATCTCTCATAATGGCCGAAGTCTAAATCTGTTTCTCCTCCATCATCTGTGACATAGACCTCGCCGTGCTGGTAAGGTGACATGGTTCCTGGGTCAACATTGAGGTATGGATCGCACTTGACCATGAAAATGCTGAAACCTCTAGCTTTTAAGATTAAACCTAAAGAGGAGGCGAAGATGCCCTTTCCTAATGAGGAAACGACGCCGCCTGTAACAAATATGAACTTTGACATAAGACTCTCCTTCCGGGGTACCCCTTTTGAAAAAATACGTTGGCAATTATTCGCTTCTTCTTTGACACTTCAATCAATACTTTTAGTTTTCCTATACACTGTATAATCTAGCAAAAATAATTATTTAAATAGGTTTCTATTTGTTGTAGATTTTTGCCGAACCCCCCTCAAGAAACAGGGGGTATTTTTTATGGATAAAGAAAAAGCGGACTCAGGTGAGACCGCCCTAGAGATATTAGATTAATTACTCAACTGGAGTTTCTTCTGCTTTTGGTTCTTCAGCTTTCTTGTCGAATGCGACTTTGTAGACAAGAGCTGCAAGAGCTGCGCCGGCAAGAGGAGCAAGGATCCAGATCCAAACCTGCTCGAGTGAAGATGTCTCGCCTGCGATTGCAGCGATGACAGCTGGAGCGAGAGATCTAGCTGGGTTGACTGATGTTCCTGTAAGGCCGATTCCAAGCATGTGGACGAATGTGAGAGCTCCGCCGATATAAAGAGGAGCGCACTTTCCGTTGTACTTCTTCTCGTCTGTGACCCAAAGGATAACGAAGACGAAGACGAATGTTAAGATGACTTCAACAAGGAAGCCTCCGATGTATGACCATGCGTTGTAGTCAACACCGCCCATAAGAGCATAAGCGATTTCATTCTGTCCAAGTGTGTTGAATGGAGCAACGTTAACAAGGAATACTCCGAGTAATGCAGAGCCAACGAAAGCTCCGATGACCTGAGCGCCCATGTAGGCGAACATTTCCTTGAGTGACATCTTGCCTCTTAAGAACATGGCAAGAGAAACCGCTGGGTTGATGTGGCAGCCTGAGATGCTGCCGAATGTGTAAGCAACGAAAACGATGACCAATCCGAATCCTAATGCTGCGGTGATGTATTCTCCTGAGAGAACTGCGATTCCGCATGCGAAAAGGGTAAGGAAGGCTGTGCCGATTGCTTCCACGATGCATTTTTTTAATAACTGTGGCATATTATGTACCTTCTTTCCGTTTATTATTCTAATAACAAAGAATGAAAGTGCACGGATTTTTTAAAGAATTTTTGATAAATATCTTTCAATCTCTTTCTTGTGATGTCCAAAAAACACAATGTGGTGATTTCCGCACGGATTCTTGAGAAGAGTCGAGACGTTTGGTAGTTCCACTACGATCTGTGTTCTACATAAGTCGCCTTCGTTAAGATTCTCTATAATACGGCCTTCTTCAACAAAATAATGCTTAAGGTCGCTAGATAATCTAAACACCGTGAGTGGCCCTTCTTTTACTTCGCCTTTGATGGCGACGCCAATCTTGGATTCGAAGTGAGTGTGGAATTGCCATGAACTTGTCATATCAGTTGGGATTGTGCAGTGAGCGAGAACGATTCTATTATTCTCAACATCAATCTTTGATGGATTGGCTTGAAATGAGGATTGATTAAATAGTTTCTTTACGAGGTACATGGAAATCATCGCCATGATATCTCCCTCGCAAGTGCCGATGATTCCTTCATCGTTGAGGTTAGATAAAGCAAGGCATCCCGTCATTCTGATTACAGGAAGCAAATCAAAACAACGGATAGTCAATCCATCTAAAGCGTTATCCCTAACGATATCTTTCAAAACCGAGGAGAACTTTGAAGCGTTATTAACTTCAGACTGTGAGAAGACTGTGGTCTTATATGAGGTTTTATCGTTTTTGCCTTTATATAACTCGATGGTCTTTTCTAAAGGTATATCCACTAATTCGATATTGAAGGTCTGCTTTACCGCTTCGTAATTAGGAATCGAAGAGATTAGCCAATCTGATGGCTTACCTATAACTCCTAATCTAGCTGGAGCCCCCACTTCTTTTTTAGTTCCTAATTCTTTGATTCTAGAGGCGATGTATTCATTTGAGCCGTGGAGGATTTCTCCTTTTAGGCTATTGTTGTTTAAATATGTGAGAATCTCTAAAGAAGCCGCTAAAGAGTTATTGGATCCATTAGTCAGAAGGTAATAAGGTGGCTTTAATCTAGAGATATTAGATAAGAACAATCCCTCAGATCCACCTGAAGCGATGAAGATAAGTTTAACGTCACAATCATAATCATCGATATCGCTTAACTCGATTGGGGAACCTAAAGATGAAGCGACTCCATTGATGAAGGCTTTGTTCTCTTCGTTGAACTTATTTGACTCATGGAGAGTCGAGATTAATTTGGATACTTTTACGACCATAAAACGAACTACTTTCTTATATATAATAAAGAAAAAGGCGAAGACCGCCTAATTCGTGATTATTTGTTGAAGTCTCTGACGACCTGGAGGGCAACCTCAATCATGTTGTTGAGAGATTCCTGACGCTCCATCTGAGAGAGGATTTTGCTGAAGCAGAATGAATCTGAGACTGAACAGATTGCTAACGCTTTCTTCTTAGCCTCTGCAGCTGCCCAATATAAGCCATAAGCTTCCATCTCAACTCCGAGAACTCCCATGTTTGCCCACTTCTTCCATGTGTTTGGATCTCCGTTATAGAAAACGTTTGAGGAGAGCATGTTACCGACGTGGTAGTTATAGCCTCTTGCCTTTGCTGCGTTGACTGAAGACACAAGTGCATCATAATCAGCGATTGCTGAATATGTTGCATTCTGGAAATTGTAGCTGTTGAGGATTGCAGTATCACAGCAAGCGCCCTGACCGATGATGATGTCTTTTAAGTCAATGCCTTCCTGATATGCTCCACAAGTACCGACGCGGATGATTAATTCGACTCCGTATTCGTTATAGAGCTCATGAGCGTAGATGCCGATTGATGGGATGCCCATACCTGAAGGGAAAACTGAGACTGGAGTTCCATCCTCAAGTTCACCTGTATATGCGGTCATTCCACGGACATCGTTTACGAGTCTGTAATTCTTAAAGAATGTCTTAGCGATCCATTCTGCTCTTCTTGGATCTCCAGGCATTAATACAACCTTGGCAAAATCGCCAGGTTTAGCGTTGATATGAATAGACATGTTATATCCTCCGACTTTGACTACATTATAACCTAATCTAGGCAAGAGTCTAATTTATTAAAGATTTGCGATGATTTTAGCGGTTAATGTATCTAAATTACCATTACCGCCTAAATCAGGAGTCAATCCTTCTTTATCTAATAAAGTCTTATCGATTGCGTTTCTGATCTTGTCTGCATTTGGCTTCTCGCCGAGGTGATCAAGCATCAAGCAAGCTGATCTAAGCAAAGCAATTGAGTCAGCGATTCCCTTTCCAGCGATGTCTGGAGCAGAGCCGTGGACTGCTTCGAAGATAGACACTCCTTCTCCGATATTAGCGGCAGGAGCAAGGCCTAATCCGCCTGTTAATCCAGCGATTAAATCTGAAAGGATGTCACCATAGAGGTTAGGTGCGACGATGACGTCGAACTGCTCTGGGTTCATGACAAGCTGCATGCACATGTTGTCGACGATCTTGTCGTTGGCAACGATTGTTGGGTAATCATTTTTGATTTCGTTGAAGAGTTTGAGGAAAAGACCATCGCTGTTCTTGAGGATGTTGGCCTTGTGAACGCAGGTGACTTTCTTTCTTCCGTTCTTGATGGCGTATTCAAAAGCGTATCTGATGATTCTAGTTGATTTATCAACTGTGATTCTCTTGATGGCTTCCCAACCATTCTCGATTTCGTGCTCCTCTCCGATGTATAAGTCCTCAAGGTTTTCTCTAACCGTGACGATATCAACATCTGTGTATCTTGAGTAGCCAGGGTATGACTTTGCAGGTCTTACGTTAGCGAATAAATTGAAGATTGTTCTAAGCTGAACATTGATTGACTTGAAGCCTTTGCCAATTGGGGTTGTGATTGGTCCCTTCAATGCAACTTTGTATTTCTTGATAGCCTCTATTGTTTCATCTGATAACAATGTGCCGTTTTTCTCTAATGATGTCATGCCAACATCGTATGAGTGGTAATTGATGTCCACTCCCGCTGCTGAGATGACCTTTGTAACTGAGTCGGCGATTTCTGGTCCGATGCCATCGCCTTTAAGTAAAACTACGTCGTAAGCCATTATTCTTCTCCTCCAACATACATGAATGCAGGTCTGATGATCTTGTTGCAATACATGACAGTCTCAACGATATGCGCAACCCATCCAGCGATACGTGCCGCTGCGAAGATTGGTGTATATAAATCGCATGGAATTCCAAGCATTTCATATGCAAATCCCGAATAGAAGTCGACATTTGCAGCATAAGGCTTGCCATTCTTCTTGGTCAATTTCTCCGATGCGATCTTCTCAAATCTTGAGTAGAAATTGAACTTATCGACACACTTCTCTTCCTGAGAGAGGCTCTCGCACTTCTGCTTAAGAAGGATGCATCTTGGGTCGCTTAATGTGTAGACGGCGTGTCCGATGCCATAGACCAATCCTGACTTGTCATAGAAGTCTTTGGCTAAGATCCTATCGATGAGTTTAGAGATTTCCTCATCACTAGCATCGACTCCGATTTCCTTGATTGAAGCGTCCATCATATCCTTGACCATGCGGTTGGCTCCACCGTGTCTTGGGCCCTTGAGTGAGCATAAGCTTGCGGTGATATCCGAATAGATATCGGTGCTTGTTGAAGCAACGACGATTCCGGTGAATGCTGAGTTATTACCACCACCATGATCTGCATGGACGATGAATGCGGTGTCTAAAGAATCCGCTTCAGTGTATGAATACTTCTTTCCACCACGAGCTAGATAAAGCATGCTCTCCGCTAAGCTCATCTCCTTGTTGACCGGGCAGATATGGAATGATTCGCCTTCGAGATAATATTTCTTAGCCTGGTATGAATATGCGACGATAGCAGGCATCTTAGCAATTAATGAGATACCTTTCTCAACGAGCTTCTTTGGATCATTGGTGTCTGGCTCATCATCGAATGAATAAAGGGAAAGGATGGACTTCTGGATGCTGTTCATGATGTCCTTTGAAGCGTTCTTCATGATGACGCTTTCGATGAATCCCTTTGGAAGTTCACAGTTGTCAGCTAAAAGCTGTCTGAACTCCGCGGATTCTTCCTCATTTGGGGTATGTCCGAAAAGAAGAAGGAATATCGTCTTTTCGAATCCATATAGGTCTTTGTCGGTGAAGGCCAAGTCATAAAGGTCGACTCCACGGTAAAGAAGGTGTCCGTGTGCTGGGATCTTCTTGTCGTCGATGATATCGTAGCCCTTAACGTCTGCTACCTTGGTCAATCCGACGAGGACTCCGGTTCCGTTTGCGTTTCTAAGTCCTCTTTTAACATTGTGTTTCTCATAGAGGCTGCCATCGATGTAGCCATCTTTGAGAAGTCTTTCAAATTCTCTATCTAATAAACTGCTCATTGGAGCCTCCTTTCTATTTGTCTAATACATTGAGGAGTCCACCCTTTGAAAGGAGGGTCTTCTCTTCTTCGTTAAATGATAATGGTGCTACGACAACCTGACCTGATGTCTTATTGGTCAACGTTGCGCTTGTGTATGATTCATTGATATCAACAACAATCTCATCCAACACGTTAGCGTTCATGTCAGCCTCGATTGGGAGAATGCCAAAGTTGATAAGGTTCTTCTTGTGGATTCTAGCGAATGACTTAGCGATGACTGCCTTGATGCCTAAATATCTTGGAGCGATTGCGGCGTGTTCTCTACTTGAACCCTGACCATAGTTATCTTTTGCAACTATTACTCCACCGCCGTATTCAACGCATCTATTTCTGAAGTCTTTATCCACCTGATAGAAGCAGAATTCGGAGATCTTCTCGATGTTTGAACGATATGGTAAGACCTTGGCGCCAGCAGGCATGATATGGTCTGTTGAGATGTTATCTTCTAAGCTGATTATTGTCTTGCATTCGAAGTGTCTAGGGACTGGTTCGAAATGAGGGATTGGCTTGATGTTTGGACCCATGATGATATCCCCGTCGAATGTCGGCTCAATGATGAGGTTCTTATCGACGATGAATGATTCTGGGATTGGGAACTTGTCTAATTCCTGGCCTAATGGCGATGATAAGTAGCCATTTAATGCCGAAATTGCAGCAATTTCTGGAGAAACTAGGTAAACGGATGCAGATTCTGTTCCGCTTCTACCATAGAAGTTTCTATTGAATGTTCTTAACGATACTGCGTTGGTGTTAGGTGACTGACCCATACCGATGCATGGTCCACATGTTGTTTCAAGGATTCTGCAACCGGCTTCAAGGAGGGTGTCTAAGATACCATTCTGAGTAATCATTCTAAGGACTGTTCTAGAACCTGGAGCGATGCCAACTGAAACTGAGTCAGCAACTTTCTTTCCCTTAAGGATTGAAGCAACCTTCACAAAATCGTAATAGCTTGAGTTTGTGCAGCTTCCGATGAGGACTTGATCCACTTTAATTGGGCCCACTTCCTTGACTGATTTGACTTGATCAGGCTGTGATGGGCAAGCTACCAATGGTTCGAGTTCGTTTAAATTAATGACGATGTGCTCATCATAAATTGCGCCTTCATCAGCCGAAAGAGGGATATAATCCTGCTCTCTATGCTGGAGGGTTAAATACTCTAAGGTTCTCTCATCTGATGGGAAGACTGATGATGTTGCTCCAAGTTCTGCACCCATGTTTGTGATGGTTGCACGTTCTGGAACGTTCAAAGACTTAACGCCTTCTCCGGTATATTCGATTACTTTATTGACACCGCCCTTAACGGTGAGGATTGATAACAATTTGAGTATGATGTCCTTAGCTGAGACACCAGCTCTAAGTTTTCCAACGAGTTCGACATTAACAACTTTAGGCATAACCATTGAGAATGGAAGGCCAGCCATAGCGCAAGCGACATCCAAACCGCCAGCACCAATTGCAAGCATACCGATTGCAGACGATGTTGGAGTGTGTGAGTCGGATCCTAATAATGTTTTGCCAGGTTTAGCGAAGTTCTCCAAGTGAACCTGGTGACAAATACCGTTTCCAGGCTTTGAGAACACTACTCCTTTTTGTCTAGCAACAGACTGCAGGAATAGATGGTCATCCATATTCATGAATCCGCTCTGCAATGTGTTGTGGTCAACATAGGAAACCGATAATTCGGTTTTGACCTTATCTAGACCCATTGAGAGGAACTCAAGATATGCCATAGTTCCTGTCGCGTCTTGGGTTAATGTCTGATCAATCTTAATTTTGATTGTGTTGCCCCTGATAAGTTCATCATTTGTGTGGGCTTTAATGATTTTTTCTACTAATGTCAATTTACTCATGGAGTAACTATAAACTAAAAAAGAATCATTAAATAGATATAAATATCTTTATTTAAAAAGAAATTGCTATCATTTGTTCAAAAGGGCCAATGGATTTTACTCCACCAGCCCAGTCGGACCTCCCCTCCGTTCCGGCTAGCGCCCTTGACTTTGTCGGAGCCTTGGGCTACTATAAAGATGCTTTTTTTAGATCTCTCCCACCTCATTGAGGCAGGGAGATCTTTTTATTCTCCTACTTTCGCTTGTTGCGGGTGAGGATGATTAGGATGATAGCCAGGGCCATGAAGGCCAGGATGTCGCCCATCGCACGTTCCTTTCCGGGGAAGGTCCTTGGATTGCTGCCTTTGACATAACAGGTCCTCCTGCTTATATATAGGGGCGAAATCGCGTTTTTTTACCAACGAGTTTTGAAAAAATGGCAAAAAAGACAGCTATTTTTCATAGCCGTCTCATTTACTACTTATTTTCCTCAGCGTCTTTCTCTAATACACGTTTCCAGTCTTTCTTAACTTTTCCTGTCGTTTTGAGTTCATCGACCGTTCTTTCGATGCAACAATACATCGTCCTTGTGCCTCTATGATCAGAGACATAACTAGCTGAGTAATCTTTTGATATACCGAACCCTTCCGCCGTTTCTGCGGCATCGATGTTCGCTCCTAAGAACAAGAATTCCCATCCACAGGCTTTCTTTGCTTCAATTAGGGCTTTAACCGATTTCTTGGTAAATTCTCTGCTGCTATTTTCATATCCATCTGTAGTGATGACCATGAGTGTTTTTGAAGGTTTTTTATCCTCCTCTAACAATGATTGCGATGCAGTGACTCTTGAGATTGTGAATCCAATTGCATCATATAAAGCGGTGCAGCCGTGTGGGATGTAATCCTCAGATGTGAGAGGTTTGACATCTTTGATATCTTTCCCGTCGTGAACCATTTTCAATTCAGTATTGAAGAGTGTTGTTGTCACTCTGACATTACCTTCTTCTCTCTGTTTTTTGAGGATGGAGTTATATCCTCCAATTGTGTCGTCCTCTAAGCCTGACATTGAGCCAGACATATCGAGAACAAAGACTAATTCGACCAACTTTTCCATGTTTTATTCCTCCTGTTGTCTATGCCCCATATTCTAGGTTGATGCCAATTCAAAATGGTCGCTTCCAATGCGACATTTAAAAAAGCCAACCCTAACAGTTGAGGATTGGCTGATCGAAGTGTTCTAACGTTTGGTTTAGCAACAACAAATCATAGATTTTGTTCTGAATGAAGTATCTGACAATCAAGTCGCCTTTATTTGAACATGATAACGTGAACCCTGCTCTATGAAGCAAATCTAGGGCCCTATCGATGTCTAGTTCTAATGCGATACATAAGGAGATTGCTGTTTTCTTACTAGGTTTGTAATTGATGTCTGAGCGGATTTTTGAGAATAGTTTTCTATCTACATTGGCCTTTTTGTATATTTCTGAGTCCTTCACGCCTTTCTTGTCGATGCAAGAGAATAACATCTCAGCGAACGTCTTCTCCTTAACCTCAAAATCAGGCATGGTTGATAAACACATGTCATATAACACTCTTTCGCCTCTATGACCACGCTTTGTCCTCGAAGACGAAACAGAGTCCTCTCGAGAAGGTGCCGCTACCGAATACAATATCTCATGTTCGGTGTAGTACTTCTCAACGAATTCAGTTACGTTTTTAAGTAATTCCAACGGTAATGCTTTTTCCATATTTTTATTGTCTTATATGCAACTACTTTGTCAATTCAGTTTTAAAACTAAGAAGGACTGAATACATCTTCTTAGGCATCATTTTTATGACGGTATCTGCTATATTTGCAGGGATTTCCTTGTAAAATGCCTCTGCAATTGAGCAAGAAATAGCGGCGATTGTGTCAGAGTCTCCACCTATGTAGATGGATTTTCTTAAACACTCTTCAAAGTTATTAGATGATAAGAAACAATAGATAGCCTGAGGCACGCTGTTCTGGCATGTCTCATCCATTCTGTAGTTTTTAACTAACTCTTTGTAATCATACTTATCAACGTTTGGATAATAGTCTTTTATGACTCTTTCTTTTATCTGTTCCTTTGTATATCCATTTCGAGCTAGGAAAATGCACATGGCAACAGCTTCAGCGCCTTTTATACCTTCTGGATGATTGTGCGAAATCTCGGTTACTGCTCTAGATAGTGCCTTGACCTCTTCTTCATTTCTAGCGACCCAGCCAACAGGTGATATTCTCATAGCAGCACCATTTCCATAAGACCCATAAGGCTTACGATCATTATCCTGGAGCCAAGAAAAGAAATATCCACCATATCCAGCATCAGGATAAGCTCTGAACCATTTGACCATGGAATTGACGACGATCTTTTTCAAAGAATCATAATCTACGACATCTAAGTTTGTGTTTAGAAGCGATTCAGCGACCGCGGTCGTCATGAAAGAATCGTCTGTAAAGCTGTTCAGCCTTGTGAAAAGAGGGAATTCTTCTTTGCTCTTATAATAATTCTTTGCGTTTGATGAATTGAATTCGTACTGACTTCCGATGTAATCGCCAATAAGTGCACCTAACATGTATCTCTCTCCTATTATTTAATTATCCTATGGTTTCCGTTCTCGTAGGAAGGTTCAATTAAGCCTTCGCTTTCTAATCTTTTAACTATCCTGTTGGCCTTTGTGAAGCTGACGTTCATCTCTTCCTGGATGAATGATGTTGAAATGACATCTAAAGTAGGAAGATATGACTTAACGTTATCATAGATAACATCATTCTTTGAAGCTCCAACAATCTTGGATAATTGTTCTTTTGAAAGCCTCCTCTTTACCTTCAGCTGACTTACGACGGCATCGAATAGATTCATATTCGCCATAATCAATCTTTCTGCCGTGTCCGATGCTTCTTTCAATATCGCACTCTTGTAGTTTTTCTGTTCAAGGGTTTCTTGAGGTTTCTGCTTCATGAACGTTGGCCCGTCTGCATCTTTAACGTAGAAAAGATCATATCCATCCACTCCACTTGATGCGACTTCCTCGGCCAATGCTATAGCGCGTGTTATATCGCTTCTAGAACCAGTTGAGCAATCTCCGTTCATCTTTATCTTTTCAGCAACGTTTCCTGCTAGTAAAACGGCGATTTCCTTCTTGATATTGCTTACTAGTCCACGAACTTCCTCCGATTCCTCTTCTTCCCCATCGTCGTACTCATTCACATGCGCTCCTTTTACATCACCATACTGTTCAACGGTGAGGGAGCCAATATTTCCAGTTAATAGATAACTGACAAGGAAGTGTCCTGCTTCATGTACACAGACGAATTCAGGAACTGCTGCTTTATTCTTTTTTATTTCCTGGAATCGAACAACAGGGATTATCTTATCAAAATCTTCTAAAGTGATATCCGACTTGCCATTGCTTAAGCAATCAATGAGGGTTTCGTTTACCAATGTCTTGATATCAGCACCGGAGAATCCGCCGAGTCTAGAGGATAACTCAATTGTTGAAATGCCATCAAAAATCGCATTCTTTCTCAAATAATAATTGGTGATTTCGTAACGTGATTTCGCATCAGGAATAGGCATGTTGATCTTCTTGTCCATCCTGCCGCTTCTAGTTAAGGCATAAGGTAATTCTTCTTTGAAATTCGTTGTAACGATAACCAAAACTCCTTCATTGGAATTAATGCCATCTATCTCTGTTAAAAGTACCTTCAAAGTTTTTCTAGAAGAATCTGACATGAACGTTCTAGATGTGACAAATTCATCAACTTCATCAATAAAAACAATACTTGGCGCGTTATTACGTGCTTTTGCAAAAATCATTCTTATCTCGTCTATCGTGTTATCTTCATCGCTCATTCCTTTGCATTCTAATTCAAAAAACGGAACACCCGATTCATTCGCAATAGCCTTTGCTAAGCTTGTCTTTCCTGTCCCGCATGGTCCCGAGAGCACAAGTCCTTTTGATATATATGCGCCCATGGACTTGAATTTGTCATAGTTCTTGAGGACGTTGATTATCTTCCTCGCTTCTTCTTTTTGATCATCGTAACCAGCGATGTCTTCTAGTGTGATTCTATTTTCCATCATAAGCTTCTCCCTCTTTCTGGGTATGTCGATATTCTATTTGAATTCAATGAATATATAAGGCTTTGGACCCCTATTTGTCGCAGATGTGAGAAAAGCTAGATCAAGCACGAAAAAACCACGGCGCACACCGTGGTTGATTCTCTAGATCTGCCCGTGAAATGAACATAAGGAGGATCGGGCGTGAGCTGAGACTTAGAGCGTAAGTTAGAAAGGAGGTTGTAGGATGCAGCCAACTCACTAGCTGCGATGGCATTACTATATTCCAATTATTGTGTATGTAAATAGCTTCTGGGAGAGTTAGTCGCAAAGATGAGAAACGCTTATCAAAATAGGGTCAAAACATTTGATTGAATCGCACTTTTGCGAATATATCGGTTTTTACTCAAAAAGGTTTTGATTTTCAGGAATCGTTTGTTATATACTCTTGCCCACATCGCTTCACCAACCCCCATCGATGGAGGCGTGATCCCTGTACATAATGTCCGGATTTAGTTATCCGACACACCCGTTCTTTGACAACTCGCTTTATTCAAACCACCTTTTTAAATCTTCTAATTAAAAAGAAAAGAGGTATTTACAAAAATGATCAATTTTGAATACATCCACTCCTTAATCAATGATAAGGAAAAACAGAATGAGCCATTAAGACACGGATCTGATAAAGGCGCAGCCTTCATAAGATGCGAGATCTTGAAGGCTCACTTCGTCTCAAAGGCTCTTGGGCTCACTCAAGAATCCAAAAAACTCTTAAAAGCCTATAACGACTACTTCGCCCATTTGGGCTACACCGGAAACTGCATCGACGTCATCAAAAGGAAATTCCTTGGAGATGAATGCGAGCAGCTATTCAAACCTCTCCAGCAATACGGCATCTTATCATTCAAAAAGATGCTTAAGCATGTCGAAACAGAGGAACTTTCAAACCTAGATAGCAGATTTGACATCCATGAATTGGCAAATCAAAACAATCCAAGCATCTACACGGTTTCTTTCTTAAGAAGCGTGTTGGACATAACCATAGGAAAGAAGGATTTCGACAAATCCACAATAGGAGATTGTTACATCTCAATCGGCACAATAGACACAACCCCAACATATGATGGAAAACCTTTCTATCATCTAGTCACAAGACATGTTGACTCCACGAGCGAAATAGCATACAAAGTCTATAAAAAATATAGATAACGCATGAGTTTCGCATAAATGCGACAACGGGTAGCAGGCGGCTTGAAATAGAAGATTGAGCGAGCCTATAATCTCATCACTTCCAAAACCACACCACACGGTGATGGGTTGGAATCGCAAGGGGCTTAGATGCCCCAAGCGAATTGCTCTTTGAAAATTTATTTCCATGAAGTCACACCACAACCAGGTGAAGACATCTTGTACGATGGCCTGGACCTATCCGTGGATGAAAAGCGCATTGGGATACTGATGCGTAATAAAGACCCTGAAGTAATGAAAGGGTTCACCTCGATTGGCTAATCGGGGCTGGGATAGTTGTGCATCGCGTTGACTAAGTATAAGTAGATATCGATAAGTTCGGGCGACAAGAAGCTCTGCAGCAATGCATCTCGCCTGAGGATACGTGCCTGAGAAACACGTGATCCCGGCTCTCAAGGGAAGCCTTTGACTTGATGTCCAGCAATGGGCTATAAGAACGTAAGATAGTGCGAGTAGCCGTATGTCAGATTAGCTATTTTTTGGAAGAAAAACATGATGATCTGAAGCTCGGTGAAAGTTGGGAGGTATTGGTCCTTCCTTAGGTTCGTCGAAAGACCATTCAAGAAGTTATGGGGTAGCTCCTCATGATTCAGACTTGGGTGCTAATGCTATGAATAATGCTTGTCAGTAAGTGGTTGTATGGCGAAGGTCAGTGTGCGATTTCGTGGAAGTAAATTTTAGAGTTTAAGGCGGATTTACCGCCTTTTTTCTTTATTTTTGTAGGTAAAATGCAAAAGAAAAGAGCATCACATGATGCTCTTGACGCTCTGGCCAGTCTTAGCTTCATACAAAGCGACCAACATGACCATTGCCTGTCCAGACGGCTTAGCCTGGCAGTTTTGCCAACGATACACTGTACCGTCGTCGACACCCAAGTATCTTGCGATCTCCTGGATAGTCATTGTGCCAACGATGCCGTTGAACAACCTTTTGATGAATCTGTTAAAATCCATTGTAGTTACCTCCTTAACATTCCCGTAAGTACTTGGTAACCAAAAGGTGAGGTTATTATATACGCTGAAGAAGGAATTTAAAGGGGAATTTTTGGGATTTTCGAGAGGTTGTCGCAAACATGCGAAATGGCATAGTTCTAAGTAATCCGAAATATGGTCGGGAGATTTGATTTATAAGAAAAACATCCACCGTTTCATAGTGCACTGTTGATAGCGAGGGTAAATTTGACTGAAGTGGCATGACTTCCCGATGAAATCATCATATCTCCATATTTTCACTCAATCATTGCACTTTTCACTTAAATTGACATAGAGTTAGGAGATTTGCCTGTTGGCAGGAGATAAAAAGAGTGATTGTTACTGAATTACCTAATATAACTCCCCCATTAGAACGTCCCATCCTTAAATCCTGTTCATCACTTCATCGCATTTCTGGATAAGGTGAGCAGGGATGGTATCGAATTGCCCGTCATCGAGAACCGAGGTCGTGTCGTTGTCGATATGGTATGTTTCGGTGATGTATTTCCACATGATCGCGCCTAACTCCAAGGAACCGTAATGTTTCTGAACGTAGAAGCGAATGATTTCTAGTTTCTCTAAGCTAGTTGTTGAAGGGTTGAAGTAATCAGCCTTGAGTTGCGTATCGGTTAATGAATTAATCCAAGGTTTGTAATCAAAGTCTCCAAAGCCCGGTTCTTCGTTGATCTTCTCTTGGATGGACATGTAGTCATCAATTAATTGATGATGATAATCCTTCGGAGACAAATCTCCATGCAAGAACGAGGAGACAAGCTCGTATTTATCCGAGAAGGACTCTCCGATGAGTTCCAAGTATCTTCTGTAGTGAAGGAGCCTGCAGATTTTAGGTCTAGAAGCATCCGAGAACTTCTCCTTCTCATATCTGGTTCTGAGCATGAATGAATTTCTCTCAACCAAAGTTTCTGTGACTCGCTCTCCGTCGTTTCTAAGATATTTAGCTTCAACGCAGTGATAATAGACCATTTTAAGAAGGTCTTGCTTGATGAGGTCCACAACGATTGCAAAGTCATGAGTGACCATAAGGACTGTCTTGCCTCTAAGGTTATCTACACCATAAGCGAACAACTGATGCAACAATGCATACTTCTTGTTGTTGTCAAAGCTTGAAATAGGGTCATCTAAAACGATGAGGTCGTGGCTAGAGCTCTTAGCATCAAGAGAGAACAACAAGAGAGATAAAGCGTTCTTCTCGCCATAGCTCAAGCAGTCAGCAATATTATCTGGCGCATCTTCTGTATTGGCTGGCTTGAGGATTGTTTTATATCCTGCATCGCTTTCCTCGACGACAATGCGGTAAGGCATACCGGCAATGTCCAAGAAATCGTTGATATATGCTGAGTTTCTATTGATGTTGTCTCTGGTGATATTGTTTAATTCCTGCAAATCAGCGCTTAAATTGGTTGTTGCATTGATTACGACATCCAAAGCGTCGTTGAAACGATCGACCTCAGCCAATGCATCCAGGCTTGCATCCATTAAGCTGAATAATCCCGATGTGTTCAATTTTGAATCCCTGAGATTATCCAATAAGGTGTTGTCTAAGACACTCTCAACGAGCTCTTTGTATTTCGTGTCTCTAAGTTTTGAAATCTTCACGGCTTCTTCAGCTAAAGCGCGATAGTCGCCCATGATGTGTTCAACCTGCCCTCTATTTAAAATCTCGCCCGAACCAATCCAGGAGTTGATGAGGTTTCTTTCATCCTCCGGGAGATACTTCGTGAGCTTTTCGAAGTACTTCAAGGATTCCATTAACTTCTTCATCGGAGAGGCTGTCATAGCAGAGTTGATCTCTTGCTGGAAGCTATCGATTTCTTCTGAGATTGCAGTCCCACAGTATGGGCAGTCTCCTTCATCGTCCACATACTCTGCGCCTTCTTCAAACCAATCGCTCCACTTTGCTGCGGTATCAACCGATGTTAAGTGTTTCTTAAGCGGGTTGTCATTATGGATTGTGGCGATTGAATATCCTCTGGATATGCCAGATCCAACTTTTCCTTTCCCCTGAAAGAGTCCTGTCTTGGCGTGGATTTTTGCTTCTCTACCGAAATCTTGGATATCGCTGACGAAGTTAAGAAGGAACTCACTGTTATCAAGAATGGAGAGTACGGCATTCAACTTATTTCTGATCGCTTCTTCTCTTGCGGTATAGTCATTGGTCTTGACGATGATTTCGAAGGTGTTCCTCAATGTATCGTTCTTCTGGAATAAGTTCTTCTCGACATAAGCATCATTAAAGATATAGACATCATTGATTGGCTCGCTGAAAGTAACGCTTGGAGTAAGGTCGCTTCCGAATGGAGTCAAGTCCTCCATATCTTCGCCTGCTGCATAGGCCGCAATGGCTTTCGTGATGCTGGTCTTACCAGTTCCGTTGTTTCCGTATTTGACGTTTAAGTAGTTCTTTCTTAAAGAAAGCTCAGCGTGTTTGACATTGCAAACATTGTCGATTGTTATAGTGATGCTCATAGTCCTTATATTATATATAAATATTGTTCTCCTTTGAATAAAATACTGATGAAAACCAACAAAAGGCCCCGAAGGGCCATTGTTACTTGCTGAGGGCGAAGTCTTTGTAGGTGACCGTTCCCTTTTCGTACATGAGGTTAGCGAATCTCTCGATCTCTTTCTTGTGGGATTTGATCAATGATCTGGTCATTCTCTCGTACTTCTTGAGGAGTTTAGCCTCCTTGCGTTCATTCCTCCAACGCTTGAGGAAAGTGTCCTCTCTATCGTTGTTGTCCTGATAAGGTTCAACGTGGTTGACGATGCCTTGGATGCAGACTCTTTCGAGTAGTCTTCTACACATATCATGCGCTTTGTTGTAATCGGAATAGCTGCCGACACCGTGTTTGCCATAGAAGAGCTGTTCAGCGAGGTATCCTGCCATCGAGATCATGATGGACTGCTCGCGCTTCTCTACGCTATCGACATCTTCATCAGCTTCATGGATTTCTGTTTCTCCTCCGCTGCAAGTGAAGTATGCGCTATAGAAGTCCCAGTTCTTCTTGAATAGAAGACCGGCGATGGCGTGTCCTGCTTCGTGGATTGCGACTCGCATATCCTTGAAGTCGATGGACTTATCGGTGTAGATGCCTCTGACCACACGTCTATAGGAGATTTCAACGTCTCTTGTCGTCATGTTCTTCTTGCATCTCAGATATGCGTCGTTGCAGATTCCGCGAATATCCGCGCCAGAGGTTCTTGTGCAGACTTTGGCGACGTGAGAGGTATCGATATTATCCATTGGGACATCAAGGTCTCTTAGGAACTTATCGAAGATCTCTTTTCTTGAGGCCTCGTTTGGTTCTGAGATATCGATTGTTCTATCGAATCTGCCAGGTCTTAATAAAGCTGGTTCGATTTCGCGGATGTTGTTCGTGGTAGCTAAGACTAGGATAGAACCTCTTGTGGTGAATCCGTCGAGTTCCTGCTGGAGGACTCTCTCGATGTTTTCGTTTCTAGCGATGAGCAAGTCGATTTCATCGATGACCACCACCGCGAATTTCTCCTGACGTGCTTTTGCGAATGCCTCGACAATCTCTCCGCACTTGTTTTCTGACTTGCCCTCGATTACGAAGATTGGGGCTTTGAAGCTTCCGGCGAACTCTCTTAAGAGGAGGGTCTTGCCGTTGCCTGGGCGTCCGTAGAAGAGGATGCCTGTTGGAAGCATGAGCTTGTCGTTGTTGAGGATCTCCTCATCCGTCAACCAGCTCTTGATGAGGTTGAGTTCACGTTTGACGTCCTCGTATCCGTAGACGTTGCTAAACATCTCCTTGGTTAAATCATTGTTCATTGTAGTACTCCCTTCAAATTGTTTTGCTCAATATATATACACCTCTATGCGCGGTATGTTTAGCGATCTGGATGTGGTATTCTCATGCTTGCGACAAAATAGTCAAAAGTCGCATTTTTGCAACGATTTTGCAAGAAAAAAGCCCATTTTAACGGGCTATTTGATGATTCGCAATTCTTACTTCAGAAGCAAGAATATCATAAGGAATGTGCTGAAGAATCCGAACTGAGAGACGGCGTTGCAGATCTGCTCTATCCAGTTAGATTTGGCGTCACTTGAATCTAGCTTGGCGGCGAAGACAACCATCATAGCCATGCCCACGATTCCCACTACTAATCCTATTATCACTAGAGGGTTGAGTAATGAAGACCAGAACGCGGTCATCTCGTTTTGAACCACTGCGATGATAAATCCGATTATGAGGAGCAAGAAACCTAAAGGCATAGCCACTCTCATCTGAACGAACATCCACCACACATTCTTCTTTTTGATGACCACGATGAATTTCCAGATGGCTTTGATAAGTCCTCCGACGAAAGATATTGCGGCTCCTATATACATAAGATAGCTATTTAGAACTAGGCCAAGCATGATGGAAGCAAGCGCAAAGAAAAGACATGGCAAGAGGTCCACCACCGCCATCGGGATGGTGAAGCCTACTGGCACAATGTCTTTGCTCATCTTGTTGTTAGGCATGCACTTATTATTGACTCATTTAGTCAACACCGCAACTACTTGCCATAACAATGTCGTTTTGCTTTCTTTAGCCACTTCTGATGATCTTCGAAATCTTTGAGGTCTCTGAATCGATGGTCAGCTGGTGAATACTTCATTCCGATGTCTTTCTCGTAATAACGGAAATCCAAAGAGCCTTCTTCGATCAAATACTTGTAAATGCTGAGTGTTTGAAGCTTGTAGGACATATTGCCCTGCAAGAGAGTGTCCTCTTGCCGCTTCAAGTAGTTTCTGATGATTTTCCTTGATAGTTTCTTGATATCTTTTAGTGTGCTTCTGTGTCTTGATCCCTTCTGAATTGGGATCTTTTTGAATGATTTGGACATAATTCCCCTTCTACGCCAGGGGAATCACTTAGATTACTTGAGTCCTTCGATCTCTTTTAATCTACGGATAATTTTTGTTTCAACCTGGCGTATCCTTTCACGCGTTACGCCGAAGATTGGGGCAAGTTCTGCCAAGGTCTTTGGGTCCTCTCCTCTGAGACCGAAACGAAGCTCGAAAAGTTCTCTCTGCTTTTCGGTGAATTCGTCTTTGTGTTTCTTATAGCTTTCGATGATGTTTTCTTTATTCTCCATGATGTGCTCCTTTGAGTAAGCGAATTAACGATAATGATTAGTCGGATGTCTCAGAATGGTCATCTTCATAAAATAGATTTCCGATCGATGAATTGAGCGGATCGAATCCTGCTTCTGATGCCGGCGCGGTAAGGATGTAGGTCTTGCCGGATTCGTCTCTGCACATGACGTGGTAGATAGTATATTCCGGGAAACCTCCCCAACCATGTCTCTCGCATAAGTCGAATCTGACAAATGGGGCGTAATTGAATGCTTCGATAACACGCTCGTTTTCATTCTCGTCGAGGAATGATTCCAACGGACCGCGTAGGACGGGTTCAGCCTTAAAGGAAACTTGGTAATTAGGGCTGTATTCTCTATGAATCTGTTCATTGCGAATAAGAATGTCTCTAGAGACGTAATAGTCCTGCTCTCCCACTGAAAGTGCGATGGAGCGAGAAATGGCTAGAACCTCTGCATGACTATCCCTGATTTTGTCGTATAGAACAGCCGCGAAGTATTGCGTGATTTTGCCGAGGTCTGTCTTGTTGCCTGCGAATTGGAGGAAGTCCTCTTTGATGGTGAAATCCCCGCTTTCTAAGACCTTATCAACCCATTGATAGATTGGTAAGTCCTCGCCTGAGGAACCGCGAAAGAGAGTCAAGGCAAAACGTGTGAGTTCGTCGTCTTTCTCGTAATGGCAATCGAATGCGGCATTGATGACGTCGGTGATGTGTTTGTTTAATAAGAATTCGTACATGAAAAAAATCCCCCTGAAAAAACATCACCATTAATATATGCGCTTGACATATGGATGTTTAGCGATTGGCGCCCATAAATCGCAAGGCTGCGAATTACATGCGATTTTTTTTGGATAATGCGCATAGCGCGTTGCGTGTGCTACAATGTGAACGAAAAGGACGAAAACATATATGAAATGGGAAATTTGGTATTACAAAACCGAGGAAGACTATAAAGAGAAGAAAGTCTCCTATAAGGAATACATCGACGCTCCAACAAAGGCAGAAGCCTCGATTTGGGCCGCTAACAGGAAAAGAGTGTCCGGCTACGCTTACGCTGAAGTGTTCCAGAAGCTATAAAGAGGAATATCAATGAAGAAATCAACTAGAGGAAAGACCCCGCTCTTAAGGCTCTTTTTCCTATCCCATCCATATCTTGTCATCTTTATAGGTTTAATCATTTATAACCTTGTCCTCATCGCTTTAGCCGCTTGGCTTATGACATTCTTGATGTCCAAGGAAATCGTTGATGGAGCACCACTCCTTGAGATGAGTTTCTCAAGTTACTTGAAGAATCTTGAATACTGCACAGTGTTCACCATGAACACCGGAGGTATCTATGATAACGCGCCAAATTCGGTCGTCATCATGAAGATTATCCTCTCCGTTGTCCAGATGATCACCTTCACCGGTGCACTTGTTGGCTTAGCAACCTCAATGCTCCAGGGAGTGTTCGAGAAAAGAGCAAAGAACTACGGCAAGCTCAACTTAAAGAACCACTATGTCATTCTCAACTGGAGCAGCGCAGGCGCTAATCTCGTCAGAGAATTGTCATTCAAGAATGAGAGAATGGTTGTCGTTGTCTTATCCAATCAACCAAGAGAAGAGATTAACGACGCGATAGACAATATCTTCCTTGAAACGGGAACCGAGAAGAAAGGCATCACCATCTTCGTTAAGGAGGGTGACCCATCTTCTAGAAAAGCCTTGAAGGAAGTCTCAATCGATAAAGCAAAATCAATTGCCTTGTTAGCCCCAAACAGAAAGAATGCATCAGACGTTGATTCATTCAAACTCATGATGGGCATCATCGGCATCACCAAGAAAGCAAGCATCGCGATTGAGGCGTTCAACGAAGAGAACATGCTCTCTATGAGAGAATTGATTGTCTCTAGCCCAGAATTAAAAGATCTCCAGATTACTGTTTTCTCTAAGGGTGGCGTCATCGGACACATCCTTGCTAGAGCGGCGATAAACTCATCATACCCTGACCTCTACTACTCCATGCTCACATATAAGGGTGGATGTTTCTATGAGACAAAAGGCGGCAAGACTCTAGAAGAAAACATGGCTAATCACAGCAACTCCATCCCAGTTGCAAGATACCAGGAAAATGACGAGGATATCATCTATTCTTTAGCCTCTACACCAAGCAAGGCAATGCCATCCCTTTTTAAGAAACAGTATGATAGAGAAATCCCATACGCTAAAAATCTCCATCAAAACTCTATTGTTTTATATATCATTGGCGAAAACGATAAATCCCAGTCTGTTATCGAAGAGTGCAAAGCCTATACCGAAGCGGGATTAGGCAAGATCGAATGTCGTGTCTATCCATTTAGATTTGACTTAGACGCACTGCTCGATGATATGGCGGGCCTCAAGCGTAGGAAAAAGATCCTTATCTTATCGGATGAGAATGTCGATGAAGACTCAGTCGACGTCAACGTCTTCCTCTCTGTCTTAAAGCTACGTTCATCCGGCCGCTTAAGCCCAGATGTTGAAATCTCTGCTGAATTAATCGACCAGGCCAACCGTTCATCTCTTGCGGCTCTAAACGTCACAAATGTCATCATCTCCAACCAGATGGTAGCCCTCTATATGGTCCAGTTGATGTCTCATCCAAATCACACCGTGTTCTGGAGAAAGCTCCTTTCTGGCAAAACAGACTTCAATAAGAAAGATATTGATATCAATATCAAGTACGCTGAAGAGTTGCTTAATATCGATGATGAGATCGAATTCTCATCTAGAGGCGAATTCATCCAGTCC
This sequence comes from Bacilli bacterium, assembly GCA_024408295.1. GTDB lineage: Bacteria > Bacillota_I > Bacilli_A > RFN20 > CAG-826 > UBA4951. The sequence continues at coordinate 33,127 of JAKSVE010000009.1, forward strand.
CTCTATAAAGCATCCAATCACGAATACATCCCAATCGGATTCGTGGATGAGAAGAAATCCAAGACTCTTACAGGCGTTGTGTCTAATGTTGTTGGAAAGACCGTCGGAACAGTGATTGGCACCGCAAAGAAAGCCGTCACTGCTGTCACCAACATGGGAGCAGCTCTCAATATGGATGAGTTAGGCCAGGTTGAGGCTCAATTAGATAGCAATTCAAGAATTACTATGCTATCTGATAACCTCTTCAAGAAAGAAAAACTGACTATCAAAAAAGGAACGATAGTCATCCTTATCCATCATCCTGTCGAATAGTTAAAAGCCTCTCGTTTAAAACGGGAGGCATTTTTATTTCCCAAAAGCAGGTGTCATATATTCAATTGCTTTTTCGCTAGCGCCACATCTTCTAGCAATCGTTTTCCACGATGATGAGATAATAGAAGACGTCTCATCAACAATGTCTCGTGCAGTCTTTTCATCAATTCCGAATGCAAACGACACCGCAATAGCAGAATCCAAATTCAATGAATTGTCCACCCCATCTATCGTCATAGATAAATACATACCATCCGGATTTGGATTAACATCAAATAAAGGCGATAAAACCCATCCGTTTTTCATCAATAAGAAGCCATGGTTTCTCAAATGGTCATCAGTATTTTTCACTAGAATCGAGAACACAATTCTTTTGAATAATTCAACCAAATCGGCTTCGACATTGCAGCCGTTAGATCTGATAAAGTCTGCCAAATCAAGATAGGAACACTCCGATGATTCGCCATCCGTTTTGTCTAACAAGCACATCGATGATGCGAAATGAATTCTCTTTTTGCCATTGCGATCGAATCTTTTCACCAAGAAGGTGCTTCCTCTTTCAGAAAACTTCAGAATCTTTGATGGCATTGTGTTTAGCCCACATAATCTAGCTAATTCATAGGTGACGTATTCAAACAAACCGCTATCCCACTCGTCGTGCTTCGAAGGAAATTTTGCAATCCATAAAGAGCCATCCAGATCAACTACGTTCGCCTTTGGTCTAGCACCGCCTAAAGACGATCCTGGCGTCAATAAAAGAGAAATCCATTTTTCATCTAGGAAATTTTCATCTTTCTCATATTCGGAAGCCGCATATTCGATATCTCTTAGTTTTTCTATTGGGGGAGCAGACATATTTTTTTCGTCCGAGATGAATTTTCCTCCCTTTTCTAGAGAAAATCTGATGGCTCCGAGTCGCGAGTAATCATCAACGCCAAGAAGATAGTCGCTTTCTCTCAATGGGGTTTTATCCCCAGCAGAGAGTCTTCTTCTGTTCATCAACATCCTGCCCCAGCGGTCAGGTGCTGAATCCATGAAAACGCCGAATTGCTTCTTCTCACCATCAACATATTGAGGTCCAGAAAAGTATTCCAAATTTGGATCTATACGGGGGATTCTGTTGTTTCTTAACCATGCATTATCATATATAAAAGAACACACTTCTGTGCCTCTAATCCCTTGAATACGTAATTCTCCCATTAAAGATGGTTCATTGGAGAAAAACTCTTCATATACATAAACGATTTTGTTTTCTGCCATTTATTTAACCCTCTTTGGAATCGCTATATCTAAATCCTGGAGCTTTCTGCCCAAAACGTCATCTTTTGCAACCAATAGCAAATCCTTATCCATCCCGTTTAGAGCGTGAAGCACCATCGCATAATATCCAATTGCAACATTAGGCGAACCTTTTTCAATCGCCCAAACAGTTGCCCTGCTGACACCTGCTCTTTCTGCAGCCAAGCTAGCTGAAATGCGTCTACGCAATCTAGCCATCTTGATTTGTTCGCCCAGTGTCTTCAATATCTCGCCAGTCTTTGGCATCACCATCATCTTACGTTGCATACTTATACCTCTAACATTCGATACTATAAACATTTTTGCGCATTTTGTCAAAAGTATCGAACATTAGAATGTATCAATGAGATGCATAAATTAGATAATTTCCAATAGTTCTGATGGCTGAATAGCCTCAACGACATGATGAAGAAACTTTCCTTTATCTTTAGTTAGGATTTTATATATACCATTGTTATAGGCAGAGGCTACCAATACGTTATCCTCAAAATCCTCTCCCGCGAAAAACATTGCATGCTCTATTTCTAGACATGTAAGATCCACAACGTTAAACAATGAAATAATCTTGTTTAAAGCAGCCATTCTCTTATCCTTTGGCAAATACTTGCGGAGAACATAATGAATGTCGGTTATCTGTTTCGATGATAGATATCCTTCGATTTCTTGTTCGGCCATTTTATAAAAACAGGCAAGAGAATCATCGGAGCCGGTTCTTTTGGTTAATATATCGATGATTATATTTGAGTCGAACAAAACTTTAAGCTTATCCTCTTTCATCTTCGTCTTCTCCAATGGTTGCTCCTGCCGGGAGAATGCCGACCAAAGATTTGGCGTCTTCCATCCTTTTAACTTTCCCCGGAACGGTGGTGAACACAACCTTTCCGAAGCTTGTAACAACGATTTCTTCGCTCTTGGCAAGTTCCATATATTTGCCAAAATGAGTCTTAAATTCTGTAGCGGTTATAATGCACATAAATACCTCGCACATAGATTCTATATAAATCGCACATACTTTTCAATTTATATGTTCGATTTAAAAACCCGCCGGAGCGGGTCTATATATGACAATGCTTATTATAGGTTGACTCTCTTGAATCTCTTGCCGCCCCATAAGCAGCAAAGATAGGCAAACAATAAGAATATGATTATGCCCACTCCTAATATGCTAAATTGGACGATTTGAGAGGTTGTATTTGAGAAATCGTTGATGAACTCAGCCCAACCAGGAACTGCCATGAATAAGGCTGAAATAACGCCCATAACGCCCATTGCAACAAACATTGCGGTCAGCTGAGCAGCAGAATGTCTTCCATCTGGCTTTTTGTAATACCATGGCAAGAAGATTATGTTAAACACCGCAAACACAATAAGGACAAATCCATATGTTGCAAAGTTCACGCCTAGTTCTGGGTATGTCTGATCAACTGGCATGCTTGGGGCTAAGACCAAAGCCTTTACGATACCGAATGGAATCGACCAGACCACCGATGCGAGTTGAAGGAAGCAAACAAGCATCACTTTTCCCTTAACAACATCCGTCTTCTTGATTGGAAGGATGGATGTATAAAGGATATCTCTATTGGCAAGTGCAATTGGGAAAAGCGTCATAAATCCTGCAAGAGGATAGACGAACGCCACTAACGATGGCCAGCTTGGAATCATGACAAACATCGAGAAGGCTGCAAACATCCATGCCTGGAATGGGATGCACAGTCTTATTTCTTTAAAAAGGAGATTCTTCATCTTCAACACCCCTTTCAATGTATAACATTATGTCCTCTAAGCTAGATTCGCTTAATGTGAATCCCTCAAAGGTGGTTTTATATTCTGATGGAATGGTTCCTGAGAACTTTCCATCGTGTTCTCTATAGTGGCCAATCTTGTCTTTCTCTAGAGGTGATAACTTAGTTGGATCTCCTTCTATCTTTAGATAGCCTTCTTTGAATTCTCTAGATGAGCAGGCTTTAACAATCTTGCCCTTCTGGATGTAGACGATATCGTCTGCACATTTCTCAAGGTCTGAGATAACGTGAGTTGAGAACAATATGGTTGCGCCTTTGTTCTTGGCAATCTTCATGAAGCAATCAAGGACTTCATCTCTAGACACTGGGTCTAATCCTGAAGTTGGCTCATCAAGTATCAGGAGCTTTGCTCCATGGCTAAGGGCCACCGCTAAACCATATTTGACCTTCATGCCATTAGAGAGTTCTTTGATCTTCTTTTCTTCGTCGAGTTCAAAGTACTTCAGCCATTTGCGGTACAATTCTTCATCCCAATTCTCATAGAACCTCTTAGTAACTGAGGTTAAGACCTTTATCTTCTGATTTGGATAATAATCAATTCCGCCGAATAGCAATCCTATTTCGTTCTTGATTGATTGCTCGTCTTTCTTAACTGTTTTGCCATCAAAAATGATGGAACCACTATCCAGTTCTAATAATCCATAAATAGCCTTCATGGTTGTGGTTTTACCTGCACCATTACGGCCAATGAACCCCACTATTCTTCCCTCACTAGCGGTGAATGAGACATCATCTAATTTAAACGTTGGATAGATTTTGGTTATGTTATTAACCTCTAGAATCGTATTACTCATCGTCTCCAAGCTCCTTCTCCGCCATTTCTGTTACGAAATCGCTTTTCAATATGCCGATTCCCTTTTTAGTATCGGCGAACAATATGAGACTATCTCCAGGTTCAATGCCAAACATTTCCCTGATTTCACGAGGAATGACGATCTGACCTTTTGCCCCTACCGTTGCGGTACCTACCGTTTTACTCTTCTTTGCTTTCATAGATTACCTCCTAAATCACACTTGTTATACTTTTCATACTACGAATTGTCAATATTCTTTGCATAAAAAGAAAAGAGACACATTGTCTCCGTTCATTTTTAGCCGTTGTTTTAACCTTTATAGAATGGGCACCTATCTTTGATGCACTGCATATTTCTTGGAGAGAATTCGCAGATAACCGACGAGAGTTCTAGCTCTACATCATATTTCTCTTTCGCATGTTCAACCGCTGCGCTCAAAGAGATAAAAGCGTTTCTCTTACAACATCTAGGCCCACCTATTTCTGACATCTTTGCAACAACGCTAGATGTGAATGCCATATGGTCTTTATAGTCTTCGTTATCCGATAATGGTCCAGTCTCATCGATTATCGAGAATACTGCAC